>NZ_JBFKMX010000186.1:0-5443 GCF_041629635.1 Pseudoalteromonas sp. | reverse complement strand
CTATCATCTCAATAAACATGCTTTCGCTCACATCTGGGCTATTTGCACATAACAACAACTGAGTATCGTTATGGCACAGATCCGGTAAGCGACGCAGTATTTTTTGATAATCTTTGGTCAGCACAAAACTGCCTTTTTGAAAGCTAGGCGGATCGACCACGATTAAATCAAATGGCGCAGCTTTTTTTAGTTTACCAAAGGACTTCAGTATATCGTGAGGTAAATAACTTATATTTTCAGCCACATTGTTTAAACGATGATTATCAGCACCGGTTCTTAACACAGACTTATTCATATCCATATTAATGACTTGATGCGCGCCCCCTAATTTAGCAATCACTGAAAATGCACAGGTATAGGAAAACAAGTTAAGTACTTTTGCATCTCTACTGTTATTTTTAACAAATGTACGTCCTTCACGCATATCCGGGAAAATCCCGGTATTTTGCGTTTTTGTCAGTTGCACCCAATAGCTCGCACCGAGCTCATTAACTTCAAACCGCTCGGGTACTTCACCAAATGGCACAGAGACCTGTGTATCGCGCCCTGCCCGATATTGAAATACTAGGCCACTTGCATTAAAGCCAGCTTGTTGCTGCGCTTGCCAAACGGCATTTGTTAACTCAGTTTGCGCATCATCTTCAATGGGATTGTAACAGGCTAAAAATAAATATGGCGGATACCAATCCAAGTTAATAAAGTTGGTATCGCCTTGGCTGTCGCCACGACCGTGGTAGACACGGCATACTTCATCACTAAAAGGCGCGCCCTGTGCAATGGCAGCCAGTAAATGGGTTAAATCAATCTTAGGCATTAATCAGTTCTTGATGTAATTGTTGGATTTCGTCACGTACTTTTGCTGCCTTTTCAAATTCAAGGTCGCGTGCAAACGCCAGCATGTCAGATTCCAGTTGTTTAATTTTCTTATTAATTTCATCCGCAGATAAAATTTCTTTGTGAGCCACCGTACGCGATTTGCGAGGCTTAGCGTCTTTGGCATCAACTTGCTCGCCCACATCCATAATGTCGGTGATTTTCTTATTCAGTGCTTGTGGCGTAATGCCATTATCAAGGTTGTACTGATGCTGAATGCTGCGGCGACGTTCTGTTTCATCAATCGCGCGTTTCATTGAATCGGTAATCCGATCAGCGTATAAAATAGCTCGGCCATTAATGTGGCGCGCAGCGCGACCTATGGTCTGGATAAGTGAACGCGTTGAACGTAAGAAACCTTCCTTGTCGGCATCTAAAATCGCCACCAAGGACACTTCAGGCATATCTAAACCCTCACGAAGAAGGTTAATACCAACCAAGACATCAAATACGCCAGCACGTAAATCTCGAATAATTTCAACACGTTCAACGGTATCAATGTCTGAGTGCAGATAACGTACTTTGACATCGTGATCGTTTAAGTAATCAGATAGGTCTTCAGCCATGCGTTTGGTTAAGGTGGTTACCAGCACACGCTCATTAAGTTCCACACGTTTGTATATCTCAGAGAGCAAATCATCAACTTGCGTGGCTACTGGGCGAATTTCAAGTTCAGGGTCAAGTAAGCCTGTTGGACGAATAACTTGCTCTGCCACCTCGTTATTAGAACGCTCTAATTCGTAATCGCCAGGGGTCGCTGATACATAAATGGTTTGCGGTGAAATCGCTTCAAATTCTTCAAACTTTAATGGACGGTTATCCAGGGCTGATGGCAAACGGAAACCATATTCAACCAAGTTTTCTTTTCGGCTACGGTCACCACGATACATCGCACCTACTTGCGAAACTGTAACGTGCGATTCATCAATGATCATTAAGGCTTCATCTGGCAAATAATCAAGTAACGTCGGCGGTGGCTCGCCGGGTGCTCTTCCTGATAAATAACGAGAGTAGTTTTCAATGCCAGAGCAATATCCCAGCTCACTCATCATTTCAATATCGTATTGGGTGCGCTGTGCAACTCTTTGCTCTTCAACTAAACGGTTATTATCGAGCAGCTGTTTACGGCGAATTTTCAACTCTTCTTTAATATTGTCAATTGCCGCTAAAATTTTCTCCCGTGGCGTTACATAGTGGGTTTTTGGGTAAATCGTGGCACGGATAATATGCCTCTCCACCGCACCTGTGAGCGGATCAAAAATACTGATACGATCCACTTCATCGTCAAACATTTCAACCCGAATTGCCATGGTTTCTGATTCAGCAGGGAAAATATCAATGACTTCACCACGTACTCGATACGTACCCCGTTGAAAATCAATATCGTTACGGGTGTATTGCAGTTCAGCGAGCCTACGGAGTAAGTCGCGCTGATCAACCGTGTCGCCCTGTTTAATCAGCAACATCATTTTTAAATAGGAGTCAGGGTCGCCTAAACCATAAATGGCAGAAACTGACGCAACGATAATAACGTCTTTGCGTTCTAATAAAGCCTTGGTGGCTGATAAACGCATTTGTTCTATGTGATCGTTAATTGAAGCGTCTTTTTCGATAAAGGTATCACTAGCAACAACATAGGCTTCAGGTTGGTAATAATCGTAGTAAGAAACAAAATACTCTACCGCATTGTCAGGAAAGAACTCTTTCATTTCACCATAAAGCTGAGCTGCAAGTGTTTTGTTATGCGCCATAATAATGGTTGGTCGGTTTAACTCAGCAATAACATTGGCCATGGTAAAGGTTTTACCTGTACCTGTAGCACCTAAAAGCGTTTGACGCGCAAGACCTGCTTCCAAACCTTCTACTAATTTAGCGATTGCAGTTGGTTGATCACCACTTGGTTTAAAAGGTGACACTAATTTAAAATCAGTTACTCCATCCTTACTCATATTCTCTCCTAAGCCGTTTGTGGTGAAATTTTATTTTGGCAGTGTGCAATTTGCTTTTTGAACCAGTTATACGAAACTATTGCGGTACAAAGATTACCAATCAATGCTCCGATAAAGAGCCCCTCTACATCAGCTATTAAACTGCCCACATAAGCAAAAGGTAAATAGAACACAAATAAGCGAACAATGCTTAATAACAATGCATGCATGGGCTTATGCAGTGCATTCAGAGATGAGTTGGTTAGAATGATTATGCCTTGTAAACCATAACCCAACGGTAAAATATAAATAAACAGCTTGATCACATCGATTACATTTTGCTCTTTAGCAAAAATATGACTAATTACACCACTCAGTGCTATCAGCACTAAATAAATAATAAACTGCCATACGAGCACAAATTTAAGACTGATTAGATAGGCCTGTTCTACGCGATCATAGCGATTTGCACCAAAATTCTGGCTAATAAAAGGTGGTAAAGTCATCGAAAGTGCTAGCACAACAATACTCGCGATAGATTCTATACGGCTACCTACCCCAAAAGCAGCTACTGCATGCGCACCATAGGTTGCAACAATCGCAGTCATAATAGCCATCGCAATGGGTGTAAGCATATTTGCACTGGCTGCTGGCACACCAATTTTAAGCATTTTAATAGTGGCAGTCATAAAACCCTGTTGGCATTTTTCCCAAGCAACCAATCTGCGTTTAATAATGAGTAAATAAAGAATAAACGTAACACCAAACGACCACGCAATCACACTGGCAATCGCTGCACCTTGAATGCCAAGTGCGGGGACTGGCCCAAAGCCTAAAATTAAAATTGGGTCGAGAATAGCATTTATTACACCGGCTCCGCCCATAATAATGCTCGGTGTTTTTGTATCACCGCTGGCACGCAATACCGCATTACCAATCATAGGGGTAATTAACAGTGCACTACCAACAAACCACACAGCCATATAATCATAGATATAAACTAACAGTTCAGGCGTTGCACCCAGCAAGGTAAAAATTGGATTAATTAAGAGATAACCAATAAAAGAAGTAATAACTACCAATAAAGCTGAAACAATTAACGCCACTGCGCCATCAAAGCGTGCCTCCGCTTTATTATTGGCGCCAAGTGCTTTAGCAATAATTGCTGATGTTGCAATGCTTAACCCTATCGCCAAACTTATTACAGTAAATGTCACAGGAAAGGTGAAACTAATCGCAGCGAGTTGGTCTGTGCCTAACATACTGACAAAAAAAGTATCGACGATATTAAATAGCATTAATGTAATCATACCGAAGATCATCGGAACGGTCATTTTCACAAGCGTTTTATCGATAGGCGCTTCAAGAAGCGATGCGGTACTGTTTTCTTTTTGCGATTTAGATTGTTGCATGAGAACCCTTATATAAGCACGGCAACATTCTAATGAAATGAACGCGTTGATACCATCTGAATTTATACTTTTGAAGATGCGTCAACATCATGTAAATACTAAGTTAATCAAAGCAAGTTATCCATTTACAAGTTTTAGACATAAACATCACGATATTGCAGTAGATAATGAGTTAGTAACAGCTAACAAGACAGGTTGAGACTAGTTTTTGCACAATCTTTTGCGCAATAAATATACCGACATCAGATTTCGAACACTTCTTAACCAAAAAGAACTAACCAAGTTAAGCAACTGATTATAAAGGACTTTGTTTTTTTACATAAAACTATTGCATTTCTCTTACAGCTGAGAAATAAAGGGCTTGAATATGTTCTCAAAGATTCATAAACAGACTTATCCACAGATTTAGTGGATAACTAAATCCAGCCCTTTATAAATAAGCCGTTGTAAAATGTAATAAGGTATAAACAGCTAATCAAAACAACATTTCATATACAACACCGGCTAAAATCAATACTTTTTTACTAGCATGGTGTTGTCTTAGCATTAACACCTTTAATTAGAGTTTACCCAATTTAAAATTGATAGTTGAAAGAAGCGCAAATCCGAAAACAATAAAAGTATAACTCTTCAAAACTCAACTATTTGCATTCCATTTCAGATAACTCCTCTAATGGCTTATATATTTGCACTTGTTAAATTACAACGTTTTGCTTTTAACTTATCACTATCTCTACATCTACACTATGGATTAATTCAGGTTTGACTCCTTTCTGAGCTTTGCTTCCATTTAAAAGCAATAAACTTGATCAAAGCCATTATTTCTTAATGTATTTTTGTATTAAAAATAACTTTCAACATCAACTAAGCTGATTACTCTGTGAAAATTGGCTAAATAACCTACACAAAAAGTTAAAAAACTAGCAAGTTGCACAACAAATACCCACTCAAACCATTTTTTTAACTTTCTTAAATAATAGTTGTTGACACTTCCCCATGGTGTCATTAATATTTCGCCCCGTTGAGAAGGCCACTCCCCCTTAGCTCAGTTGGTTAGAGCGACGGACTGTTAATCCGCAGGTCCCCCGTTCGAGTCGGGGAGGGGGAGCCAAATTCTTAACATTAAACGATTCCCCCTTAGCTCAGTTGGTTAGAGCGACGGACTGTTAATCCGCAGGTCCCCCGTTCGAGTCGGGGAGGGGGAGCCAATCGTTAATCTTCTTTATGTAT
>NZ_JBFKMX010000185.1:0-5457 GCF_041629635.1 Pseudoalteromonas sp. | reverse complement strand
CCAGAATCAGCACTTGACGATCCAGGTGTACAATCAGTACGTAGCATTTACAACTTCTATAAATCGCATGGTTACGAAACCATTGTAATGGGTGCGAGCTTCCGCAATACTGGTGAGATATTAGCGTTAACGGGCTGTGACCGCTTAACGATTAGCCCTCAGCTATTAACTGAACTTGCAGAGTTAAGCGACGCAGAGGTTTATCCTCTAGAGAAACCAACGGAAGTATTACCAAAACCAGCACCTTTAACTGAAAATGAGTTTCGCTGGCAGCATAACCAAGATGCGATGGCAACAGAAAAGCTAGCTGAAGGCATTCGCTCGTTTGCCGAAGCACAACTTGAACTTGAAACTCGTTTTGCAAACCTATAAGGAATAAACGGTTTATGACCACCTTAGCGCAGTTGCACATGCAACTAACAAATGCTGCTGAGAATATTAAAAAGAGCCATATTTTGGCCCTTTTTGATGCGCAGCCTAACCGTGCAAGTGAATTTACAATAAGTGCGGCAGGTTTAACCCTCGACTTTGCTAAGCAAGCAATCGATAAATCCATTCTTAATGATTTAATTGAAGTTTCTAAGCTAAAGCAGTTAGCGCAACTAAAGCACGCGCAATTTAGTGGTGAATTGGTAAACACAACTGAAAAACGTGCGGTACTTCACACGGCATTGCGTGACAGCACTTTGTTAGCCAAGCACTTGCCCGAGGTGGCACAAGAAATTGAAGCAACTAAAACACGATTGCTTGATTTTGTTGCGCGTTTCGAACAAAACAGCATCGTAGGTGTTACAGGCAAAGCCATTACAGATGTAATCAGTATTGGTATTGGCGGTTCATTTTTTGGACCTAAAATGCTTGAGGCGGCATTAATTGATAGTCATGTTAACGACGTTAATGTACATTATCTTGCCAATATTGACGGCCAACAAATAAGACATACGTTGGCAAAACTCAATGCTGAAACCACTTTAATTGTGGTAGCGTCAAAATCGTGGACCACAGCCGAAACTCAGCTTAATATGCAAGCCGTAATGGACTGGTTTAAGCAAACCATGCCAAACACTGCTATTGCCAACCATTGGATAGCATTAACGGCAAAACCAAAGCTCGCAAAGCAAGCTGGCTTTAGTGAAGAAATGATTTTTCCATTGTGGGATTTTATTGGCGGCCGTTATTCAGTTTGGTCAACCATCGCCCTTCCGTTAGCACTTAAAATTGGTAAGGCTAATTTTGAGGCCTTGCTAGCAGGTGCTGCAAGCCTTGATAATCATTTTATAACTGCGCCAGAAGAGCAAAATTTACCTATCATTGCAGCCTTAATTGGCTATTGGCAACAACACTATTTAGGTGAAAATAACCTACTAGTGCTACCTTATGGTCACGCCTTAAAAACATTACCAGCGTATTTACAACAGCTTGATATGGAAAGTAACGGTAAAAGCGTGAACCTTGCAGGTGATTCGATTGAATTATCAGGCCCAATTTTATGGGGTGCTGAAGGCACAAACTGTCAGCACTCATTTATGCAATTGCTGCATCAAGGCAAGCAAAGTGCCATGATTGACTTTATTTTGCCACGCGTCGGTGAAAGCAGTTATCAGCAACACCACAAAGCAATGATTGCAAATTGCCTAGGTCAAAGCCAAGCGTTATTGCAAGGTAAAAACTTAGTGCAAGCGCAAGCTGAACTAGAAGCCCAAGGGTTAAGCCAAGAAGAAATAAATGAACTTGCGCCGCATAAAGTGATGCCAGGCAATAAAGGTTCTAATACATTATTAATTGACGATTTATCATCTCGTTCACTTGGCGCACTGTTAGCTTTTTATGAACACAAAGTGTTTGTGCAAGGTGTGTTATTTGGCATAAATAGTTATGACCAATGGGGCGTTGAACTTGGTAAACAACTCGGTAACCAAGTACTCGATGCGATGGCGTCCCAAAATTACCAACAACTTGATCCTTCTACTGCTCACTTACTAAAAACACTTACAAATTAATACCCTAACAGCTACCTTTTTGGTAGCTGTTTCCTTGTTGTTTGATCTAGTCGAAAAACCTTCATTATTTTTTAACAAAAGCTAAACATATTAGTTTTATTTTTAGACGAGTTATGATATTTCTTATGCCGAGGTTAAAAAATCCACAGGAGGATACCATGGATAGCATAGATGATATTTTCGCAATATTAGAACGTCCTGAACCAACAACAAAGGCCTCTTCGAAAGGGAAAAAGCGCAAATGGCGTGAAATAGAAGCGTTAAAGGAAAGACACAGACTGAAAAAAGAACTTGAAGAATTCGGTTCTTTTGATGACATTGATCTAGATGACTTAGTTATCTAACAATCATCACAATAAAGGCTCTCAGGAGTCTTTTTTTTCGTCTGATTAAAGCTTAAAACTCATAGCCAACACTGACAATAAACTGAAAATCGTTTTTCTCAGCTACCGCCCCTTGTGAACGGGTAGATGGTTTATCATTTCTATCAACATACAATAATAAATCTAATTCAAAATCATTCGTCAGCTCAACATCAAAACCCGTTTTTAAGGTTTGCTGTTTACCGCCTAGCTGCTCTTTTAAGAATTGAATTTGATAATCAAATTTAAAATCAATGCGCGATGACACTTCCCAGTCAATCACCATACCAAGCGAAAGTGCGCCAGATGTTTCTCGCTTATCGTTACTTGATGAAGTAAAACGTGTACTTTGATAACTAGGGCCCACACTTAAATTCCAGTCCAACATTTTACTATCAAACAAGTGATAACCAACACCTACACCATAGGTTGAGCGTTCATCAATGTTACTAAAAGGGTCGGAAAAATATTCATATTCAAGTGGTCGGAAAAACATTTTATTCGAAAAAAACCAATCAAGACTGATATTAAGGCGCTGATTATCGACCGTTGTTTGCGTTTCTTTTGAGGTATTTTGCAATTCACTTTTATTAATCAAATAATCAACTTTTAACCGATTAATCGCTGAGCGCCTTTGTAATTGCAAACGCATATTGGTGTCGTTTTGTTTAATATTGCCGCGGCGAAAATTAGCACCTAAATTAATCGAACCAGACCATAAATTTATTCGGCTTTCACCAAACGGCACCATGGTAAGCACATTGCTAAAATACACTCGCTCACTTTTTAAGCCCTGGTAAATAGTCAGTACATTATCACTTAACTGTAAACGACCAGTATAAATGCGCCCTGCATTGAGCCTCACACTAAATGCATGTTGTGAACGAATTTCACTAATATCTTCAGCATCAATGGTTTGCAAGCCAAATTCATCAGAGTCAAACTCAACTTTGTCATCATAGAATGAAATGATTTCACCATTAATCCATTCACCAGAGCTGGTTTTAAGCCAATCTCGATCAACAAATATTTCAGGCTCAGCGGCAAATATCTTTAGCGAAAAGACAAAAACTATCAAAGATATAAGTCGCGTAAAAAAGTGTTTTTTTTGCATCATTTAAGGTTGTTTAAATGCCAATTTATTGGGGTTTTATCCATAGCTAATAAGGCATCATTTGTTTTAGAGAAATGCTTACAACCAAAAAAGCCGCGATAGGCAGAAAGTGGTGATGGATGCGGCCCATTGAAGACTACATGCTTAGTTGTATTGATATGACGTCCTTTTTTTTGCGCATGTGAACCCCAAAGCAAAAATATAATACCTTCGGCATGTTCATTCAATGCAGCTATAACGCGATCAGTAAAGGTCTCCCAACCGAGCATTTTATGCGAGTGAGCTTGGCCTTGTTCAACGGTTAATACCGTATTTAATAACAGTACCCCCTGCTCTGCCCACGTTTGCAAATAACCATGATTAGGTATAGCAAAACCGTCGATATCGGTTGCTAATTCTTTATACATATTGGCGAGCGATGGTGGTGCTTTAACGCCTGGCTTTACTGAAAATGCCAAGCCATGTGCTTGATCTGGGCCATGATAAGGGTCTTGCCCGAGGATCACCACTTTCACATCTTCAAACGCGGTGCTTGAAAACGCACTAAACACTTCATCCTCAGGCGGAAATACATTAACCCCCTCAGCGCGCCTTTTGGCAACATAGTCGAGCGTATCTTTAAAGTAGTCTTGTTGCTTTTCAACTGCGAGTACATCTGTCCAAGTAGTCATAAAATTCTTTGTCGGTTATTTTTGCTGTCAGTATGCCATAAAAAAGCCGCTAACTTGTAGCGGCTGGGTATTTCAATCAACAGATTTAAAAGGATTAAGCTAGTTTTGCCAAAATGTTTTCACGAAGCACTTGATAGTCATTAACTAGGTCTTCTGCTAAACACTGTTTTGCTAATGCATCAGCAAGTGGTTTTGGCATATCTAATTCAATCGAAAGAATGTCTTCAACTGACTCTTTAAATTTAGCTGGGTGAGCGGTTGATAAAAAGATGCCAACACCATCAGCAGCTAAATCTTGTTTTAAGCCTTGGTAAGCAATTGCCGTATGCGGCTCAGCTAAGTAACCTTTAGCATAAACATCATGCATTACCGCTTTCGTTTGTGCTTCATCAACACTGTGCGAATAAAAATTATCGTAGCTAAACCAGTTGTTATCTAGCATAAACTGCACACGCGGCCAGTTATTTGGTTTACTCACGTCCATCGCATTTGATAACGATTCTAGCGTTGCATTTGGCGCCCAGTCTTTTGATGCTAAATAACGCGGCACAGTATCATTTTGGTTTGTCGTTGCTGAAAGCTTAGCCACTGGTAAACCTAAACTTGCGGCAATCATTGCAGCACACACATTACCAAAGTTACCACTTGGCACCGAAATATGCGTTTTTGCGCGCTCTGCTTTAGGTAATTTCGCCACCGCTTCAAAGTAGTAACATACCTGTGCAAGTAAACGGCTAATATTGATTGAGTTTGCTGAGTTTAAGCCTAAGCGCTGTTTTACTTCATCATCTAAAAACGCTTGTTTTACCATCGCTTGGCAATCATCAAAGCTGCCATCTACTGCGTAACAATGAATGTTATTGCCTAGTGTTGTGAACAGTTTTTGCTGTGCTAATGAAATTTTACCTTTCGGGTATAAAATCACCACATTAATGTCTTTTTTGCCGTAAAACGCATGTGCCACAGCAGCACCTGTGTCACCACTTGTTGCTGTTAAAATCGTGGTTTTGTTACCTTCATTAAATACCGACAAGCACTCCGCCATAAAACGACCGCCAAAGTCTTTAAACGCAAGCGTTGGACCATGAAACAGCTCAAGGCAGTAAACATTATCTTCAACTTTTACCAGTTCTGCTGGAAAGTTAAAGGCATTTTTTACCATTTGCTGTACGGTACTTTCTGGTAATTCATCACCAATTAAATGCGATAAAATTTTGCTGCTACGCGCGACAAAATCAAGCTCAAGTAACTCATCAACATTACTTAGCGGTACTAGGCTATTTGGGAAAAAGACACCTTGATTGTTGCCT
>NZ_JBFKMX010000184.1:0-5497 GCF_041629635.1 Pseudoalteromonas sp. | reverse complement strand
TATCCGGGCTTGTATCTGCGCTGATATTGCTCTTTTTTGTCATTGCCGGAGAATATATTTTGAGCGCAATGGCGATTCCATTGTCGGCATTTCAAATCGCAGGAGGCATAGTGCTTTTTTTGTTCGCGCTTTCAATGATTTTTGGTGAAAGTAAACCCGAAGAAGAAGTGCGATTAGTTGAGCAATATCATGAAACCGCCATCTTCCCGCTCGCCGTGCCCTCAATTGCCGGTCCCGGTGCTATGTTGGCAGCAGTCCTTGCGACTGAAAATGCACGGGTTGAACTATGGCAACAAGCCCAAGTTGCAGGCGTCATGTTGGCTGTGGTCTTCTTAGCGTTTTTATTAATGCTGATGGCTGGCAAAATTCAAAAGCTTATTGGTAATGCGGGCGCTATCGTAATTAGTAAGGTAATGGGGTTAATTTTAACCGCTGTTGCAATTACCAACGTACTAACAGGATTTAAAAGTTACTTCAACTTATAAAAAAAGCGCGTGTTAACGCGCTTTCTATTCAATCCAATACGTGCTATTTCAAGGCTACATTAGCAAATACCGCTAACATTAAAATTGGGCAAATAAAACGGATATAGTTTGCAAGCACCTTGTAACCAAGTTTGTTTGATTCGTGTAACTGATTGCCACGCTTCCAAAGCCAGCCTACAACTACAAAATAAAATAACCCCATTAACGGCAGTTGATACTGTGTAAACACCGTAATAACGAGGCCAAATAACCAATCAAAGTTAACAATAATCACACTTGAACAGATGCCTACTATGGCGGTCACCAACCAAGTCGCTGGTTTTCTATCAAAGCCATGATTTTCAACTAAAAATGATACCGGAATTTCAGTCGATGAAATGGTTGAGGTAAGCGAGGCTATCGACATTAAAACAAAAAACACGCACGCCACGGCTAAACCAAAGGCACCTAAGGTAGCAAACAGTTGAGGTAACACGGCGAAAATTAGCTGTCCTTCACCAATCAACTTACCCCCTTGCATAATCTCAACACCCTGCGCTTGTGCTACATAAAGTGCTGGAATAATCAGTAAGCCAGCTAAAAACGCCACACTGGTATCAAGCATTGCAACCGAAATCGACATTTTTGCTACATTGGCATCACGCTTTAAGTAAGAGCCATAGATCATCATACAGCCTACACCCAAAGATAATGAGAAAAATGCCTGCCCCATGGCAGCAATGATTAAATCAGGGTCAGTGACTTTGCTAAAGTCAGGTACAAGGTAGGCTTTAAAGCCATTGCTCGCACCTTCAAGTGTGCCAATGTAAGCAATCAGTACCAGCAATAACACTAATAACACAGGCATTAAACGGCGTGACCACACCTCGATGCCTGACTTAACGCCTTTTAAAATAATACTGGCAGTTAAAATCAGCATCAGTGGAGTAAATATAAAATTACGTAGCAGTGAGTCTGACTTTAAAAAATTAGCAATCTCTGTGAATCCTAAAAGAGTGGCGATGGGCTCGAGTGCAAACGCTAACATCCATCCTGCAACTATGCTGTAAAAGCTCAGCATTACAATGGCTCCAGCTAAGCCAATATACCCGGCAGTTGCCCCCATGCTTTTGCTGGTCGATTGACAGGCGTGTGCTAATGCTTTTACTGGGTTTGCTTGCGCACTGTGGCCAATGTATAACTCAGTAAAAAGCGCAGGCAAAGCCAGTAAAAAAATCACAATGAAATAAACCAATAAAAAGGCGCCACCACCGTGATTTGCCGCTTGTGTTGGAAACCCCCATATATTGCCTAAACCTACGGCTGCCCCTGCTGCCGCCAAGACAAACCCTAAGCGACTTTGAAAGCCATCTCTAATTTGTGCCATATTGAACTCTTATTTTTATTATCTACACCACGACTTATAAAACCAAGCAAGATATACTGCAGCAAATATAACGACTGCGCTTGGCTAAAAGACTAATCTATCGGGTATGGAAACGATTAACAACAAAAAACCACCAAAAACAGGCATCTCGCCTGAGCGCGCGCATTTTAACGCGCAAAAGCCCAAGTCACCAATCAATTTAGTTATAGCCAATAGCCAAGCCCTTAATATTGAACAAATTAACATCGCCTCCATTTTGTCTAATGATGAAATCGCAACGTTAGAAAGGCGAAAGGTTGACACTGCAAAATGCGAGTATTTGGCTTCGCGTTTTTTAATCAAACAACTTACCTGTCAGTTTTATGCATTCGAGCCATCCGAACTCACAACGTTTTTTGACGAATCAAATGCTCGCTTGGTAATTAAGTATCAAAACAACACTTTGCCACTGTCACTTGTGATAAGTCATTCTAAAGGTTGGGTAGCTGTCTATTTAGCAATGGAATCTGAGCGTATCGGTATTGATCTTGAATTTATTTCAGAAAAACGCCCATTTCTAAAGTTAGCCAAACACTTTTATCATGAAGCTGAAATTCGAGAAATTGAAACTGCAAAGCCTATGTCCGATACTTTTTTTAGAATTTGGACCTTAAAAGAGGCCCTCGCCAAAGCCACCGCACTGCCGATTGCCAAGTTATTAGCGCCTAATGTGTATAAAGGTTACGAAAACAACAAGTTGGCTGCATATTGCTGCCAGAGTAACGGTTTTGATTTTTCATTGGCAGCGCCAGTTTCTGTCAAACAGCCACCAGCGCTTATTGAAATTTGCCTTAACGCTGATTTAACAGGCTTCAAGCAAACGGCTGTGAATCGCTTGCACCACGTTGTCTGATTCAGTTTGTTCTACTAAGAAGCATAAATTGTGCTTGCTTGCGCCATGGCAAATTAAGCGAATGTTAAAATCACTCAGCACGCCCATTAAGTTTAATTCACCATGACGTAATTGAATTTCGGAACCAATTAACGCCACCAGCGTTAAGTTATTTTCAACCGTGACATGACAAAACTCGCTGAGTTCATCAAGGCACGCTTGATCCAGTTCCGGGCGAGATGCATTCGGCGCATTATCAAGGGTTAACGCCACACTGATTTCCGATGTGGTAACCAAATCTACGGAGATATTGTATTTCGCTAAAATTGTAAACACACGGGCTAAAAAGCCGCTAGCAAGTAGCATTTCTGGGCTTTTAAGAGTTAATAAAATCTGATTTTTACGCTGGGTTACGGCGCGGATCCCTGCTTGTTCTGACTTTTCTTTTTCAATCCAGGTACCGCCTTGTTCAGGAGCCCTGCTCGAACCAACAAACACACTAATACCGCTTCGACTAGCAGGTAATATAGTTGCAGGGTGAAGTACTTTTGCACCAAAGGTGGCCATTTCAGCCGCTTCATCAAAGCTCAACTTGGCAATTGGCGCCGCTTTTACACATAAACGTGGATCCGTACTAAAAATACCCACAACATCTGTCCAAATATAAACAGCTTTCGCATCAATCGCTTCTGCTAGTAACGCAGCACTGTAATCAGAGCCACCACGGCCTAGGGTTGTTGTTTCACCTTGGCTATTTGCACCGATAAACCCTTGGGTTACGATAATATTATCAGCGAGCAAAGGACACAGTGCCGATTCTGCTAATTCGCGAGTACGTTCAACATTGGGTTCCGCTTTACCAAAATGTGAGTTTGTTGCAAGCACATCACGCACATCAAAGCGTAACGATGTTGCTCCTAAGCTACGTAATACTTGGGTAAATAAATATGAAGATAAACGTTCGCCAAAGCTCAACAACTCATCCGTTGCTCTAGCGTCAAACTCACTTGTCATTGCATGTGCTTTAAATGCTTCAAGGGTTGCTAAAAAGCCATCTGTGATATCTGCATCTAATGTCAGTTTTTCAGTGATGTTGTGCTGAATTGCCACCACGGCATCGATATGCGCTTGGCGTTCTGCTTCACTTAAGGTGTCGTTTGCTAGGCTCACTAAATGATTGGTTACACCTGAACTAGCACTCACCGCAACTAAACGCGTATTAGGGTTTGAAAGTACAATTTCAGCACAGCGCACCATAGCGTCATAGTCTGCAACGCTAGTACCACCAAATTTTGCTACATTGATATTTGAATTAGACACAGTCTCTCCTTTAAATCTTAATAAGGAGAACTTGGCAAGGAACGATATTGATTACATCAGGATAGTCTCTGCCAGAAGCTCTCCACCTATAACAGGTGACAGTCCCGAAGATTCAACTTCTAGAACCGAAGCAAACTGGCCACAAATCCAGATTACTCCTCGGCAGTTAACCCCCTGATAGACCGTCGTCGGGAATGTGCCCTCGAATCTACTACCTGGTTAATGCACCTCTTCTGTGTTTGCAAACTAATTACAGCGCACAAACAAAAAGCCTTCTAAAAAGAAGGCTTTTGAAATTTACCGTTTAGACGTCTAGCTGTCAATCATTAATTAAGAAATAAACAGCCGACCAGATACGATGAGGAATAACCAATCGTGTAGGCAACTAACAAATACAAAAACATGCGCAAGTAGCTTACAAAGGTTAGTTCTTTAATTTTGCTCATTGCAATAATGCCAGCAGCAGAACCGATAATTAGCATCGAGCCACCCACACCGGTTGCATAGGTGAAGGTTAACCACTGACGGGTATCCATAACAATGTCAGCTTTTAAAAGTGCTGCGGTAAGCGGTACGTTATCAACGGCCGCTGACAAAATACCCATAAAGTAATTGGCATACTCAGGTGCAAGCACTTCATAAAGGTGCGTAAACTGATTCAGTATGCCAATTTCTTTCATCGCGCCAACAAGCAGTAATACACCCACAAAGAACAATAAGGTGTCGTACTCAATTTCACGTACATAATCGATGATTTTTTTGTTTACGTCTTTCTTGCGCATTAAAAACTGCGCCACCAAGAACATCATCGACAACCCACATAAAAAGGTCAGCAACGGTGGGATCTTGTACCACACACTAAACATCAACGTGGCAATAATGGTCGAAACAAAAATACAGGCAATGGTAATGTCGGTTTTTTCAATGCGGCGTAATTCGACCTTTTCAAAGGTAATGGTGCCTTTCATGCCCATGCTGAGCATCGCAGCTAAAATAAAAACCGACAAAGCCGCGGGGGCAACTAATAATAACAAGTTCGCAATGGTGACTTTATCTGCAAGGAAGATCATTAAGGTCGTCACATCCCCCGTAATAAGCGATACCCCACCCGAGTTCACTGCAAATACAATAAGCGTGGCATATTTAATGAGCTTTTTAGCATCAAGCTTAAGTGACATCACAACCGCAAGTGATATCAATGTGGCGGTGATGTTGTCAGAAATAGACGAGAAGAAAAATGCAAATGCGCCGATTAAATACATTAAATTGCGCTCACTCATTTCACTTGGTAATACCCTATGCACCAAGCTTTGAATAAACCCTTTGGAGTTTAAATATGCAACAAAGGTCATCGCTGCCATCAAAAACAACCACAAGGTCGCAATTTCTAAAATATTATGATCGAGTTCTTTTTGAACAGATTCTGGGCTTTGCCCATGTAGAGGAGAAATAAAG
>NZ_JBFKMX010000183.1:0-5503 GCF_041629635.1 Pseudoalteromonas sp. | reverse complement strand
TGCATAGTGGGGAGAGATCTACACCTAACTAGGTAAGCATGAACAACCATGTATTATTTGTGTTTAAGTCAGTAACAGCTGAATGATATAGGTAAGTGTTGTCGCAGTAATAAGCTATTTGGCCTTGATTAGACACCCCATTGGTGCGCATTAATTTAAGCAATGAGTTGAATCGTTTACACCTTAGCTGAGCCTTTAACTAACTGGACGAATGAGCCATCCCCTTGAGTAGCGCCAGATTAAGGTTAACCGATAAATGTCTAGTGGCCCTAAACAATAAGTTGTATCGACTGATTTAGGCAGCGATGAGATCGCGATAAGAGATTACTGCGTAACGCCCCTATATGTGTTTGCCGTAAACGATTGCCAATACAAATTAGCTGCTTAAAAGAAGCTAAAAAGAATCGTTATGCTTACTTGACCGGAGAAGGTCCATATGTGTTAGTAATTCCTTGGCCTATTAACGATTTGAGGCCTTTCGCTATCGTGTGTCGCCAGCCCAAATGGGAGTGTCCTCCTTTATACTGATAGTATTCGACTTGATAGCCCTTTAATTCCAACACGTCTCTAAGCTGACGATTAGTACCAACAGCAGCCAAACCGAGGTCATACAATCCCACATCCATATAAAACTGAATATCTTTTTTGGGCGACTGCTTGTAGCTCGAAACAAGCGTTCCTTCGAATTCAGGGTAGATAGGCCAATTTTTGTGCTCATTCAATGTATAGTAAAAAGAGCCTGATTGCGAAAGCACTGATCCAATCAGATTGGAGTGACGATATGCAGTATACATTGCTGCAAAACCAGCTCGGCTAGGTCCTGATACTACAACTCTTTTTGGGTCTGTTGTGATGGTGTACTTCTCCTTAATCCAGGGAAGTAACTCTAACGCGATGAAATTAGTCATCAGCTCGCTAATCAAATCTTTTGAACGATTTCCCTGATTAAGGACAAAAATTACGATGGTAGGTCCTATCTCTTTTTCATGAATTAAGTTATCTAAAATTGTTGGCAGGGGTGTCCATCCATGCCAGGCTGGACCGTTTTCAGGGTCGGTTGAGTAGTTTTGGCCGTCAAATTGGAAAACGAGGTTGTGTGCAACGTTTTGGTTATAGACAGCTGGTAAATAGATCTTAATGTCGCGTTTCTCATCCATGAATTTACTTTCGAAAGAAAAATCACGCATGCTACCTTTTGGTATGCTTTTCCTATTAAGGATATACTCAGACAGTGGTGCGTCTGGGCCAATCACAGCACCATCATAGATATGCTCTACAGAAGTTTTATCAAGACCAATTGAGCCGTTAACTTTTGTTCGTTTAAATTCGTTCACACCATAAGCAAACCATGCGTCACTGGGAATTGTCTGTGTGCAAAAATAAATTTGACTACTGCCTATTCGCTTAAACCTCAGTCCATAAAAGTCGGGACCTCCAGACAGCATGATATAGTCTGTATTATCGCTCCCTTTGGCAAAATAAGTCACTGTCACTGTATTTGCTAAATCCTTGTTAACTTCAATGATGTGCTTTTCAGGAATCGTATTGTAAAACTGAAGTGCAGCGCTTTCGTCTTTTTGCTGGTCTAGCCAAATTTTATAAAGTGTATTAGTAGGATATTCAGTTCTGGCGATCTTTTCCTGAGCAGGTGTAACAGCGTTGACATTCGTTGCTTGTATGAAAAGTAGTAATGAAAGAAAAATTAACAACTTATTCATTCACGATCCTTGTAGTTTAATGGTGAAAAAATTATTTAAATATAACAAAGTATTACAGTTATTGGTTAGATAATTGAATCCTAGTGGATGTTACATAACGTGCCGTTTTTCGTAATTGGTTAAAGTATGTAAGCTTGCTTATTTAAAATATGTTTTTACTGCTTAGGCAACTTGGCACTTAATAATGCAATAGCCAATTCATTGTTTTTATTTTCAGCAACGTCTAACGCGGTGTTGCCATGTTTATTTTTGCGTGATTTGTCCGCACCGTTTTTAAGTAAATAACGCAAATTTTCAATTTTGCCTAAGTACGCGGCATCAATTATGGGTGTGTCGCCGTTATTATTCGCGATATTTAAATCGGCACCGTTTGCTACCAATAATTTTACTAATTCAAAGTTGTTGGTGCTCCAGCCTGCAAGTATTAATGCGGTATCGCCAGCCTTTGTTTGGGCATTTAAGTTTGCGCCTTGTTGTATTAGTAGCTTCGCTCCTTCCAATAAATAAGGGTCTTTACGAAAGCTTGAAATAAATAATGGCAGAACGGTGCTGTTTGAATTATGCAGTTGGGTTTTGTTGCTTGTGGTATTTTGTAGCATGCGAAAATAGTCGTGCTTGTTGTTTATTAACGCAAATACAAACAATGAATCCTTATTGATGACGACATTTTCAAATTTCGCGCCATGGTCAATCAAGGTTTTTGCCATTTGAACACGGTTTAGTATTACCGATTGATAAAAAGCCTCGGTGATTACGGCGTGTTGATTGAGTGTAGATTCAGTAATTGTTTTATTAAGCGCGCTTAACTCATTATTTTTCACCGCATCTATCAGCGGGTGATTTGGCACTAAAGCCGTTGCTGTACTTTCGATAATACCTTGTAGCCAAGGGTAAATAGACGACACTCGGGTGTAATATTCGCTAACGCCGTAGCGCCCCTCAGCAATGCCATTGCCAACCTGATACGAGCTTATGCCAATCACAATTGGTGTGTTATCAACAATAACAAATGCAGGGCCGCCACTGTCACCGCGCGAGCTGATGCCTTCAAACTGGGTAGCCGTTTCGGGTTTATTAAAAGTAAAGCCAATCACATGCTCATTAGCACTTGCTACCGTATTTGTAGCGCCTCGCTGCTTAGTATCATCTCGAATAAGGCCATCTTGTCCGTTGCCAAAAGTGCCTCTGCCAACAAAAATAACCTGTTGGCCAACTTCATTTTTTTGCTGATTTAGAGCCGCTGGTTTTGCGTTTTTTAGGGGATCTTTTAATTGAACCAGCGCTGCATCATAAAATTCGTCATTTGCGCGTTTAAATTTGGGGTGGATAACAATTTTTGCGACGCGGTATTGGCTGTTGATATGCCGCGCGGTAAAAGTATAACTTTCTTTACCTGCTACGCAGTGCGCTGCGGTTAATAGCCAGTTGTTATTGATTACGGTTGCGGCGCAGCCAGCAACATATGCAACAGACGGTGAATATTGCTCGCCAAGCGCTAGGTAATTTTTATCGTCTACATCGTGTCTGATCACAATGGCATTAACAGCAGTTGTAGCAAAAAGTAGTACGAGCGGAATAAAAGTATTCAATGTCAAAATGTATATCCCTATTCTGTGTTTGCAAGTGAGCGATTTTCCGCCTTTTGAGTTCACAATGCTGCGTTTTAAAAGGCGTTCGTCTGATAAAAAGGGCAAACCTTTGTTAGCTAGAGTAAGTGAGGTAGAAGTAAAAGCCAACAGTATTTTCTACACTAAACAGAATGTTAGCTTTGTATGCCAGCTAAACTTTCCCTGTTAACGAGTCGGATCATGGTATTTCCTTACTTTGGTTACTTTATGGGGGTTACTTTATTTCGATTGCTTTTGTGCGTTTAAACCAACGAATTTGTTCACTTTGGTCACGCGTGGGTGTGCCGCCATTGTCTTTAAGTGTTTGCGCGTTTTCTGCCAGCATGCGCTCGGTGTTGAGCTCAATTTTCTCAAGTACTGTCATTAACAGTGTTTGCTCGTCATCACTAATGCCATCCAGCACATCTTCACAGCGCTTGGCCATATAATTAGCAATATTTTGGTAAATAGGTGTACCAGCTTCGCTTAATTCAACAAATTTACTGCGGCTAGTGGTATGGTCGTTTGAGGCTTGAATAAGCTCTTCTTTTAACAGCCCATTGATTGCGCGTGTAACAGAGTAAGGGTCGAGCCTTGTTTGGTAAGCAATATCGGCCGCATTAATTGGGCCATACGAGCCAATATTTAATAGTACGCGAATGGCGCGTGTATCTAAGTGAGTGATGTGTTTTACGTTGGCGTCTCTATCGAGTGCAAGTAAGTTACTTGCGATGGCAATACGATAGGGCACTTGATTGTATAGGTCGAGACTGCCAGATACCTTGCTGTTTAAATTAAATGCTGTTTTACGCGAATTGCTTGTCATGCTTTTTCCCAAAATAAAAGTGCATCGGCACTTTTTTTCAGACTTCTTTGCAAGCAGCATAGCTAAATGTTTTGCAATTTGCGACAACGTAGCATCTGCTTGCTTTATTTTTAATCGCTACGGTTTAAATGATTAAAGGTGAATGGTCACAAAGCTCGTGGTAGATTATTAGGGTATTAACATTTTTATTATTAATAATAATGACATTAGAAAAAGAAGATCTGATTTTATTAAATCGAACAGGCGACAATTTAAAAAGCGTACTTAGGCAAGTGGTGTTACATTTTCCACAATCGGCCAGTTCGATAAATGGTATGTCACGGTGGCTTGATTTTAACCGTTCAAACTGTCAGCGCATTTTAGAAGGCATCAATAAAAGTAAAGACGGCAAAGATGCCTTGTGTTTATTCCCTGGAATTGCTGGCTTAGAAGAGTTTTTACATAAAGCGGCGCAGCAAAATATTGAAAATAGCGCGTTGTTAGAGGCGCAAAAAGCCGTTGAAGCGTTTGCTTCTGTTCTTAATAAATACGCGCGCAGCCATGCTGAACTAAAGCGTTTGTTGGGAAGCAGTGTTGTTAAAAACAAAGCAAATCACGGGGCGCTCACATCAAATGAAAAACGCGAGCAACATTTTTTGGCGTCAAAGCAGTTATTAGGTAGCTCTATAGATAGTTTATTTGCCTGTTACATTTTGCGCGAGAACGAGCTTAATACCCAATATTTACATGAAGTTGCGTTGATTTCCAAAAAAGGGATTTCGCGCGCTATTGAAGCGCAGCCGTTTATTCAATTTTATTCGCATCCGCAACCTGAAAACTTTACATCGCCAGAGTCAATTTGCGGTGATTCTCGGGTACAAAAAGGGGCATTTCAGGTGGGTGTGGTAGAAGAGTTTTCAACGCCCGGGTTAATTGATGCGTATTCGAGCTACTCTGCGAGTAATTCAGGTATTGTGTTTAATAACCTACCGGAAAGCACACAGTTTGATGCCACTTTTTTATTTAGTAACCCTGATGAACTATCGAATCCGCTTAATTCATCCAGCAATTGCAGCTCAACCAGTATCTCTATTAAAACACCCACTAAAAAGCTGTTTATGCTGGTGTTTTTAGAAAAGAAATTGGCAATGCAAAGCCTAGTAAATGTAGGCTGTTATGCAGGCAATCAAAAGGTAGAAGAAGGCAAATTACGCGCCGATGATATGTGGACTGAAAAACTGCCGGAATTCCCTGAGTTAAAAATTGTGCCAAATGGCACGCCACTGCAAGGCGATATGCAAGCGATGACAGATTACTTGTTTAATTTTGCTGAGTTAGATGCCAATGACTTTTGCTGTTATTTACTGGAAGTG
>NZ_JBFKMX010000182.1:0-5546 GCF_041629635.1 Pseudoalteromonas sp. | reverse complement strand
GGGGTTAACTCTGACTTATACACTTTTAGATTAAGCGCTAGGCGTTCTGTAAGCTCATCAATAAACTGATAAGTCTCAGGGAATAAATAGCCGGTATCAGTTAATACCACTGGTATATTTTTCTTTTGTGATGTCACTAGGTGTAACATCACAGCAGCTTGAATACCAAAGCTTGACGATAAAAAGTGAGTATCTGGCAAATTTTCTAATGCCCACGCAACACGCTCTTCAGCTGTTTTGTCCGCTAAAAAGCCATTTGCATCAGCAAGTAGTGCCTGCTGGCTTTCTTTATCTAGCGTTAGAATATTTTTAAATTCACTCATACGTAAATTCCTAACCAAGGGCGGCGATGCCACCCTAAAATTTATTTAAGCGTGGAAGTCTGTTTTAGAGACTTTCACTTCGGCAACAATTTCCTTGCGGATAGCGAAGTCACCAAAACATTCGCCTTCGTTACGCTCTTTAGCCCACTGGCCAATTAATTCATCTAATGCTGGTAGGTAAACATCTTCACCAACGTTTTCTAGGTAAAGCTTAGGTACGCGCGTACCTTCACGGTTACCACCTAAGTAAACGTTGTATTTACCCGGGCCTTTACCAACAAAACCAATCTCCGCCAACATCGCACGACCACAACCATTCGGGCAACCTACAACACGCATAATAATGTCGTCGTTCGGGATTTCGTGCTTTGCTAAAATCGCTTCTGTTTTCTCAATAAGCTCTGGCAGATAACGCTCAGCTTCAGCCATCGCCAGTGGACAGGTTGGTAATGCTACACATGCCATTGAGTTAAAGCGTTGCTCTGAATGTGAATCGTCAATTAAGCCGTGCTCACGAGCGATTTTTTCAATAATGTCTTTTTGATCAGCTGGCACACCGGCAACAATTAAGTTTTGGTTTGCGGTCATGCGGAAATCACCTTGGTGAATTTCTGCAATCTTACGACAACCGGTTTTCAGTGGCTGACCTGGGTAGTCAAGAATACGACCACTTTGGATAAATAGCGTTAGGTGGTGCTTACCATCAATACCTTCTACCCAACCAATACGGTCACCACGGTGTGTGAACTCATAAGGGCGGCTTTCTTCAAATTTAACGCCAGCGCGGTTTTCAACTTCTGCTTTAAATGCATCAGTACCGAAAGTATCAAGGGTATATTTCGTTTTTGCGTTCTTACGGTTAACACGGTTACCCCAGTCACGCTGCACAGAAACTACGTGCTCAGCAATTTTTAGCGTGTGCTCAAGCGGAATGAAACCTAGGTCGTCTGCTTTACGCGGGTAAGTGTTTACATCACCGTGGGTCATTGCAAGACCGCCACCAACAAGCACGTTAAAGCCAATTAGTTTGCCGTCTTCTGCAATCGCAACAAAGTTTAAATCGTTCGCGTGAACGTCTACTTCGTTGTTTGGTGGAATAGTAACCGTTGTTTTGAACTTACGTGGTAAGTAAGTAGACCCTAAAATCGGTTCTTCTGTTGTTTCTGTCTTTTCACCGTTTAACCAGATTTCAGCATACGCTTTAGTGTGTGGTAATAGGTGCTCAGAAATCTTTGCAGCCCACTCGTAAGCTTCTTGGTGTAACTCAGACTCAACTGGGTTAGTCGTACATAGTACGTTACGGTTAACGTCACCTGCCGTTGCAATTGAGTCAATGCCAACGCTGTTTAGCATTTGGTGCATTTCTTTAATGCCCGGCTTTAACACACCGTGGAATTGGAATGTTTGACGCGTTGTTAAACGAATACTGCCGTAGATGGTTTTATCGCCAGCAAACTCATCAATCGCTAACCACTGCTTAGGCGTGATAATACCGCCTGGCATACGTGCACGAAGCATCACGTTGTGCATAGGCTCTAACTTTTGCTTAGTACGCTCTGGACGAATATCACGGTCGTCTTGCTGGTACATACCGTGGAAACGGATTAGCTGGAAGTTGTCAGCTGTAAAACCACCTGTAAGTTGGTCTTTTAAATCCGCTTCAATGGTACCGCGTAAAAAGTTACTTTGTGTTTTTAGTCTTTCGTTATCAGCAAACTTAGCATTTGGGTCTAGCTTGCTGTTAGGTTTGTAATCTGTGCTCATGGCTTATCCTAAAATTCTACTGTGACGGTCAGTGTGGTGTACTAACAAACTGTTAGTACACGTCTTTTTGATAACGGTTGTTGCTGCGAAGCTCTTTTAGGTAGCTCTCAGCTTGCTCGTCATCTTTGCCACCATGGGCTTTAATAATGTCGATAAGTGCTTGGTGAACGTCTTTCGCCATGCGGTTAGCGTCACCACAAATATAGAAATGTGCACCTTTTTCTAACCATGCAAATACTTCTTCGCCTTTCTCGCGAATACGGTCTTGCACGTAAACTTTTTCTGCTTGGTCGCGGCTAAATGCAAGGTCTACTTTGTTAAGTAGGCCAGACTTCACATAACCTTGGATCTCAACTTGGTATAAGAAATCTTGGGTGAAGTGTGGGTTACCGAAGAATAACCAGTTCTCGCCTTCTGCACCGCGCGCGTCACGCTCTTGTAAGAATGCGCGGAATGGCGCGATGCCTGTACCTGGGCCTACCATGATAACTGGTGTGTTATCGTCGCTTGGTAAACGGAAGTTGTCGTTATGCTCGCTAAATACTTTAACTTGTACGCCTTCTTCTGCACGGTGTGCAAGATAGCCAGAACAACCACCAAAGTGTTTCTCACCAAAGGCATCAAATTCTACTAAGCCAACAGTTAAGTGTACTTCTTCTTCAACTTCAGCTTGGCTTGAAGCAATAGAATATAAACGTGCTTGTAACTTACGTAGGCAGTTTGCTAGGTCTTGTGCACTGATATCGCTAGGATTTTGCTTGATTATATCGAAGATCTGGCGTGCTTCGATGTACTCACGCATTGCTGCTTTGTCTTCAACTAGCTTTAATAGTTCTGCGTTGTTAGTCGCCTGAGCGTACTTTTCAACGAAACCAGGGTAAGACTGAGTTAGCTCTAGTTTTTCGATTAACGCTGTACGAATTGATAGGGTTTCTTCACCTAATGTGATTTCTGTTGCACCATCAATGTTTAATGATGCCAGTGTTTCATCAACCAGTGCTTCGTCATTTAAAAAGTAAACACCTAGAGAATCACCTGGAAGATACGTGATATCAGAGCCTTCTAGAGAAATTTCAATATGACGCACGTCTTTCGTTGAGTCACGACCGGTGATCTTTTGTACCACACTTAGCTCAGCCGCAAATGGGTTTTGCTTGGTGTATTGGCTTTGCGCTGGTGCTGCACCGAATCCAGCCATAGGAATAACTTGTGCTGAACCTTGTGACTGTGCTTTTAGCTCAGGTTCGAATGCTTCAACCGCACCACTGATCCAAGCTGCTGCTTGGTCTTCATAATCAACGTCTAGATCAGCACGGGCAACAACCGTTTCTGCACCTAGCGCTTTAAAGCGCTCTTCAAAATCGATCGCCGTTTGACAGAAGAATTCGTAACTTGAATCACCTAGGCCGATAACCGCTACTTTAACGCCATCTAGCTTAGGTGCTTTTTTCGATGCTAAGAATGCGTGCAAGTTTTCAGCATCTTCTGGTGGCTCACCTTCACCGTAAGTAGAAACAGCAACAGCAATAAATTTTTCTTTCTTAAGTTGAGCTGGCTTGTAGTCAGCCATGTTCACAAGTTTAACTACTAAGCCTTTAGCTTCAGCAGCTGCTTTAAGCTGATTAGCAACGCCTTTTGCGTTACCTGTTTGTGAACCGTAAAGAATTGTTAGTGCAGCCGCTTCGCCAGCTTGTGGAGCTACGCCCGCAACTTGGCCCGACAGTGATGCTGTATTGGCATTTGCTGCTAAGTAACCGCTCACCCAAGCTTGTTGAATTGGGTTCAGTTCAGCAGTAAGCGCTTGTAACTTCTGTACTTGCTCTGGCGAAAGCGGGCTTGCTTGCGCCGATAGTTGACTTAACAACATGCTCATTATTCCTCGACAACCGATAGCTAAATTCTTTAGCACTTAGATGTGCTTCTCTGATGGTGAAATATAGCGAGCTCTAGGCGAAGAAAAAAATAATAGAAAGTGCTTTTATATTCCAAAAAGGAATGTATGACGTGTTATTTATAATTTTTAATAAAGGTTAACTGTTTAAGAGCTTGTTGTAACAAGGATATATTGTTTTTTTACTGTGTGAAGAGTAACAAACGATCTTGGCTGAGGGGAGAATTAACTAATAAAATGGTAGGGCAGTGGGCTCAAAAGTAACAACTTGCTAACAGCAAAAGCGTTGCTTTTAGCAAGTCATCATATAATACAGACTGATACTAAGTTAGATCTTTGGTCGCTTACTCGGTTGGATAAAGCGTAATTTCCATACCTGCACCGAGCGCTGAAATACGTAATAATGTATCGGCATGTAAAGCTTGGTTAAAGCACTTAGGATTTTTGCCACTTTGAAAACCAATATCAAATGTGCGCTTTGTACACCCTAACCATTGTTTAAGTGCATTGCGAGAACATGATTCAACCAATTCACATAAATGATTAATCATTTTGTCAGGTGTTGTAACATCAATGCTGGCTTCAATGCGTGCTAATTGTCGAGTATCGTCTTTGTCGTAATGAAGTACTACAGCAGACTTTGATAAATCGGATACTAGCTGGGCAATATCTTGTTTTGACTCGATTTCTAGGTCGACATTAAGAAACTGAATATCTGACATTGATGTTTATTCTCTGAAATTGCGTAGTCGCTCACTTTACATTAGATTGGCTTATATCTCTAGAGCGTGTTGATCTTTGCTGTCTATTTCTGCAGCAGTTTGTTTGGCATTTAGACGAGGCAGAGCGATTGTAGTGTAGTTATTTTACATAAATGAGCGATAACATAGTATAAATGCCAAACAAGCGCTGCCTGTAAGGTTCAACCCAAACCGTTTTGCTCTTTGTTGTCGCTTTTTGACTTAGCCCGCTAGGTCTACAAAGCGCCGCCGCGATCAAAACGGTTTGGATTTGAACAGAATTTAGACCGTAAAGATCAACACGCTCTAACTTCGCAAAGACGATATTACGAACGAAAAAACCAATAACGAGAATAATAATGAATAAAACATGGTTTAAATGGGCACGGAAATGCCATAAATGGTTGGGTTACATACTTGCGCTACAGGTTTTTGCTTGGTTGCTCGGTGGGTTAGTGATGAGTGCTATTCCTTTGGAATATGTTCATGGTAAACACTTGGCAAAACGTCAACTTGAAAACCCATTTTCTCAAGATGTATATACAACTGATTTTAACTTATTTAAAGAGCATGACATTGCACTTAAAAAAGTTAATTTTACACACTTCTTAAATACGCCAGTAATCGAATTAATTGGTGAAGAATCGCATGTTTATCTCCATGGTGAGACAGGCGAATTATTTACATCCCCAAACCAACAACAAATAATTACGCAAGCAAGAGCACATTACCTTGGTGATGCAAGTCAAATAGAGGTTATTGCCACAAAACTCAAAGAGGGCTCGAGAGAAGTTGGCTATAAAACTAATATTTGGCGCGTAGACTTTG
>NZ_JBFKMX010000181.1:0-5552 GCF_041629635.1 Pseudoalteromonas sp. | reverse complement strand
CACAGATAAATAACACGGGATGAGTGAGCGCATCGAAACACTAGGTGCGGTTATTGAAAAGCTGTAAGGAATATAAAATGAATTTGATTAAAAATGCGTGTTTGTTTAGCGTTGTTTCAGTAATAAGTGCCTGTAGCACAGCGCCACGTAGCAGCAACCAAATTGAATGCAATGGCGAACGTTATCCAGTAACTTATATGAGCGAAATGCAACAATATGAAGTAGAACGCTTTGCTATGCGCCATGAATTTCGCCCCGGTTGTGTCTCTGGTAAATTAAAAGAGATTAAAGCTAAAACCTGTCAAACAGCATCATCGCTAAGTTATGAGCAATGGATGAGTTTATATAATGGCTGCGTGGTTAATACCCCTTAGGGCTCTTAAAAACCTGCTTTAATTTACTTTTAACGGAGCGCCAATGTGTCATCGGAATACTTGGTGCTTTTTGTAATAGCGAATTAAAGTCGATGTCGGAAAATTTAATTTTACCGTCATGTGCCAATAGTAAAGAGTCTGGCTTTAATGTTTTTAACATTAACAGCGAATTAAGATAACGTTTTGGGTAAAAAACAGGAAAAGGTGGGATCAATTTACCTTTAACTTTAACCATTAAATCAGCCACATAAAGCATATTACTTGGTAGGTGATGCAAGCAAATATCTCTGTCGGTATGTCCAGGGCTGTGATGCACCTGCCAATCATCAAAGCTTGGAATGCTTACACCATCGGCTAAGAAAATATCAGCTTTGAGCTTACGTGGGTACCACATAAAGCCTTGCTTTTTCCCTTTGCGACTGGCTACCCAACGCGCTAACAAAATATCGGTGATATGCATCATAATGCCATCAAACCCTTGATACCAATGACCGGGTGCGTTTGATGTTGCGATTTTTGCACCTGTCATACGGCGCAGTTTGTGTGCACCACCGGCATGATCTGGGTGCATATGGGTTACCACAATCAGTTTTAAATCAGACAGTGGGCGATTTAATTTGGTAGTAATAAAATGCGCAACTAAATCGCAATCGGCCCGGCAGCAACCATCCAGTAACATTAATTTATCTGAATATTCGACTAAATAGATAGATTGTATATGTCCATTTAAGGTGTGTAATTGCATAATAAGCTGATTTAGAACATGCGATAATATTCAGCTTATCGCAACTCATCAGACCACTCAAGAGGTGTGTTATTAGTAGTCAAAAAATCTTTGTGCTTGGTTTACCGCGCACAGGCACAACAAGTGTGTGTGCAGCGGCATTAGCATTAGGCTTTAAAACCGCACATACCGCCTATATTCACTCAACCTTGGATGAAGCGGAGTTTATTGCCGATACCCCCGTTTTTCATGATTATGAAATGCTTTTGGCGGCTTACCCAAATGCGAAATTTATTTACCTTGAGCGAGATTTAGCAGATTGGCTGCCTTCAATAAAGGTGCTATTAACGCGTATGGCAGATAGGCTTCTTACCGAGCATGGCGGCTTTTTTCCGAGTTTAAAGCGCTGTTATGGTGAGATTTTTCATCCGCTTAATAAGCAAACTATGTTAGATGATGCGCATTTAACACAGTGTTATTTATCGCATAAAGCCAAGGTAATGGACTTTTTTCAGCGCATCGATAACGAGCACTTAGTGCTTAACTTGACTGATGATAACAGCTATCAGCAATTTTGTTCGTTTTTGGGTAAACAAGAGAAAGGCGGTTTTGAACAGCTCAACGTAAATGGCAAAGTTACGGCGTGGAAACAAATCAAAAGCCCACTAAAACTCGACTCAACACGCAATGGTAAAGCGGATTTAAAATAGACATCTTTGGTGCTGACCATTAAACTGCGGCTAATTTGAATTGATGACAATTAGCCAAGTATGTTTGAACTAAAATACAAAACGCCATTCTCATGGACTGAAGCAGTAATGGCCGATTTTGATACCTTTTTACAAGACCACGCTGCCGCTGAGAAAAAAGCGTCTGGCATGGCGCTTTCAATGCTGTCGCATTATCCAGACCGCCGTAAACTAGTGCGTGCAATGACTGACTTAGCACTTGAAGAAATGATCCACTTTAAACAAGTGGTGAAAATTCTGTTAGAGCGCGATATTACTCTAGGCAAAGACACCAAAGATACATATGTAAAAGACTTACGTGCGCTATTTCGCCAAGGTAAAGATGTATTTTTACTAGATCGTTTAATTGTCGCAGCGGTAATCGAAGCCCGCGGTTATGAGCGTTTTTCATTGGTTGCTGAAGCGCTTGCAGAAGGCAAAGAAAAAGACTTTTACGTTACCATTGCTAAATCAGAAGAAAAGCACGCATTTTTATTTGTCGAACTGGCGTATGAATATTTTGATAAAGCCGTAGTGGATGCGCGTTTAGAGGAAATTTTAGAAGCAGAAGCGGAAATTTGTGCCAAGCTGCCGCATACAGCGGCGCTTCACTAATACGTCCCTCTTATCCGCAGGAAGGATTAAGTAAGTTTTCTGCAATATGCTCAAGTAAAAAGGTTTCGCGCACAATGCTGATGCCTTTTTTATCTGACTCAGCCATTGTTTGCTTGTTGTAAGCAATGGCTTTATCTATATCGATCCAATGAACAGTCATGCCATTGGCAATTTCATAATCTTCTAAATTTTGCTGATCAAATTGATCATCAATTTCGCAGGTAAAGCAGTAAGATAGCATTTCTATAATTTGGCCATCTTGTTTGTAGTTGGGACGAAATTCACGGATCAAGCCATAGGGTGTAATCTTTTCAATCGCACGTGCGCCCGTTTCTTCCTGTAACTCTCTCACTAATGCTTGCTGTAAACTCTCACCATGATCGACACCGCCACCAGGTAGGGAGTAATCACGATAACGTTCGGTATGAAGCAGCAAAATATTTCGCCCTTGGGTGACGATAGCACGGGTTGCTGGGCGCAAAATATGTTGATGATTGTTAAGAGCGAGTTCATCAACAAAATGGAACTCTTTAATTACCTGCATAAAACAAACCGATTAGTTAAAGGGTGCGAATAGTAGCACCGCACATATATAAATTAAATGCAAAATAAAAGGCAGATGAAAACAAATAAAGTTTTCTTTATCGGGGTATTGTTTATGATAAATTAGTAAAAATTATAACTATTAGGGAAATACCATGTCATCGAGTAGCACTGATGCACAGACACAAAAAGTAAAACCCATAGATAAATTTCTTAATGGTATTGAGTATGTAGGAAATAAATTGCCAGATCCGGCAATGATATTTTTGTTCTCAATGTTATTGATTTGGGTACTTTCAGCAATTTTTTCACATTACACCTTTTCAGCAATCGACCCTCGCACAGGCGAAGCGATAGTTGTTAATAACTTACTTACTGGTGATAGTCTTGCAGCCTTTTTGGCAAATATGGTTAAAACATTTACTGGCTTTGCACCACTTGGTGTGGTGCTAGTTGCAATGCTTGGTGTAGGTGTAGCGGAACATTCGGGCTACATTAACACTGGCCTAAAATTAATGTTAAAACGCACACCAAAGGCGCTATTAACGCCTTGTGTAATTTTAATTGCGATAGTGAGCCACACCGCAACAGATGCAGGCTATGTATTAGTAATACCATTAGCGGGTGTTATCTTTTATGCCATGGGGCGCCACCCATTAGTAGGTATTGCAGCAGCATTTGCCGGTGTAAGTGGTGGTTTTAGTGCCAACTTTATTCCATCGGGTATCGACCCGTTACTGCAAAGTTTCACGCAAAGTGCAGCGCAAATTATTGATCCTACTATTGAAGTTAATCCACTCAATAACTGGTATTTCACTTCGGCATCGAGTTTATTTATCGTGCTTCTGGGCTGGTATATTACCGATAAAATTATCGAGCCGCGCCTAAACAAGGTTGAGCTTGATGGTAACACTGATGACTTACCAAGCTTTGACCAAATTAATGACACCGAGCGTAAAGGCTTTTATATTGCGTCAGCAGTCATGATTGCTGGCCTAGCGCTACTTGCTTATGCTGCGTGGGGGGAAAGCTCTCCACTTCGCAGTAAAGAGGGCTCACTTACTGATTTTAAAGCGCCGCTAATGCAATCTATCGTGCCGATTATTTTCTTGGTTTTCTGGATCCCAGGAGCAGTTTACGGTTTTGTAGTGGGCACCTTTAAATCAAGTAAAGACATGATTGATGCAATGACCAAAGCAATGCATGGCATGGCGTATTATGTAGTTATGGCATTTTTCTGTGCGCTATTTATTGCTGCATTTTCACAATCGAATCTGGGGGCGCTACTTGCAATTGAAGGCGCTGAAGTACTAAAAGCAATGCAATTACCAAGTGCGGTGACTGTAGTGGGCATTATCTTCTTAACCGGTTTTGTAAACCTGTTTGTTGGTTCAAGTAGTGCAAAATGGGCGTTGCTAGGGCCTATATTTGTGCCTATGTTAATGCAGTTGGGTATTTCACCAGATTTAACACAAGCGGCTTACCGTATTGGTGATTCAAGCTCGAATATTATCACGCCGTTAATGCCTTACTTCCCGCTAGTGGTGGTGTATTGTCAAAAGTATGTTAAGAATACTGGCATTGGTACGCTTATCGCGTTAATGATCCCATACTCAATCGCCTTTATGATTGGTTGGACACTGTTCTTGCTGGCTTATTGGGGTTTAGGAATTCAGCTTGGCTTACAGGCAAGTTACACCTATGGTTAGTGCTTAACACTATAAGTAAAAACAGCAGGTTAATACCTGCTGTTTTTGTTTGAGCAATTGCTTATTTTTTCATTAAATGCGCCATTGCAGTGAATTTTGCAATTTCTCATTATAAGGCGAGAGTGCTTGTCCCTTTTCACCGAGCAAAATGAGATTTGCTTTATGACCTTGGTAGGTTGCACCGTCAAATGCCTCATCCGAAAAGTAGGATTCGGTTTGGTATTGATTTTTACTTGGCACAATAAACAGTGTCATCGGGCCTTGCTCTGTTTGAAATACTAAATGCAAACTTTTTTGCCCTTTAAAATCACAAAAGGTTAGGTAGCTTACTTGGTTTGGTAATTTGCTAAAATTACCACCAAAACTTGCTAGCTTGGCGTTCACTTCTTGTAAACTAAAGTTGTGATTTACATTAGTAAGCGAGCTAGGCTCATGGTAAACATGAGCAAGTGCATGCTGCTCTAAGTTGAGCGGTGCGCCTGTATTCAAATAAGTAAACGATACACCAAATAAAAATGCTACCGATGCAGCTAATGCTAAATGAATGCGTGTTTTTTTACGCTGAGTTTGAAATGCATGCAATGACTGATTTAACACTAAACGCTCAGCTAAGTTTTCAGGTACAGGGATATTAAGCGCATGCTCAATATCATTGTCGAGTGCTTTTAGCTCTTTACTAAATGCGTGTGCATCTGGGTCTGATTCTAGCGCATTAAGTACGTCTTTATCGCTGGTATTAGGATCAGCATATAAACGACGTCGTAATTCTAATTCATCCATTGTTGATCCCCCTTTGTAAACTTGGTTGTAAATTGTCTTTCAATTGGTTGCGAGCACGAAATAGTCGTGTCATTACCGT
>NZ_JBFKMX010000180.1:0-5563 GCF_041629635.1 Pseudoalteromonas sp. | reverse complement strand
TATCTGACTCAAGTGCATGCTCTTTTTCGTCAGTAGCTAATTCGCTTTCTGCTAAATCATTTTCTAGTCCTGTATCTTCAAGCGCTGAATCTAGTAAAACATCTTCATCAAGAGAATCACTAACTTCATTAGACTCTTCAACATCAACAGCTTCATCGAGTAATGCATCGATATCATCTACTGCATTTTCTGGCTCAAGGTCATTTTGTTCTATTTCAGCTGTTGCTAACTCGCTTTCAGGCAATTCTGTTTCTAGGTCTGTATCTTCAAGCGCTGTATTTAGTAAAACATCTTCATCAAGAAAATCACTAACATCATTTACTTCTTCATCAACTGTAGCTTCATCAAGTAATGCATCAATGTCATCTACTGCAGTTTCTGGTTCAAGCTCGTCTTGCTCTAAGTCAGCACTTGCTAACTCGCTTTCAGGCAAGTCTGTATCTTCGAGTACTGAATCTAGTAAATCATCTTCATCAAGAGAAGCATTAACTTCATTTACTTCTTCAACATCTGCAGCGTCATCAAGCAATGCATCGATGTCATCTTTTGCATCAACTGACTCAATCTCGTCAGAAGCGTCTTGTGTATTTTCGCTTTCATTTATATCGATTGATTCTTCAAGATCTTGCTCAGATGTATCGGTATTTGCAAACGCTTCAGCAGCAGCCTGTTGCGCTGCTAATCGCTCAGCATCAGAATTAGCCTCTTCGAGTAATGCATCTAGGTCGGTTAAATCTAAATCATCAGCTTCGACCTCATCGATCATGGCATCGATATCATCCATATCAAGTTGAATTTCAGGTTCTTTGTCTTCCGACTCAAGTTCGTCACTTAAACTATCACCTGAATCAAGTTCATCATTGCTAAGTTCATCCATAATTGCATCAACATCAGCAACGTCTGATTCAACCTGGTTAGATGGTTCAAATTCTTCTGGAATATCAAGTTCAATTTCACTATCGCTAGTAAGTATGTCATCAACAGCAATGTCATCACTTTCATCATTATCTATTGGTGAATCAAAATCTTGTGCAAGGATCGCATCAATATCGTCTGCGTTTAATAATCCGTCATCCGTAGGTTCCGAATTCAGATCAGGAACTAAATCATCAGAACCCTCTTCATCTAAGGCATCACCTAATAATCCATCTAGCTCATCTTGATCCAACAATGAATTAGAACTTTCAAGAGCAGGTTCTTCACCTTCATAAAGCAAATCATCAGGCTCGTCGAGAGCGTCATCTAGACTATCGTCAAGCGCAACAATGTCGTCTTCAAGTGAATCATCAAAGCTCTGTCCCAAAACATCATCAAATGGGTCGTCAAGACCAGCACTTAGTTCATCCTCCAACGGCTTATCTAATTCATCGGCAAGCACATCATCTAAACCATCTGATATGTCGCTGGCTAAATCATCATTAACAATTGGGTCTGGCACTTTCGGGGGTGATGTATCGAAAATAGGTTCTTCCGAAGCAGCTTTTCCAACGCGCGATTTAAACCAGTAAATTGCACCACCTACAATTAAAAAGCCTGGTATCAAGGCAAGGACAATGAGTAACAAGGGATTATTCGTCAAATCTTGAAAACTGAAAGATTCTTCTTCAGCTTTAGCTTTAGCCTCTTGTGCCGCAAGGATGCGATGCTGCTCCGCAAGCAATGCTTTTAATTCATCAAGGGTTTGCCTGTCACTATCAAGCTGACCACGAATAAGTTCTAGTTCAGTTGATAAACTTGAAACTTGCTTTTTAAGATTTTCATTTTCAGTGAGGATCGCTTCAACGTTATTTACAGACGACTTAAATTCGTCTTTAAGCTGCTCTAATTTTTCTGTTTGCGCTTGTTTTGCTTGCTTAATTTCTTCACTTAATTCTTTTTTAGCTACAATAACATCTTGTTTTTTAGCTTGTTCAGCTTGTTTGGCAACAACGTCTATCTCAGCTTGCGTCATCTCACCCTTAACTTTTTTATCCCAAAGCTTATCATCAAGCTCTGAACGCTCTTGGGCAAAGCCAGCATTAATACTCCTAATTTCACGCATTGATGGCATGCGCAAATATGAGCCAGTACGTAAGTGGTTTATGTTGTTATCTAAAAAGGAATTTGGATTTTTCTGGTAAATGGCCTGCATTACCTGGTAAATGGTAACTGAGTCATCAGGTCTTAGTTTGGTTGCAATTCGCCAAAGGGTATCTGTATCGCGCACAGGTCCATAACGTTTATCTTGCTCGCCAACATCAACATTTTTGGGCCCACGGATCCGAGTATTTTCAGCATTAAGATCAAACGAAATGCTTGAAGCGCCAAGTAGCACTACCGAAAGAAGAAAAATCGCTTTTGAAGAAAAGAAGCTGCGCATGGGTTTCCTTTAATATTAACTCTGAAAGCTCATTTGTTCGAAATAAACGGGGATCGAACACTAAACTTATGCAAAGTTTGCACCAATTTTATTATTATCTTGGCTATTTCAACCTAAAATGGTGCGACTCTTTTTATAATTTTCAGCATAAAACTATAAACCAGAAAACACCGAATATCCATTAATTAGGCAGTGGCAAAGTAATTGGCAGGAAAACATTATCTCATTGATGATAATGCAGCTTTAAGCTAAAACTCAATTAGTTAGGGTCTGTTTATCTTTCACGTTAGCTTTTGCAGCAAAGAACAGCAAACCCTAGGAATTATGCCAAAAAAACTTAAACGTCTGTTTATTTGGCATCAAAGAAATGTAATTTTATATCTCTGCGTTTATAGGTATTGCTCGATTAACAACTCAGCAATTTGTACGCTATTAGTTGCAGCACCTTTACGCGTATTGTCTGAAACAACCCACAAATTTAAACCATGTGGGTGGCTAATATCTTGGCGAACACGGCCAACATAAACCGCATCATTGCCGCTCGCATCAGACACAGGTGTTGGATAATCCTGCTCATCTTCAATGTATTCCACACCAGCAGCTTCGTTAAGCAACTGTTTTACGTGCTCTACATCAACAGGCATGCGCGTTTCTAGGTGAATCGCTTCTGCATGACCATAAAATACTGGCACACGCACTGCCGTTGGATTAACCATTACACTGCTATCTCCCAAGATTTTTTGGGTTTCCCACACCATTTTCATTTCTTCGCGGGTATAGCCGTTATCTTCAAAACTATCAATTTGTGGGATTACGTTGAACGCAATTTGCTTTGGAAACACATCGTTTTCAAGTGGGCGCGCATTCATTAAGTTAGCTGTTTGCTTTGCTAATTCATCAACCGCTTTTTTACCACCACCTGAAACAGATTGGTAAGTACATACGTTAATACGATCAATACCATACGCGTCATAAATTGGTTTTAATGCCACCACCATTTGAATAGTAGAACAATTCGGGTTAGCAATTATATTGCGGTTTCTAAAATCGCTTAGTGCCTCTGGATTCACTTCAGGAACCACTAATGGCACATCGTAGTCATTACGGAAGTGTGATGTATTATCAATAACCACACAACCCGCCTCTGCGGCAATTGGTGCATACTTTTCTGAAACGCTGCCACCCGCTGAAAATAGTGCAATGTGGGCATTGGCGAAATCAAAGGTTTCCACATCAATCACTTCAATGTCTTCACCTGCAAATTTAATATCTTCGCCTGCACTGCGTTCAGACGCTAATAAATACAAGGTATCAATAGGAAATTTACGCTCTTCTAGCGTTTCAATAATTTGACGGCCAACAAGGCCTGTTGCACCTAAAACGGCAACATTGAATTTTTGTGACATGTTATTCCTCAATCACATTAAAGCCGAGCTGGCTTAAACGTTTTGCATTTGCAGATGAACTGCATTTTACCGTTAAAGTGCTAAATTCGCGACGCCCTGGGTAGTTTTTTCGTAAACTATCGAACCCTTCACGGTTTAGTCCTTGTTTTAATAGGCCGTAATCACGGCGTGCGTCATAAACGCTGTGTACTAATTGGCACAGGTTTGCTTCACTAAAAGTATCGCCTAAACTCACCTCAGTAAGTTCTGGCTCTGGCAGAAAATCAGCCATTTTATGTGTCGCTGGTTTGCCTAATTGCTGACAAACCGCTTGATAAAGCATATCTGTACCGCCCGCTTTGCCTTCTAAACTGTGGCCAGCAATATGTACCGAGCCAATACGCGTATAAGGTAGTAAAGCTTGTTCAATATTTGGCTCGCTTTCCCATACATCTAACACCAGTGATAAACCAGCACCTGCTTGCATAAACTCAAGCAATGCTTGATTATCAATGACGTCACCACGACACGAATTGACCACAATTGCATTGGATTTCAAGTTAGGCAAGTTGTGCTTATTTAATAAATGCTTTGTTTGAAACTGGCCTTCTTTCACTAAAGGCACATGAAAACTTAAAATATCAGCATCGCTAATAATAGTGTCTAATGACACACCATCTTCTAGTTCGCCAGACGCTTGCTTTGGTGGGTCGCACAGTAATACGTTGCAGCCTAACGCTGCTAATTTTTTCGAAAGCCGACTGCCAATATTACCAACACCAATAATGCCAACGGTTTTGTCTTGTAAGCTAAAGCCATCTTCTTGAGCAAGCGCAAGCAAGCTTGATATTACATACTCAGCCACAGCCGTTGCATTGCAACCTGGTGCGCTTGAAAATGCGATGCCTTTTTGTGTTAACAATGCCTGGTCAACGTGATCAGTGCCAATTGTTGCAGTGCCAACAAATTTCAATTTATTTGCATGAGTGAGTAGATTTTCATTCACATTGGTAATCGAGCGAACCAATAAAATATCAGTATCAACAAGTTGCTGAGGGCTTAACTCTCGGCCAGCAAAACGAGTTATTTCACCAAACTCAGAAAAGAATTCTTCGACCAGTGGCATATTTTGGTCAGCGAGAATGCGCATAGTTGTCCTATTTAGGCAAAGCAGATGCGCTATTTTAACGGCAATAAAAAAGCCACTCAATCAATTAAGTGGCTTTTCTTTCAATCAATTAGATTTGCGTTTTAAAAAGGCTAATTAGCCTTTGTATTTTTGCATTACTAGCGTTGCGTTTGTACCGCCAAAACCAAAGCTGTTTGACATTACAGTGTTGATTTCTAAGTCACGCTTTTCAGTCACAATATCAAGGCCCTCAGCTTGCTCATCTAACTCATCGATGTTGATAGATGGCGCTACAAAGTTGTTTTGTAACATTAAGATTGAGTAAATTGCTTCGTGAACACCCGCAGCACCAAGTGCGTGGCCTGTCATTGCTTTTGTTGCACTGATCGCAGGTGATTTACCGCCAAATACTTCTTGGATTGCACCAAGTTCTTTAACATCACCTACTGGAGTTGATGTGCCGTGCGTGTTTAGGTAATCAATATCACCTTCAACAGTTGCAAGTGCTTGTTGCATACAACGAACAGCACCCTCACCCGAAGGTGCAACCATGTCGTAACCATCAGATGTTGCGCCGTAACCTACAATCTCACCGTAAATTTTCGCGCCACGCGCTAATGCGTGCTCTAACTCTTCAACAACAACGATACCGCCACCGCCAGAGATAACAAAACCATCGCGGTTTGCATC
>NZ_JBFKMX010000179.1:0-5699 GCF_041629635.1 Pseudoalteromonas sp. | reverse complement strand
TGATGTTCAGCAATAATGCGTGTCTCGCTTATGCTTTCATCTGAAATAATGGCAAAACCTGCATCGGCTGAAGCATCTTTATCGCCATCAAAAAATACCAGAGCTTGTTCGCCGACTGGGACGTAATGGGTTGGTTTTACGTCTAATAATTCAAATGAGTTCGTTGTTGGTGCGTCTTCATGAAGGTCATGATGATCATCATGCTCTTTTAAATATATACCGCCATCAATAAATTCAACAATGCTTTCATTACGTTGAATAGCAACGACATAACGTCCGTTAGGGCTTGTATAAAGAGCCGATGGTGCATTTGTTAGTGGGAAACTATTGATTACCTGCTTTGTTGCTAAGTCAAAAATATGAACTTCATTTGAGTTAGGTGAGCTAAAAGCAAGACGACCTTCAGGCAATTCAAGCGGTTGATGCGGCTGTGAAGGAGTATCAACTTCAGGCGTTTTATTTATCACTGTATGGCTATCAGAACCACAGGCGCTTAATAGAGAAATTAATACTGTACTGGCAAGCGCTTTACGAATCATGTCTAATCCTTGTAATGTTATAAAGTAACATTTTATTATGTTATAATATAACAATAAGATGCAAGCAGTATTTGCTCAGATTCAAAATATGTTGTCTTTTATTGAATAAGTAGGCAGGTTTTTAAAGGTGAATGTGTTGTATGAATTAAATGTTGTAAAAGATGTAAAATACGGGTGCAAGGTATATTTCTATCACTGCTTAGGTATTAAATTCAGTAACATCAATTACTGGTCAATGCGAAAAATTTCAGCTTTGCACACCTTTGCTTTTTTACAATCACTGTTGCCTGTGCTCGAGTGGCAGTAATTGAAAACCATGGCATTGCCACCATTTTGCGCTGTTTCTATGGCAAGCTTTCCACGCATTTGCGATTCAGTAGGCAAAAAATTATTGTATTCATTAGCGCAGCCAATAGATTCAATCACACCTAAAGCGACAAAGTTATATTGATGCAATTTCTGATAAGTTAAATCAAGTACATGATTTGAAGCAGCACTGCGAGTCATTGATGACAAAATGGCTTTGTCAGCATTTGTTGAAATATTAAAAGAAGCAGAAGAGCAGCTTATTAATAAAACAAAAGAAAAAACAAGTAGCACACGCATGATAAAAATCCTTCTAAATAAGCGAGTTACTTTGAATTTAATTTTGAGTTTAACACAGTTCGGTCAATAAAAAAGGCGCTCAATTGAGCGCCAAACACGGAATTGTTATTAAATAATATTAATCATCTTTTGATTTATAAAATGCGATAATTGCCATTGCGACGAACGCTAAAATAAAGCAGTAATATGAGCTTGTAGCCACATCCCAAGGGGTAATGTGGAAGGTTGCGCCGAGTAATAACGCTTGTGCACCGTATGGCAAACTGCCTTGCATTACACAAGCAAAGATATCCAATAAGCTTGCTGAGCGTTTAGCTTGAATGTTACCGTCTTCAGCGAGTTTTTTTGCGATTGGGCCTGCAACAATAATCGAAACAGTATTATTGGCAATACATAAGTTTGAAGTAAGTACTAACGCCGCTATACCAAACTGGTCGGCAACTTTGCGGTTCCACTTGGCTATAATTGCTGTTCCTTTTTGAATTTTATCAGCAATGTAATCTAATCCACCATTAACACGGATAAACTCAGACAGGCCACCAATAAACATCGAAAGTAAGAAGATCTCTTGCATGCCTTTAAAGCCTTCGTAGATATCCTTTACGAATTGACCACCTTGGTAGTCACCGGTAAAGCCCATTAATCCCGCAAATACAATACCGCTAAACAGCACCACAAATACATTAAAGCCAGCGACCGCAAGCACTAGAATAAAGGCATAAGGCAGTACCAAGAGTAAGTCGTAATCTTTAACATCGATAATTTCTGGTTCTGGCGTTAAAAATGCCAAAAGTAATACGGTTAATGCTGCAGCTGGTAATGCGATTTTTAAGTTTTCACGAAACTTATCTTTCATTTCACAGCCTTGTGTGCGCGTTGCAGCAATGGTGGTGTCTGAAATAATTGATAAGTTATCACCAAACATAGCACCCGACACAACGGTACCGGCAACAAGTGCGGGATCAAGGCCTGTTTTAATAGAAAGAGCATAAGCAATAGGGCCAATTGCACCAATTGTACCCATTGAGGTACCCATCGCGGTTGATACTACAGCTGAAATTAAAAATAAGCCTGGCAGTAAAAATGCAGGTGGTACAAGGTCAAGGCCTGCATTTACAACGGCATCAACACCCCCTGTTGCTCCTGCAACAGTCGAAAATGCACCGGCTAATAAATAGATCAAGCACATAGTGATGATATTGCTATGACCCGCACCTTTAATAAAAGTCTCTACCGAATCGTTAATGGACTTTTTGTTTAACAGAAACGCCAACAGAATCGCTGGTAAAATAGCCACAGGCGCTGGCAATTGATAAAACGCGTAGTCAACACCTTGCGATTGCAAATAAAGACCTGCACCTAAAAATAAACCAACAAATGTTAATAATGGCAGCAATGATAATTTTGCCACCGTTTTATTGATATGAGTATCCATATAAACCTCAAACGGAAACTTTATAGGTTGCGTGCTTAACAGCACGAAACTGAAATTTCTTCTTCTTATTCATCACTATTAGTTCCACGTTTTGCACTTGAGCGCAAGTTTTAAGCAAATTTCGTAAAAATGGCATGAATAAAAATGGATGTGCGAATGTATAGATGTCTAGATGTTTTGTCAAACAAATCTGATATAATCATTTTTGTAAATTTATAACTTAAAACACTTAGATCCTAGCCAAGGGTTTGAGAGTTGGGTATAAAGCGTTGAAGCCTAATAAATAGTAGAGAAAAGCATGACAAAAATAGCAGTGTATGGTGCTAATGGCCGTATGGGACGCGCGCTGTGTGAGGCGAGTATCAATAATCAAGGGACAAGCCTAGTTGCAGCAGCCGTTCGCGCATCCAACGAAATAAAAGGGCAGGCGGTAAAGCATTTTATAAACCAAGGTGACAGTGATGTGATGTTTAGTGATGAAACTAATTTACCGTCAGAGACTGATGTCATTATTGATTTTACTTTACCTGTGGGTATGAAAAAGCATTTAGCCTATGCAGTGGCACATAAAATCCCAATGGTGATTGGCACCACAGGGTTAACTGCATCTGATATGGCAGAACTTGAAGTGGCTGCAAAAGAAATCCCTATTGTTTTCTCGCGCAATTACTCAGTGGGAATAAACTTGCTCGAAAATCTTGTTAAAACTGCTGCACAGACGTTAGCAGACGACATTGATATCGAGATTTTTGAGCTGCACCACAAACATAAAATTGATGCGCCTTCAGGCACAGCATTAATGATTGGTGAAGCTATTGCAGAAGCAAAAGGCTGGCAGCATGATGAAGTTGCGGTTTTTGACCGCTCAAAAGATGAGCAGGCCAAAAGTCAAAAAGAAATCGGTTATTCAGTGATGCGCGGCGGCGATATAGTTGGTGAACATACGGCTTATTTCGCAGCTGAGGGCGAAAGACTCGAACTTACCCATAAAGCGAGTTCAAGAATGACCTTTGCCAAAGGCGCTGTAAGGGCTGCGGCGTGGTTACATAATAAACCGGTTGGACTTTATACTATGCAAGATGTGCTAGGTTTTAGGTAGAAAACTGAAATTTTTGGCTGTTTAAAGTAAATTTTCTGTTAAAAGCGTTATTTTTAATTTTTTCTTATTTTTTATTAGACCTTTTTTGAGAATTCATCTAAAATACTTGGAATTTGCCAAAATTTTATAATCTAACGCTTTCTCTAGGGTGTTAGATCGATTGAACGGGTTGAAATTTACGCAAATTTCGCCCGTTTTTTACTGTTAGGAGGTCAACTTGTCTAAATCCGCTTTGTTAGTCCTAGAAGACGGCACGGTATTTCGCGGTACTGCCATTGGTGCTGAGGGTATCTCAGTTGGTGAAGTAGTTTTCAATACTTCAATGACTGGATATCAAGAAATTTTAACTGATCCATCTTATGCTGAACAAATCGTTACTTTAACTTACCCACATATCGGTAATACAGGTACCAACAGCGAAGATGAAGAAGCGAATAAAATTTGGGCGAAAGGCCTAGTTATTCGTGACCTTCCACTGCTTGCAAGCAACTTCCGTAATGAACTTTCACTTGATGAGTATTTAAAATCTCGCAATATCTTAGGTATTGCTGATATCGATACGCGTAAATTAACACGTATTTTACGTGATAAAGGTGCGCAAAACGGTTGTATCATTGCAGGTGACGTTGACGAAGCTAAAGCGCTTGAAGCGGCGAAAGCATTCCCAGGCCTTAAAGGCATGGACCTTGCGAAAGTAGTGTGTACAAAAGAGCAGTACACATGGAATGAAACAAGTTGGACGTTAGGCGAAGGGTTCAAGACTCTGAGCGATGAAGATGCAAAATTCCACGTAGTTGCTTATGACTTCGGTGTAAAACGTAACATTTTACGTATGTTAGTAGACCGCGGTTGTAAATTAACTGTAGTACCTGCTGAAACTCCTGCAGCAGATGTACTAGCGTTAAACCCTGATGGTATCTTCCTATCAAATGGCCCTGGTGATCCGGCGCCATGTACTTATGCAATTGACGCTATTAAGACCTTCCTTGAAACAGATACGCCAATTTTTGGTATTTGTTTAGGCCACCAATTACTTGCACTTGCCTCTGGTGCTGAAACAGTAAAAATGAAATTTGGTCACCACGGTGGTAACCACCCGGTTAAAGATTTAGACCGAAATGTGGTTATGATCACAGCGCAAAACCACGGTTTCGCAGCGGATCAAGACACACTTCCTGAAAATTTACGTGCAACGCACGTTTCATTATTCGACGGCACATTACAAGGTATTCACCGCACAGATAAGCCAGCGTTTAGCTTCCAAGGTCACCCTGAAGCAAGCCCTGGTCCTCACGATGCGGCGCCATTATTTGACCATTTCATCGACTTAATGCAAGAACGTAAATAATTAGGACTGAGACTAAAATGCCAAAACGTAATGACATAAAAAGTATTTTGATTTTAGGTGCAGGCCCGATTGTTATCGGCCAGGCATGTGAATTCGACTATTCAGGCGCACAGGCGTGTAAAGCACTTAGAGAAGAAGGTTACCGTGTAATCCTAGTAAACTCTAACCCAGCTACAATTATGACTGACCCAGAAATGGCTGATGCGACTTACATCGAGCCGATTCACTGGGAAGTCGTTAAGAACATCATTGCCAAAGAACAACCTGATGCCGTTTTGCCAACCATGGGTGGTCAAACCGCCTTAAACTGTGCACTAGATTTAGAAAAACACGGCGTCTTGGCTGAATTTGGTCAGACCATTGCGATGCAATATGAACCAGGCACCGGACGCGCTGCAAAGACGATGATAGTCCATGCGATTCTCCACGCCGGTATCCTGGAAGGCTGGCTGGAGAAACATCCACTCAAAGGTCACGTTATGCGCCATGAGTACAGCATCGACAGTGAGAGCGGCGTACTGCTGCAGAACCGTGCGCAAATCGGGCGCATCTTTCCAATCAGCGGCATTGTAGCCGTTAATCTTTTGCGCCATCTCGGTTATTCTCTCTGGATGCTCTGGCTTAACCTTGCTCGAAAACTCCAGCATCGGCTCTTGGCTCTGCTGATCAACC
>NZ_JBFKMX010000178.1:0-5782 GCF_041629635.1 Pseudoalteromonas sp. | reverse complement strand
TCAGTCACATTTGGTACTGAAATTGGTGGGCATATTGTATCCGGTCATATTCACACAGTAGCACGTGTTGATTCAATTGAACGTGAACAAGATAATTGCGCTATGTTTTTATCATTACCCGAAAAATGGCTCAAATATATCAATTACAAAGGTTTTATTAGTGTAAATGGCTGTAGTCTTACAGTTGGAGAAGTCCATCAAAATGGCTTTTATTTGCATTTAATACCAGAAACGCTTGAAGTTACCAACTTAGGCTTAGCACAAATTGGTACAGAGTTTAATATTGAGGTAGATCAGCAAACTTACACAATAGTTGAAACTATTGAACGTTACTTGAAATCAAAAGGACTTTAAAGAGGCGCTATTTGCACCTCTTATTTTCGTGATTTCAAAGTCTTAAAAAATTTGCTCGTCGTCACTGTCGACGCTGAGTTCGACCTTGTTGTAAATCCTATCGATATGCATATTGAGGTGGATAGGATTACAACATGCAGCGCAATCTTCATAGTAATCTTGATCACCAGATGTAGTATCAAGTTCTACATCTACATGATGACCACAGTGTGGGCAGGAAATTCGTTGAAATTTATGGTCTCGCATAACAGTTTCCAACAACAGTAATACTTGTTTAAGTGTAGTGGAAAACTGATATTTTACCTGTTTTTGAATTTAGTCTAGACCATAGTTTTGCAAGATTTTAACTATGCTTAAATGAGCATCTTCAATATATTGATTACCAAATAAATTTCCATGATTCAGAATATGGTAAAGATTATAGATGAGTTTACGGTGTTGGTACTTTTCTGACAGGGGGTAAGTTTGATTATAGCCTTGATAGAACTCTTGATGGAACTTACCAAATAACTCAGTCATGGCGATATCGACTTCTCTGTCACCGTAATAACAGGCGGGATCAAATACCGAAGGGCTACCATGACAAAAACCAATGTTACCACGCCATAAATCACCATGAACTAATGCAGGTAAACAATGATGAGAGTGTAATATGTGCTTAATAATTTCCACAAAATGATCAATATCGACAAGATGTATATGTTTATCTGCGAGTAACTGTAGTTGATAACCGATACGTTTTTCGGCAAAGAATATGTCCCAGTGTTTATGCCATTCATTTGGTTGTGGAGAATCGCCAATAAAATTATCCGAATCGAAACCAAACATTTCTTGGCTGTGTTTCTTATGTAGTTGGGCGAGTGTAACACCAAAGTTATACCAATCAGAGGGAGCGCCTTCAGTCAAGTCGAGCCACTCAATCACATGATATGAAAATTCACTACTTTGACCGACCAGTATTGAGTCTGCTACATAAAACACACTTTCCTTAGTAAGTGCATTTAAACACATGCGCTCCTGCTCAAATTTTTCTAAATAATCTTTGGTAGCAACTTTGACAAAAAATGATTGTTTATCATCACATACCTTATAAAGGCGTTCTTTTTTGGATGACGCCAGCTGGATTTTTGTGGCTGTTGAGAAATCTCGGTGTAACACAATTGATAATTCATTGAGTAATGAGTTCCACATGGGGGATCCTTAATCGCTCTTGGCTCATAGGCTCAACTGCTTAAGTTACTGACGCTAGTTGTAGCAATGTCATTAATAACCTGCCAGCCATAAGTTGTTGCACAAGGTAACTATAGTCAAAACAGATACATTTTTAAGTTTTGTTTACAAAAAAGCACATAAATAAGTTTAGGATGGAATTTTTACCTTGCTTACGCTTTGTAGCAAACTTTAAAATAGCCGCGATTTGGATTTAGCTTATTTTGGAGGATTTAGTTGAACAAGCACGCTATTACCAATGTTGTCGCAGTTTTATTAACAGTTGCTGGTTTTTTCTTATCGTTGCCATGGCTGTTAAGTATTGGTTTATTTGCTTTGTCAGGCGCTTTGACTAACTGGCTTGCGGTACATATGTTATTTGAAAAGGTACCAGGTCTTTATGGCTCAGGGGTTATTCCAAATCAATTTGAACAAATTAAAGAAGCGATAAAGCGCTTATTTATGTCGCAATTCTTCACACAAGAAAACATTAACAAGTTAATGTCGGCAGAGCTTGATAATAGTGATACAGGCATCGACTTTACACCGATTATTGAAAACACCGACTTAAACCCTGCATTTGATTCATTGGTTGATGTAATCGAAAACTCACAGTTCGGTGCGATGCTTGGTATGTTTGGTGGTACAGCTGTGCTTGAGCCGATGAAACAACCGTTTATCGAAAAAATGCAATCGTCGCTTATTGAAATTAGTAGCTCAGAAGTATTCCACAACACAGTGCAAACACAATTAACGTCAAATACCAGTGCCGAAAAGCTACAGTCAAAAATTGAAGCGATTATTGAAGCGCGACTAGCGGAGTTAACGCCTGAACTCGTAAAAGAGCTTATTCAAAACCTCATTAAAGAACACTTAGGTTGGCTTGTTGTATGGGGTGGGGTATTTGGTGGATTGTTTGGCTTACTCGCCCATTTTATTTAACAGCTTACTATTAACATCATGAGAAAACGGAGGGTTGTCCCTCCGTTTTTTGTCTCGTCATTACTTACTACCTGAGATATACACCAATTCTTTTTTTGCCATTGCTAAATCTTTAATGCTTGTTGATGTACTCACATCTAAATTCATAAAGTTACTAGTACGGTTAAGGCCATATACAGTTGCAAACTGAGCTAAAGTCATATCATTACAGGTAAGTTTGTCATCAATTTGAAACTTTTTAACGCGATTATTGTTGAGTGCCTTTTTCAACTCTAATGGTTTATTGGATGCAAAGGCGATACAAAGCTCAGTGCCTGGCGAATTATCTAAAGCGACAAATTGTGTATCTGCTGATGCGTTTGCTGATGCAAGTAGAGTTGCGCTAACTAGGGCTGCTGCTATAACTTTCATGTTAAATTCCTCATTCCAACATTATTTAAAGTAAAGTGATCACGTTTTGTTTTAACGTTTTTATATAGTCGCTGAAAATCAGAAAAATGCTGTTAACCTAACGTGACAGGGTGTAAAAGAGTATTTCAAATGTGTCGAGGAAATAGAAAAAACGCCATTTTTCATGGCGCTAATATGTGTAGTTTGCAATAAATTGGGAAAATTATTTTTAAACTTTTTACCAATCGATGCCTTTACGCGCTTTTACGCCGTTATCAAAAGCGTGTTTTACGTTACGCACTTCAGACACCGTGTCAGCAAGTTCCTCTAATTTTCGATGTGCTGCACGTCCTGTAACAATCACGGATTGCTCTTTAGGGCGATTACTTATTGCTTCAAGTACATCATCAAGATCAATATAGTCGTAGTTGATCATATACGTGATTTCATCCAGTACCACTAAATCAATCTTGTCATCATTAAGAGATTTTTTAACTTCTTGCCAAACAGTTTGTGCAGCTGCTGTATCAGTATCGCGGTTTTGAGTTTCCCAAGTAAAGCCTGTCGACATCACGTGGAAAGTGGCGCCTGCACCTTCAAGCAGATTGCGCTCACCGCACTCCCAACCGCCTTTAACAAACTGTGCAACAACTGCTTTTTGGCCATGGCCAACAGCACGTGCAACGGTACCAAAAGCGCTGGTGGATTTGCCTTTACCATTACCTGTAATTACCAGGAAAAGTCCTTTTTCAATGGTGGCCTTTGCCACTTTTTCGTCGACGGCTTTTTTGATTTTTTCTTGACGTTTTTGATGTTGTTCGAATTTATCTGACATTTTTAATCCAAAAAGAGAAGTAATAGGCAGTATACAAAGACTTCAATTATTTGTTGAGCTGCGCCCAAGCAATCTCCAGTATAACCATTTATATGTTTTTTAAACCAAGCGATTAGTACGGCTCTTACGAAAAAGCAGCTCACAATCAAGATGATTAGTTGTGCGATAGTAAAACCCACAAATAATAACACTACACAAACGCAAGCAAAGGTAAGCCAAAGTCGGTTTTCTGCACTCATTGAGAGGTGTTTAGCCACTGGTTTAACTTTACTCATCGCATCCGCTGTAACGTAGGGACATTTACCAATAATGCTGGTAGCAAATGTTCTACTTAACGTATGTGCAATAATAAGTAAAAGCAAAATATGACTACTTGCTACTAATACTTGGTATTTAATCGCAAATAACGAAATAAGCGTAAGCGTACCATACGTGCCAAGGCGAGAGTCTTTCATGATTTCAAGTTTTTTGTGGGGTTCAAAAGCGCCACCAAACCCATCTGCAACATCGGCAAGGCCATCTTCATGAAAGCCACCTGTTAGCAGATAACCAATTACAATCACCAAAACAACAGCGATCTCAACTGGAAATAGCAGCGAAAGAACATAAAAGCTGGCTGCCAGTAGTGTACCAATGAGTGCACCAACTAATGGGAAATAGCCCGTAGCCTCGTTTAGTTTTTCATCCGAGTAATCAGTTATCTTAACTGGAATACGCGTTAAAAAACTAAGTGCTAATTTAAACAGTGAGACTTCATAGGGAAGATTCATTAAAGCGTTATTCCTAAATCGTCAAAGCTTGCCATATGGTTGTAAAAATTAACGGCTGCTTGTATTAAAGGAAGCGCAAGCGCAGCCCCTGTACCTTCACCAAGGCGAAGCGATAAATCAAGCAGCGGTTCACTGTTAAGTCGTGCTAGTACTTGCTTGTGAGCTGATTCATTTGAAACATGGGCATAAATAAGATGGCTTTTAATCTGTGGCTCAATAGCTAGCGCTATTGCCGCAGCAGCGGTCACAATAAAACCATCGACGATAATTAACTTATTCTGCTTAAAGGATTCGAGCATAGCAAAGGCCATTGTTGCAATTTCGAAACTGCCAAGCTCCCTTAAAATATTTTTTGGCTCGTTTGAATCTATGCGTGAAATCGCTTTATCTATAAGACTGCGTTTTATATCTAGCTGGTCATTATTGATCCCGGTACCAACACCGACAATATCGTTTGCACTTAAACCAAACAGCTTTGCAAAAATCGCACTAGCAGGGCTGGTATTGGCGATACCCATTTCACCAAAGCCAATTATATTGGTATTTAAATTAGTAATAATTTGTTCAGCGTTAATTTTGGCTTGCTTAAATTGTGATTCGGATAATGCTGGGACTTCACTAATATCGCCACAGCAATTACCCAAGCGAGCATTAATTATCGCTGTCTGTGCAGGCAGCTCCCTTTGAATACCACAGTCAATAACGTGTAATTGCCAATCTGTATCTTTAATAAAACTGTTTATAGCAGCTTGGCTGTTGATAAAACAATTCACCATTAAGCTTGTAACATCACTTGGCGCAATGCTCACGTTGTGTTTTGCAATGCCATGATCGCCTGCAAAAATAAGTAAACTTGGGTTTTGTAAATGGAGTTTGTTATGAGATGGTTCAGTGATTTGAACTGAAGCTATTTGCGCAGCAAGGCTTTCGATTTTGCCAAGTGAACCAATAGGCTTAATTTTACCATTGATGGTGTTTTGAATGAGTTGTGTCAAGTCAATGCTAGTAGACATCTGGATTTCCAATATTTTTTTAGCTATTGTGCGTGACAAACCCAAGAGGAACAAGGGCTTTTAGATAGAATGAATAAATATTTAGTGATTGGCGGTGTGCGTTCTGGTAAGACGCGTCATGCTGAAACATTGGCAAATCAATTCGCACAAGAGCAAAAAGCGAATGTCATATACGTAGCCACTGCTGAAGCATTTGATGATGAAATGACAAAGCGAATTGCGCATCATAAAGACGCGCGCCCTGACCATTGGCAAACACGCGAAAGCGG
>NZ_JBFKMX010000177.1:0-5858 GCF_041629635.1 Pseudoalteromonas sp. | reverse complement strand
CCTCAAATCACTCTGGATGCTTTTTATGACCGTTCAACAAAATATCGATGCAAGTGAAATTGCAAAGTTTGAAGCCATGGCCGACCGATGGTGGGACTTTAATGGTGAATTTAAACCACTACATGAAATTAACCCGCTTAGATTAGATTTCATTAATTTACACAGCCAAGGTGTGTTTTCAAAAAATGTATTAGATGTAGGCTGTGGAGGCGGTATTCTAGCTGAGAGTATGGCTAAACTTGGTGGTAATGTAACCGGAATTGATATGGGTGAAGAACCTTTAAATGTTGCAAAGCTTCATGCCCTTGAAGTGGGTGTTACCCTTAATTATAAAAAGGTAACCGCTGAAGATTTTGCTAGAGAGCACCCTCAGCAATTTGATATTGTTACCTGCATGGAAATGCTTGAGCACGTACCAGATCCTGAATCGGTAATCGCTTCACTAGCAACGCTGGTGAAACCGGGTGGGCATGTATTTATGTCGACGCTCAATAAAACACTCAAAGGGTATTTGTTTGCCATTGTAGGTGCCGAACATTTACTCAAAATTGTACCTAAAGGTACTCATGATCATGACAAGTTCATCAAGCCAGCAACGTTAATTACTTGGGCTGAAAAGTACGCCCTAAAAGCACGTGTCATGAAAGGACTTAGTTATAACCCTCTAGGTCAAACTTATAGTTTAACCAACGATGTATCAGTCAATTACATGATCCATTTCGAAAAGCTGGCTTAAGTAAAAATGTATAAAGCAGTCCTTTTTGATCTTGATGGCACCTTAATCGATAGTGCAGATGATTTAGGTGCTGCTTTAAATTACGTATTAGCTAGGCACAATAAAGATGTTGTCAGTGCTGATTGTTATCGTACGCAAGCATCTAATGGCACCATTGCCCTTCTTAAACTTGGCTTTGGTGAGCAATGGCATCGTTTATCTGAAAATGAACAAGAGACATTAAAACAAATGTTTCTTGATTTTTATAAACAACACCTTTGGTACAAAAGCCGTTTTTATGACGGCATCACGCAATTAATTACACACCTTGATAGCCAGCAAATACCCTGGTCTATCGTCACTAATAAGCCAGCACATTTAACTGAACCATTAGTAGCACAAATTCCTGAGTTTAATTTGTGCCATAATATTGTGTCTGGCGATACACTTGAAAAAGCAAAGCCGCATGCTGATCCTTTATTGCATAGTTGCCGTTTAATGAATGTTGAACCCCATCAGTGTATTTATATTGGTGATGATGAACGCGATATCATCGCTGCGAATTCTGCAGATATGAAATCAGTCGCAGCGCTTTGGGGCTATCTCAATGGAAATGCTGTTTCTAGCTGGCAATTTGACCTGTCTTTCAAGACCCCTTGGTTATTGCTTAACCATATATCTAGTTGCTTTAATAAAAAATAACCACTATATATTGTGGTTATTTTATTACTGGTCCCAAAAACAATATCTTGTAAATTTGCAACAAATAAATTTTAAATATTTTTTTTTATCGTAATTTTTTCGTTGTTTTTTTACATAGACTAAACATACTTTGCTTAACACGTTAGTGGATGCTAACACGCAAGTTAGTAAAAATTTGATCACTAATTTTCTCGCTTTTCTAGGCCTTGAAAAATGATCAAGACCCCTCTATCTTGTGATCATCTGTGAAGGCGACACCATATCTAGTAGCTGAGCATAAAAAGCTCACATTGATGATTTCGCCTGAGCCGTGCGCTTAATAATAGGACTAAAGTCCAACAACACTATTTCGACATAATAAAAATTATTTGCTCGTTTGAAGGAATTTGCAGGCATAAGTATGAACCAAGAGCTTTCAGTCAGTAAACGTGACGGTCGCAAGGAACCGCTTGATCTAGACAAAATTCACCGCGTTATTGCATGGGCAGCAGAGGGCCTAAATAACGTTTCTGTGTCACAAGTAGAATTAAAATCCCATATTCAGTTCTATGATGGTATTCGTACTGAAGACATTCATGAGACGATCATCAAGGCTGCTGCAGACCTTATTTCCAAAGAAACACCAGACTATCAATATCTCGCTGCACGTTTAGCGATATTCCATTTGAGAAAGAAAGCTTATGGTCGCTTTGAGCCACCAACGCTTTATGATCATATGGTGAAGATGGTCGAAATGAATAAATACGATCCACATTTACTTGCTGATTATAGCCAACAAGAAATCGACGAACTTGATGCGTATATTGATCACGGTCGTGATTTAACGTTTAGTTATGCTGCTGTAAAACAACTAGAAGGTAAATACTTGGTACAAAACCGAGTATCTGGCGAAATTTATGAAAGCGCACAGTTTCTCTATATTCTAGTTGCAGCGTGTTTATTCTCCAAATACCCGAAATCAACACGTCTTGATTATGTTAAGCGTTTTTATGATGCAACATCGACGTTTAAAATTTCATTACCAACACCAATTATGGCTGGTGTGCGTACGCCTACCCGTCAATTCAGTTCATGTGTACTAATTGAATGTGATGATAGCCTTGATTCAATCAATGCAACTTCATCTTCAATTGTTAAGTATGTGAGTCAACGTGCAGGTATTGGTATTAATGCAGGTCGAATTCGCGCACTAGGTAGCCCAATTAGAAATGGTGAAGCATTCCACACAGGGTGTATTCCGTTTTATAAGCACTTCCAAACAGCGGTAAAAAGCTGTTCTCAAGGTGGTGTGCGTGGTGGTGCTGCAACCCTATTCTACCCACTTTGGCATTTAGAAGTAGAAAACTTACTAGTACTTAAAAATAACCGTGGTGTTGATGATAACCGTGTTCGTCATTTAGATTACGGTGTACAGTTTAACAAAGTAATGTATTCACGTTTAATTAAAGACGATTACATTACCCTATTCAGCCCATCAGATGTGCCTGGCCTATACGACGCGTTTTTTGAAGATCAACAAGAGTTTGAACGTCTGTATCTACAATATGAGCAAGACCAGTCAATTCGTAAAAAGCGCATTAAAGCAATTGAGTTGTTCTCTATGTTTGCACAAGAGCGTGCAAGCACAGGCCGTATTTATCTACAAAACGTAGACCACACAAATACACACAGCCCGTTTGATTCAAAAGTAGCGCCAATCCGCCAGTCTAACCTATGTTTAGAAATTGCGCTTCCGACTAAGCCATTAAAACACGTGATGGACGAAGAAGGTGAGATTGCTCTGTGTACGCTTTCTGCGTTCAACTTAGGTGCAATTAAAACACTTGATGAATTAGATGAATTAGCTGAACTTGCTGTACGTGCACTTGATAACTTACTTGATTATCAAGATTACCCAGTTCCAGCTGCATACAATGCAACTATGGGTCGTCGTACATTAGGTATTGGTGTAATTAACTACGCTTATTACCTTGCTAAAAACGGTGTTAAATATTCAGATGGTTCTGCGAATGCGCTTACGCACCGTACTTTTGAAGCAATTCAATACTATTTGATGAAAGCGTCAAATGAGCTTGCGAAAGAAAAAGGTGCTTGTCCTAAATTTAATGAGACAACGTATGCGCAAGGTATTATGCCAATTGATACCTACAAGAAAGATCTTGATGCAATCTGTGATGAACAATTACACCTAGATTGGGATGATCTTCGTGAGAGCATTGTTAAGCATGGTATGCGTAACTCAACGTTATCTGCGTTAATGCCGTCAGAAACCTCATCGCAAATTTCTAACGCAACAAATGGTATTGAGCCACCGCGTGGTCATATCAGCGTTAAAGCGAGTAAAGATGGCATTCTGAAGCAAGTTGTTCCTGAATATGAACGCCTACAAGATGCGTACGAGCTGCTTTGGGATATTCCAAGCAATGACGGTTACCTTCAATTAGTTGGTATTATGCAGAAGTTTATTGACCAAACTATCTCTGCAAACACTAACTATGATCCAAATAAGTTTGAAGGCGGTAAAGTACCAATGAAGCTATTGCTTAAAGATTTACTTACTGCGTACAAACTTGGTGTTAAAACACTTTACTACCATAACACCCGTGATGGTGCATCGGACTCTCAGGATGAGCTTAAGCCAGAGCCTGAAGATGATGGCTGTGCAGGCGGCGCGTGTAAAATCTAATCCACAACGGGCAAAGTTTTCACACTTTGCCCATTAGTTTGTTTTCTCTAGAGTAAAAATAACTATGTCGTATTCTACATTTAGTCGCGAGCATAACGACCAATTAAAAGAACCTATGTTCTTTGGACAAACTGTCAATGTTTCGCGCTACGATCAACAAAAACACCCTATTTTTGAAAAGTTAATAGAAAAACAGCTTTCATTTTTCTGGCGCCCTGAAGAAGTTGATGTAAGTAAAGACCGCATTGACTTTGAAACATTACCAGAGCATGAAAAGCACATTTTCTTAAGTAACTTAAAATACCAAACATTACTTGATAGTGTGCAGGGCCGTTCGCCAAATGTCGCATTGTTGCCAATCGTGTCAATTCCTGAACTCGAAACATGGATTGAAACTTGGGCATTTAGTGAAACCATTCACAGCCGTTCATACACGCACATTATTCGTAACGTTACAAAGCAACCTGAGCTTATTTTTGACGATATCGTAACTAACAATAAAATCGCAGAGCGTGCTGAAGAAGTAACACGTTACTATGACGAATTAATTCGTTTAACTACTATTTACAATGAGCTTGGTGAAGGTAAACACCAAATCAATGGTGAAGAAGTTCGCGTAAACTTATTTGATCTTAAAAAGAAACTTTACCTTTGCATCATGTCAGTAAACATCTTGGAAGCGATTCGTTTCTATGTAAGTTTTGCATGTTCATTCGCGTTCGCTGAACGTGAATTAATGGAAGGTAATGCGAAAATTATCAAGCTTATTGCCCGTGATGAAGCACTACATTTATCAGGCACACAGCACATTCTTAATATTATGCAAGAAGGTGATGATGATCCTGAAATGGCTATTGTGGCAGCACAATGTCGTGAAGAATCAATCGCCATGTTTAAGAAAGCTGCAGAACAAGAAAAAGAATGGGCTGAATACCTATTTAAAGACGGTTCAATGATTGGCTTAAACAAAGATATTCTTTGCCAGTATGTTGAGTACATTACAAATGTACGTATGGCTGCTGTTGGTTTACCAACCCTTTTTGAAACAAGTTCGAATCCAATTCCATGGATTAACGCTTGGCTTGTATCAGATAACGTTCAAGTTGCACCGCAAGAAGCTGAAATCAGTTCATATCTTGTTGGCCAAATTGACGCTGAAGTTGATGCATCAGACTTTGGTGATTTCGATCTTTAATGAGCAAAGTCATCATTGCTAATACTGATCAGAGTCTTGATTTTGACTCTGATCAGCCAAATCTTCTTACCTTCTTAGAAAACAATAATTTTGAGCCACAATTTCACTGTCGTGAAGGGTTTTGTGGTGCATGCCGTTGCAAGCTTATTAGTGGTAATGTGGAATATCAGCAAGAACCTTTAGCCTTTGTGAGAAAAGGCGAAATATTACTTTGCTGTGCTACCCCTGTTAATGATATTGAAATAGATATACCTAAATTTTAGTTTCTTAAAACTCCTGCCTTATTGTCATTTATTTGCAATGCATTTCAAATATCATATGTAATGTTATAACAATTTATTTAAAACCTGAAAATTTAATGTTACAGTATCACGTAACGTAAATTTCCTTAATTTTCTGAAGTATTGTTTATGAAAAAATCTCTCATTAACTTAGCTGTTGTAAGTGTAATATTTCCAATTGCATCTCACGCCGCTCCTATTTCCGGTCAATTAAAAGATCAACAAGGTAACCCTATCGCAGGTGTTGCTGTGCATGTTCACGGTAAAGATAAGCAAGTT
>NZ_JBFKMX010000176.1:0-5868 GCF_041629635.1 Pseudoalteromonas sp. | reverse complement strand
CAGTAGCGTGGTGCACTGCGCAGGTTTTGGCATAATAAACAAGGTGTCATCGCTTGCGACTGTGCCGCTAATGCCCAAACTATCGTGCAAGTGATCAAGCACGCGGGCAACAATTTTAGCGCCGCCCGCTTGGGTTTTTATAACTACCAGCGCCTCGTTTTTATCACACGCTAACACCACACTTTCAATCGACTGTTTTAGCCCCGGCATGCCCACATCTGAAGGTAGGCGATACACCAGCTGGTGGTTGCTGTTACGCATACGCACTGCACCTAAGCGCGTAAGCATGCGTGAAATACGCGACTGTGAAATATCAGCAAAGCCCATTAAGCCTAATTCGTAAGAGAGCTCAAACTGCGAACGGATCTCTTTTTGTAAAATTAGGTATTTAATGATTTGATTAAGGGATTTTTCAGCTTCCATAGTCAATACACCTGCTTAATAAGGGTTAAGTGGTGAATAATAACGATTGCTGGTGCCATCTATCGATACACTTAGGGTTTCGCCATTATGGCTTCCTGTGTTGAGATTAATTTGCTGATTAGCAATCAGCTTTAATCGTTCAATGTTGTTGTAAATAACCGGTGCGTTACAGCTTAGTTGTTGGCGTTCGGTGGTTGCGGTTTCTTTAAAAATATACACAGCACCGCTGCCGTCAACTAAGCTTTCGCCATTACTTTTAACATATAAAGAGGTGTTTTCATCTGCCGCAATCACATTGCTGCCAGCAGCTAAATGCCCTAAAAACACCACTGAGCGTGCAAGGCGGTCGCGCTCTGCAAAGTGGGTGTCGGTGAGGGTATTGGCAAGCAAGTTATTGCTAAACATGCCTTGGCTAATATTGATGGTGTCATGGCAAAAGTCTGTCACTACTTCGTCTGAGATAGCGCCAAGAATGCCATCAGGGTCGTAAACCGAACCTCCTAGTAGCGCCATACCAGCTGATGTGCCACCAATAACACCGCCTTTATCATAAACGTGCTGAAGTGCATCTTGCAGCTGCGTATTTTGCCATTGGTTGAGGTAATCAGCCTGATCGCCACCGGCAATAAAGACAAATTCGGCACTTTTAATTGTCCATGCAACATAGTCACTGTTCGCAAGCGTTCGCGAATCAACTAATAGGGTGTTAACTGAATCGGCATTAAGTAACCCGCTTAAATAGTCATTGTAGCCATCTGAGCCTGATGTTCTTAAAATGACCACATCTTGATTGTTGCCAATATGTGGTAAAACACGGCCTGTAAATGCGCTATCAACATCGGTGCCGCCACCCATCAGCAAGGTTGCGCCTTGACCGCTGGTAAGTGCGCCACACGCATCATTAGCGTTGCCTGTTTGCCAATAAGTTAAGTCACTTGGTATCGCGGGCGTAAAGCCGTAACCGCAATCTTCAGCAGGTGGTGTTGGCTCGGTTGGGTAATTAACGGTTAAGTCGTACCAACCGCGTCCTGAGTAACGTGTTACTTTTACAAAGTAATTACCCGCTGCTGCGGTAATGCTGCCAAGCTCAGGCACATTACTTGTCTCACCAGTTAAAATTGCGTTGCCTGTTGCGCCATACAATGCCCAATCAAAATCGTCGCGACTATCATGATCTAAGCGAATGCTGATTTCGCCATTTTCACTGGTGCTAAAACTAAACCAATCAATGTCGCCGCGTTTTGAGCTACCCGCAAGGGTTGCATTAGCACAATCGATTACATTGGCCTGACTTTCAAGGTCGTTTGGTTCAGATTCGGTAGAGGTACATGCGTAAGCTGTGTGAGAGAGCGAAAAGCCCAATAGTAGTGATGCTACAATGAAGTAGTTCTTATTATTCATAGGAATTTCCTAACAAAAATCAATAAAGCGCCTGCGCTAAAAAACGCAAAACGAAAGTGTGTTGTTGAAATTGTTAGGGTTGGTTATTCGTCAAACCACTCACTTAGGTGATAGTCAGACGAACATTCATGTAGCTCACTAGGCGTAACAAAAGTACGTAATGTCATTTTATTCTCCTAGTTAGTGTGAAGTGTTCTTGTACGTTTTAGCATAGTGAGCAAAAAAGTAAATAATGCGTTTACAACAAATTAACATCGAAATGCAGCTTGTTAGGAATAATTTTTCGAGAACCACGCGTAAGTGATTGATAAACCGTGGTTCGCTGCGTATTTATGCGTAATTTTATGCTGATTATTTATATGAAATTTTTTCGTGATCTTGCACTTACACTTTTAAATACACTAGGGGTACAGCGCGTTTAAACTAATTGCTCATTATGATGTCATCTTGTATTTTTGTTTTACTTGCAACCGTCTCATTTTTGGCAACTGCAACGCCAACATCGCTTACCACTTGCCTTGATATCACCCATTCAGAGCTTAACTCAGCGCCTAACAGTCACTATTATTATTTAGAAAAGCTAAGCCATTACCTTGAGCGCGAACTGGTGATTATAAATAAAGCGCCGTTTAGCCGTTGCCTATTGTTATTAGAAAAAGGTGAAATTGATATATTGCCGGGGCTTATAGCAAATCCAAAGCGGCAACAACATGCGCATTTTATTGCTTACGGTACCAGCCAAAAACGCGTGTTATTTTATAAACGTGGGGCAATTGAAAATCCACTTTCAGATGATGATAAGCCATCTTTAACTGTCGGTGTGCTGCGCGGCGAAGTGCTTAGCACTTATGAAAAGCAGTGGTTAAAAGGAAAGCGGGTGTATTATTACAACGATGTTGAGCGGGCGTTTATTTTGCTCGAAAAAGAGCGTTTGACGTTGCTTTTGTCCAACAAGGCAGCGTTTGATTCGGTCAATTTAGCACTAGAAGTAAAACAGCACATTGCAATGGACTTATTGCCAGAACAAGTTGCGCGCAGTGTACATTTTGCCATTAGTAACAAAGCCTTTAGTCGTGACTTACACGCCAAGGTAACAGAATTTGTAAAAGTAACGCCGTACGCTGAATAACAACGGATGAAAGATAAAAAGGGTTAGCGCGATGCTAACCCTTTTGTTTGGTAGTAATTGTATTTGGATAGGGTATTACAATTACGGAGCAAACTAATTGAGAGGCACATACTGCTTAGACAATATTGGTGCTGCCGAGTCGTGTAATTTTTCTGAGAGATCGTCGTTATCTTGCTCGGCAACAAAGTTAAGTAAGCAGCTGCTGTAGTTACTTTTAACTTTGGCCAGTTGGTCGCCGTTTTCTTTTCGCAATAACACCACTTCGCCAGCTGAAAAATCACCAATCACATTGACTAAGTCTTGCGGTGCTAGCAAATTGTCACTTTGTTTTTGCATTGCAAAACTGTCATTCACCACTAACTCACCTTGTGCTTTGGTGGTGTGTTTCATCCAATGACTTTGGTCTTGCATGGGGTTGTCAATGGCATGGAACAAGGTGCCTGGATTATTGCCTTGTAATAACTCATTGAATGTCGATTCGCTAAAGCCATTTACAATGTAGGTGTTAATGCCATGGGATACTGCTTTTTCTGCAGCTTGCACTTTGGTTTTCATGCCACCCGTACCCACATCGCTGGTGGCGCCGCCTGCCATTGCATAAATATTTGCATCAATTCGCGAGACATCGCTAATAAGTGTAGCGCTTTTATCTACATGCGGATTCGCAGTATAAAGCCCGTCGATATCAGAACAAATAATCAGTGCATCGGCGTAGGCGGCACTGGCAACCATGGCCGATAAATTATCATTATCGCCCACTTTTAGCTTGTCGGTCGTGACTGTATCGTTTTCGTTTACGATAGGTAAAATATCGCCATTTAACAGTGCTGTTAATGTATCTCGCACACTTTCAAAGCGGTCGCGATCACGCAAGTCTGCATGGGTTAACAGGACTTGGGCAGTATTAAAATCAAATAACCTATCCCATGTTGCCATCATTTCAGACTGACCTGCAGCTGCCATGGCTTTTTTAACGGTCATCGATGAGCTGTCGACGTTATTAAATAAATGTGAGCCTGCGGCCACTGAGCCTGAAGATACAAGTACTACCTGAATACCAGCAGCGCGACAGCGCACAATAAAATTAGCGATACTTAATAAATATTGGCTGCTGCATCCATCACGGTGGGGGGCAATGAGCGCACTTCCTACTTTGATTACAATCCGTTGCCAGCCGATATTGTTAAGTGTATTTTGCATATATTAAGCCTCTTGAAGCTTGTTATGTGTTGCGTTAAACCATTTCATCGCTTGTTGATCAGGTTGTTGGGTGTTTAAGCTTACCAGTACAATGGCGATTGAGCTTGCCACAAAACCTGGCAGTAATTCGTAAAAATAAACACTTAAGGTTTCGCCGTTTTCAAGTAGCGGCACATACGCCCAAAGTAATACTGTAAGCGACCCAACAACAACGCCAGCAACCGCACCGCTATGGCTGAGTTTTTTCCACCACAGGCTAAAGATCACCAAAGGACCAAATGCGGCACCAAAGCCAGCCCAAGCGTTAGACACTAAGTTAAGCACGCTGCTGTTGCTATCAAGTGCAATCAGCGATGCCACAACCGCAACTACCAATACACAAATACGGCTGATGGTTAAGAGCTCTTGGCTGCTTGGTTGTCGTTTGGCATAACTTTTATAAATATCTTCAACCAGTGAGCTCGACGACACTAATAATTGTGATGAAATGGTACTCATAATGGCGGCAAGAATGGCTGCTAATAACCAACCAGCAACAAACGGGTGGAATAAGAACTGCGATAAGAAGATAAAAATAGTTTCAGGGTCCGAAACCGACTGTTTACTGTTAGCAATAAAACTTGCACCAACAAGGCCAGTTACTAACGCGCCGATAATTGAAATTGTCATCCACGAAACGCCAATTTTACGCGCTTTGGCGAGATTTTTATGGCTATCAATCGCCATAAAACGCACAATAATATGCGGCTGGCCAAAGTAGCCAAGACCCCAGGTCATTAGGCTGATGGCGGCGATGAGTTCAGTATTGCCAAAATTAAACGACAATGATTGACTAAAACTGCTCGCTGCATCGGCATCGAAATGGCTAAAGGTCACCATTGGCACAGCAATTAATGCAATGAGCATAATCACGCCTTGGATAAAGTCACTTAGGCTGACGGCTAAAAAACCACCAAGTACGGTGTAAAGCACCACAATGCTCACCGTTGCTACAATGCCAATGGTGTAATCGATATTAAAGGCCGATTCAAACAACTTACCGCCAGCAACAAGGCCTGATGCGGTGTAAACTGTGAAAAACACAATAATCACGATGGATGAGATCAGCCTTACGCTACCTTTTTCAAGGGCAAAACGCTTCGAAAAGAACTCGGGAATGGTTAATGCATTATCAGCAAGTTCAGTAAATACACGTAATTTTGGCGCCACAATATGGTAATTAACATAAGCACCAATCACAAGCCCTACAGCAAGCCAAATACTGCCTAATCCACTGACATAGGCAGCCCCTGGCAGCCCCATTAGCATCCAACCACTCATATCAGAGGCACCCGCAGAAAGCGCGGTCACTTTGGCGCTAACATTGCGCCCACCGAGTAGGTACTCGCCATTATCTGAGGTGGATTTTTTCATGGCGTATACGCCAATAAAAATTAACAGGGCGAAATATAATAAAATAGAAAAAGTAGCGTAATCGAACATTTTATTTCAATACTGATTAATTGTGTGATTTGCTGTGTTGGTGTGAATAGTGCTTTTTTGAATCCGAAAAAACACGCTTTTTAGTTAAAGAACCCATTGCTAATAAGTAGCTTAGCGCAGCAATTGCTTTAAAAGATAGGTAACCAAATAGATCCCTTTTAGTACGCATGATATTTACCTCATTCAGTTAAAATCAATTACAATTCTAATGATTTGAACTCTAACTTCAAGTG
>NZ_JBFKMX010000175.1:0-5913 GCF_041629635.1 Pseudoalteromonas sp. | reverse complement strand
TTACCGTATCCTGATTGCCACTCGTCAAGTATTGCAAGATACTCTTCACTACCACGATAGATTGGCTCGCTTGGGATGAGTGAGAGTAGTATTAACACTACAAACCCAATTGCAAAATAGGTTTTCGCTTTTTTTAGAATGATCGCTTGGTGATTGCCTAACTCTTTATAAACTAAAAAACCTGCTAAAGCGTAATTTATTAAAATGTCACCAGAAAAGATAAATACACTGTGTACAACACCAAAAATCAGTAGCCATTTCAAACGTGCATTCAGTAGTGGTAATGCTTTATTTTGTCCGTGTTTATCGTACAAAATCGCAAGCCCCACACCAAATAACACACAGAACAGAGTGCGAAATCGCCCATCAATGAAAAAAGCATTAATTACTTCAATGACTAAGTCGCTCATTGGGGTATCAATTAAGGGGCTGTAACCAATCTCAAATATTGCATGATAATAAATATTCATATAAAGAATACCTAAAACCGATATTCCTCTTAAAAGATCAATTACATCAATGCGCTGTGTCATGAAAAATTTCAATAAATGTTAAAAAATCACATCCTAGCAAACTATTTTCATCACGATTGTAATTTATCGTAAATGATTAAATGATAAGCGGCTTTAAAGGAGGATAAATCAGCAATTTGACTATACTTAGTTAATCGAAAATATAAACGCTGTTGTATGTCTAAAACGCTAATTCTATTTTGTTTCGCAATCTTTTCAGCACTATCAAACCCGATAGAATTGAAGATTTCGACTCGCAATGAATCAAACATACGTTATTTCGAACAACTACTTGAACGATCTATCCATTCGATTGACCATCAAGTAAACATTACTTACATCGGTACACTTAACTATCAACGCCAAATAAGTTATTTCGAAGCCAATAAAGTTAATGTAATTTGGCGCATGCGCACAAAGGAACGCGACCAAAAATATCGTCGCATCGATATTCCGCTAACCAACGGGAAGATTGCCCAACGATTGTTGCTTGTTAATATAAATAATCAAAATAAATTTAATAACGTAAAAAATTTGCAAGATTTTATCGATTCAAATAGCACCGGTGTGTTTGGCGAAAATTGGTATGATGTTGATGTATGGCGGCACAATAAACTTCCTTACATCGAGCTTTCTGGCGATATGAATAAAATATACCAGATGCTGCATCATGGTAATCGTGGATTCGACTATTTTTCACGAAGCATTATCGAGATAGAAAATGAATTAAATGTTCACCCTTATTTAGCCATCGAACGAAATCTTATTTTTTCATTTGATACCGATATGTATTTTTACATTCAAAAAGACAATGATGCTCTTTATCAATTATTAACAAACGCACTTAAAAGCGCAGCAAAACAAGGCATTATCGAAGATTTACTTTACGAGTTTTATGGTGACCTAAAAAATAAATACAGATTAGCACATCGGACTCACATCACACTTTCTGTACCAAATTAAATAATACAATAAAAAATTATGACACTTTTATGGCAGAAAATTAACTTCTTGCCTAGCATTATTTACGAGATATTTAACGGAACAAATTATCTATTACTGAATAAGGAGTATTCATGTCTATCAAACGATCCTTCATTTCTTTATCTGTTCTAATTATTTTTTCAATGGCTATCATGGCCAGTTTAATTTGGTATTCCACAAATCAAATGGCCGAGCTTGGCAGCAAACTTGCGCTCAGTAAAGAGCTTAGCAATAACATGTTAATGCTAAGACGCCATGAAAAGGATTTTTTGCTGAGAAAAGATGAAAAGTATGTTGATAAATTTAACCAGCGAATTTCACTCATTAAGCAAAACATCAATCAATTGCGCAGTGCGCTTGCATCAATCCCAAAGTTAGAACACCAACTTGCTAATACCTTCACTCTAATTGAACAATATGAAACCCAGTTCTTAACTTTAGTGTCTTTAGATAAACGTATTGGCTTGTCTAAAGATCAAGGTTTGCGTTTAGCATTTAATCAAGCTGAGGTAAGGCTTAAAGAAGACGTATTAAATACAGGCGATACGGCAGCTATCAGTTCAATGGTGAGACTAGTATTACTTGAAAATGATTTTCAATCATAGCTCGATATTGCTGTAAAAAATCAAGCACAAGAAAAGCTTAGTACAGTAAAAACCTATTTAACTAGCCATACAACGGCTTCGAGTGTCACTTTAACCAATTTTGAAAATGCTGCAGCTAACCTTGCTGATGCCTTAAAACAACGCGGTCTGTCTGAAAATGATGGTTTACGTGGTGCGCTACGGGGTAGTATTCACCAAGTTGAATCAACATTAAATGAGTTAACCACGGGTATAAATGGTGAAATTTCCAATACGTTAACGGTCAGTAAAAAACAAGGTGCCATAGTATCTGGCGCCATTACCGTTGTAATTTCACTAATTTTACTCTGGCAAACCTATCGTATTATTCACCGTCTACACAGTGCCAATGAAAAAATGGCTGATATTAGCCATGGTAATGGCGATTTAACACAGCATATAGAGCTAGAGGGTAAAGATGAACTCTCAGATTTTACCGATAGTATTAACGAATTTATCGACACAACTGCAGATATCGTGCGTGAAATTAAACATAAAGGTGAAGTAGTGGAAAAAGGCGCACACCACTCTGCCGAGTTGAGCTTACGCTCGCAATCGGCCATTGAAGACCAAAAAAATAATACCATTGCCGTTAAACAGGCCGTTTCTGAGCTTGTTAAAGCGGTCGAACTTATTGCACAAAGCAGCGTTGAAGTGGAAGCTAGTGTAGAACAAGCTGAGCAAAATATGCGTGAAGGTACCGCTGTAATGAGTCAAACGCATCAAAACATGACATTTTTAAAATCACAAGTTGAATCCACCAGCAGCATTATGAATGAATTAACCTTATCAAGTCGGGATATTGAAGGTGTTACAAGTGTCATTAGTGAGATCACAGAACAAACTAACCTACTTGCCCTTAACGCAGCGATTGAAGCAGCACGAGCAGGCGAAACCGGCAGAGGCTTTGCTGTGGTAGCTGATGAAGTGAGAACATTAGCTAAACGCACACAGCAATCCACTGTTGAAATTGGCAAAATGATAAAGACCTTACAAGACCTCGTTTTGCGCTCAGAACAAGCTATGGAAAAAAGCTTAAATCTAACCAGTGAGATGAATTCATCGCTTGATACAGCAAGACTTAGCATGGATCGTAATAAACAATCGCTTGATGCAATACGCGACAGAGTAATTCAAATAGCAGGTGCCACTCAGGAACAAATGTATACGGTGAAAGAAGTTGAAAGTGCCACTGAAAATATTTCAGTCTCTGCCGAGCAGCTGTTTATCGATTCCTGTGAAAACAGTGAAAACTGCCATGCACTTGAAATAGATGCTCAAAATATGAAGCACGATGTCGCGCGTTTTACAGTTTAGTTTTCCCTTTGCAAGCAAACAAAAAAGGCGTACTTAACAGTACGCCTTTTTTAAAAAACATATCAATTAAGCGTCTTTTGGCTCAACCGTTACTGCAACACCTAATTCAGCAAGTGCCTCTGGGTTAGCTACACTTGGTGCATTTGTTAATAAACAAGATGCTTGAGTTGTTTTAGGGAATGCAATTACATCACGGATATTTTCAGTGCCACATAGCAACATTACTAAACGGTCTAAACCAAATGCTAAACCTGCATGTGGAGGTGTACCGTACTTAAGCGCATCAAGTAAGAAGCCAAACTTATCTTCTTGCTCTTTAGCTTCAATACCTAAAATTCTAAATGCCGCTTGTTGCATTTCATTGTTATGAATACGTACAGAACCACCACCTACTTCGTAGCCGTTAAGTACCATATCGTACGCATCTGAAATAGCTGCTGCCGGATTAGCTTCTAATTCTGCAGCTGAAATGTCTTTTGGTGCAGTGAATGGGTGGTGAACTGCGTGCAGTGTACCTTCATCGTCTTCTTCAAACATTGGGAAATCAACAACCCACAGTGGCGCCCACTTACTTAAGTCTGTAATTTCTAGGTCTAAACCAATTTTCAGACGAAGTGCACCCATCGCTTCGTTTACAACGTTACGTTTATCAGCACCAAATAGAATGATGTCGCCCGTTTGCGCATTAGTACGCTCAAGTAATTGGCTAATCACGTCTTCAGTTAGGAATTTAGCAATTGGTGATTGCACACCTTCAACGCCCGCATCACGGTCGTTAACTTTCATCCACGCTAAACCTTTAGCACCGTAAATACCGATAAACTTAGTGTAATCATCAAGCTGCTTACGTGATAATGCAGCACCACCCGGCACAGTAAGTACCGCAACGCGGCCTTTTTCATCATTTGCAGGACCTGAGAATACTTTAAACTCAACGTCTTTAACTAAATCAGCAACGTCAACTAATTCCATTGGGTTACGTAAGTCGGGCTTATCAGAACCAAAACGACGCATCGCATCGGCATAAGACATCGTTGGGAAAGAACCTAAATCAACGTTTAATAGCTCTTGCCACATATCGTGAATTAGCTTTTCTGTCATTGCACGCACTTCATCTGAGCTCATGAATGACGTTTCTAAATCGATTTGAGTGAATTCAGGTTGACGATCAGCACGTAAATCTTCATCACGAAAACACTTAACGATCTGATAATAACGATCAAAACCCGACATCATTAACAACTGTTTGAACAGCTGCGGTGACTGAGGTAATGCGTAAAAACTACCATTGTGTACACGGCTTGGTACTAAGTAATCGCGCGCACCTTCTGGTGTTGCTTTAGTTAGCACTGGCGTTTCAATATCTAAGAAACCATTGTCGTCTAAGAAACGACGTACAAACGATGACGCTTTAGCACGTAGCTTAATGCGCTCGCTCATTTCCACACGGCGAAGATCTAAATAGCGATACTTCAAACGCATTTCTTCTGAGTTCTGCTGGTTAAAATCAAGAGGTAATGGCTCAGAACGGTTGATGATCTCTAACCCTTTACCTAAAATTTCCACTTCACCCGTTGCCATATCTTTGTTGATTTGGCTTTCTGGGCGAGCACGCACAATACCGGTTACCTTTACGCAGAATTCATTACGTAATTGGTTTGCAGTATCCATTAAGCCTTCAACTTCAGGATCAAATACCACTTGCACAACACCTTCACGGTCGCGTAAGTCGATAAAGATTAAGCCACCTAGGTCACGGCGTTTATTGATCCAACCACACAGCTCGACCGTTTGTTCTACGTTTGATTTATTTACTTGTCCGCAATATATAGAGCGCATACCTATCCTGTCCGTAAAAGACTTATCAAATATTCGAGCGCTAAAATGCCCTCGAAATAGTCATCACTAAAAAAATAAACGCCAATTATACTTAAGCGCTTTAAAAATGCGAGTGTAGAGAGTAAATTCCGTGTTTGATATGCTATAAAAATTCACTCACGATAAAGAAATGAAATGCTGTACTTAGGTTGCCCACAATGGTCCAGTAATCACTGGAAAGGACGTGTTTTTACAACACACTGTAAAAACAGTGACATGCTCGCGCAATACAGCCAAATTTTTAATACTGTTGAAGGCAATACCAGCTTTTATGCGGACCCAAGCCCTACAGCAATCAATAACTGGTATCACAGCACCGGCGATGATTTTCGCTTTACCTTTAAAATTCCTAAACTCATCTCGCATCAAATGGCGTTGGAGGGAGTAAACAGTGAACTAAAAGCATGGCTTAATTTATTTGAACCGCTATTGCCAAAAATAGGTTCAATTATGTTACAACTTCCTAAATCTTGCTCACCAGAATTTGTACCACGTATTGCTTCATTTTTTGAACAATGGCCAAAATCAATCCCGCTTTCCATTGAAGTGCGGCATTTAGGTTTTTTCCAAAAAGACGATAACGAAAAGCATTTTAACCA
>NZ_JBFKMX010000174.1:0-5968 GCF_041629635.1 Pseudoalteromonas sp. | reverse complement strand
TTTACATGGTTTATTGCTAGATAAAACCTTGAATGTTGGCTTTGAAGATTGGAGCCATTGGTTGCCATGCGACAGTGCTCTGGCTGTGCCATGTGAACATGGTGAAAGTGAAATAAAACCCTATACACGCTCAATTGCCCAATCTGCAGGGTGGCAATGGCAAATTCCACTGACTAATCGTATTGGTAATGGCCTAGTCTATGCAAGTAAACACCTTTCAGATGACACTGCCAAAGCGTTATTACTTAAAAATTTACCGGGTAAAGCACTTGCAGAGCCTAAGCTTATTCGTTTTCGTACGGGGCGCCGTTTAAAGCAATGGCATAAAAATGTGGTAGCGATAGGGCTTTCAAGCGGCTTTTTAGAGCCACTTGAATCTACTAGTATTCACCTTATTCAGACGGCGGCCACTCGTTTACTGAAACATTTTCCGCTGATGGGCATCACTGATGAAGTGGTGGCCGAATACAATCGTCAAAGCCAAATTGAATTTGAGCGTATTCGTGATTTTATTATTCTGCATTACAAATTAACAAAACGCGAAGACAGTGCATTTTGGCGTCAATGTAAGCAGATGGAAATACCCCCAAGCCTTGCTCATAAAATGAAATTGTTTACTGAGAATGCCTTGTTTTTTAGACAAGACGATGAGCTCTTTAGTGAAATTGCGTGGCAGCAAGTAATGCTAGGACAAGGTGCTACGCCAAAACAATATCACCCATTGGCAGATAATCTGACCGATCAACAATTAACTGAAATGCTGGCTAATTTAAAAGTATTGATGCGCCATACTAGCGAACAACTACCGTCCCATAACGAATTTTTAAAACGATTTGGTAATTAAATGAAAAAGAAGATGTATGCCTTATTTGCACTTTTAATGGTGTCACATCATGGCAGTGCCCAATCAAAACTAGTTGAAGAAAAAAACGCAGAGCAAAAGCCTGTGGTCTATCAGGTATTTACGCGTTTATTTGGCAACACAAATACCACCAATAAACCCTGGGGTAGTAAAGCAGAAAACGGTGTTGGTAAATTTGATGACTTTACACCTAAAGCGCTTAATGAAATTAAAGGCATGGGCGTTAGCCACATTTGGTACACAGGTGTGCTGCATCATGCAATGGCTGAGGATTACACAAAATTTGGCATTAGTTTAGACGACCCCGATGTGATTAAAGGCCGCGCAGGTTCTCCTTATGCCATTAAAGATTACTACTCAGTAAACCCAGATTTGGCAAATAACCCTGCGAAGCGAATCGAAGAATTTGAAGCACTTATTGCGCGAAGTCATGCTGCTGGCCTTAAAGTGATCATTGATATTGTGCCAAACCATGTTGCACGTCGCTACCAGTCTATCGCCAAACCTAAAGGCGTTATCGGTCTTGGAGAAAAAGACAATACCAGCGTGACCTATTCTAAGTTTAATGATTTTTACTATATTCCTGGAAAAGCGTTTTCACTGCCTAAATTCCCTGATGAATATCCACCTTTAGGTGGTGATGCGCACCCTTTAGTTGATGGCAAGTTCGACGAAAACCCTGCGAAATGGACAGGCAATGGCTCGCGCGAAGCACAACCCGATTTTAATGATTGGTTCGAAACCGTAAAAGTAAATTATGGTGTAAAACCCGATGGCAGCCATGATTTTGCAAAATTACCAAATGAGTATGCCTCTAAAAACTATCACGATGTTGTGAGGTTTTGGCAAGACAAAGAATTGCCAAGCAGTTGGCAAAAAATGCGCGATATAGCTTTTTATTGGTTAGATAAAGGCGTGGATGGCTTTCGCTATGATATGGCCGAAATGGTACCAGTAGAATTTTGGAGTTATTTAAATGCGCATATTAAAATTAAAAACCCAGAGGCTACATTAATTGCCGAAGTATATAACCCAATCCTTTATCGTGATTATATTCACTTAGGCAAAATGGATTACCTTTACGACAAAGTGGGTTTTTATGACACCTTAAAATGGATTATGCAGGGTAAACAGTCAGCTAGCACATTAATACCAGTGCATAATGAAGTGAAAGATATTGCCCCGCATATGCTTAACTTTTTAGAAAACCATGACGAGCAGCGTATTGCCAGCCCCGATTTTGTTGGCGATATGAATAAAGGCAAACCAGCGATGGTGGTGTCACATTTAATAAGTACGTCACCTACGCTTATTTACTTTGGCCAAGAAGTGGGTGAGCCCGGTGCAGAAAACGCTGGGTTTGCTAGCCCTACACGCACCAGTATTTTTGACTATGTTGGGGTGCCTGAGCATCAAAAATGGATGAATCATGGCAAATTTGATGGCGCGTTGTTATCAAAAACGCAAAAAGAACTGCGCAGCTTTTATGTTTCACTGCTAACTCTTGCAAAACGTGATGCCATCAAATGGGGCGAGCTGACAAATATTTCCAATCAATTAGGTGCTGTAAAAGACAAAGTTATTGGCTTTAAACGCCATACAAGTAACCAAACCCTATTAGTGCTTGCAAATTTTGCAGATAAGCCTCAGACATTCTCGCTGCCATACCTAGTAAAGCAGCAAAATTTGCTGAAATTTGCAGGCAAAAACCAAATTCAAATTAATAACAAAAACACGCAATTCACGCTCGCACCTCAGGGTGCAGTTGTAGTGGCTGTGGAGTAACTTTATGACAACAACCGTGCAAGACAAACCAACACTGTCGTTTTGGCAAATATGGAATATGTGTTTTGGCTTTATGGGCATTCAATTTGGCTTTGCCTTACAAAGTGCCAATGTGAGCCGCATTTTCCAAACCTTAGGAGCGAACATTGATGATATTCCCATTTTATGGATTGCCGCGCCGCTTACAGGTTTAATTGTACAGCCGATTGTAGGTTATTTTAGCGATCGTACTTGGGGTAAATTAGGCCGCCGTCGTCCATTTTTCCTCTATGGTGCATTACTTACCTCGCTTGCACTATGCATTATGCCAAATTCCCCAACCTTATGGATTGCTGCGGGTATGCTTTGGATTATGGACGCTGCGATTAACGTCACTATGGAACCATTCCGTGCGCTGGTCGGTGATAACTTACCGAAAAAGCAGCGTGGTTTAGGTTATGCCATGCAAAGCTTTTTCATTGGTGTGGGTGCTGTTATTGCATCCGCATTGCCTTGGATGATGACCAATTGGTTTGGCATTAGTAACATGGCAGAGGCTGGGGTTATTCCTGAGTCAGTGACTTTCTCATTCTATTTTGGCGCTGTGGTATTACTGATAGCGGTGCTTTGGACCATTGTTTCTACTAAAGAATATAGCCCCGAAGAGCTGGCGAAATATGAAGATCCAGAAGTAACGCTGGCTTATTCCAACCAAGGGCATGTGCCGTTTGCACGCATTGGTGCTACGTTTTTAAGTTTAGGGGTTATCGTTTTAGCAGCGGTTTATGTGTTATCACTTGGTAAAGACATCGTTTTCTTAGGCGGCGCACTTAGCGTATTTGGTGGGCTATTTTTACTTTCAAACAGCATGCAATCTAAAGGCAAGACAGATAACGGCTTTTACACGGTAATGTCTGACATGATGAATATGCCAAAAACCATGAAACAATTGGCCGTTGTGCAGTTTTTTAGCTGGTTTGCGCTGTTTGCAATGTGGATTTATACCACACCTGCGGTAACAAGTTTTCACTTTGGTAGCAGCGATGTTGCAACGAAAGCGTATAACGATGGCGCTGATTGGGTAGGGGTTTTATTTGCTGCCTATAACGGCTTTTCCGTTATTGCTGCGATTGTCATTCCACTAATGGTAAAAAAACTTGGCTTAAAAGTGAGCCATATGATCAACTTATTGCTTGGCGCAGGCGGCATGTTGAGTTTTGCCTTTATTTCGAATAGCGAACATCTGATTTACGCTATGGTGGCCATTGGATTTGTCTGGGCGTCGGTTTTATCGCTGCCATATGCCATGCTCAGCAATGCGCTGCCTAGTAACAAAATGGGCGTGTATATGGGTATTTTTAACTTTTTCATCGTGATCCCACAAATGCTTGCGGCCACTATTTTAGGTTCGCTTGTACGCTATGTGTTTAATGGCGAGGCAATTTATGCCCTCACTCTCGGTGGTATTTCGTATTTGATTGCAGCAATTGCTGTAACGCGTGTGACATATAACAAGTAAATGACAACAAGTGAAAAATTAACCATGTTTAAAACTAAATTTGTTAAACAATCATTTCTGGCAAGTGCTGTGGCACTTGCAATTTCAGGCTGTGGTACTGATGTAACCACAAGCAATACAGTAAGTGCAGTGCAAAATAATGCAATTGCGCCTGGTGCGCCTGGTAGCAAACCCTACTGGGCTTATTCAGGTAAAACAGGTATTGGTACCAGTTATGAAGCCTACTTAGATGGCAGTTACAGTGATAAAGCTGTAACCGGTGCCGTTTCCAAAGTGTGGTTCTCGTTAGCGCAGGGGATTATCACTGAAACCATGTTTGGTTTAATTCACCAAGCACAGCTAAAAGAAATGCAATTTGTAGTGAAAGGCAACAACTTTGTTGCAACAGAGCTAGACGACACCAACTGGCAAATTGACTATCTACAAAAAGACGAACTTGGTAGACCGTTATCACTTGCTTACAAGCTAACAAATACTGACAAGCAAGGGCGCTTTAAAATTGAAAAGCATATTTTCACCGATAGCAACAACCAAGCGTTATTTGTAAAAGTGGCAATAGAGTCACTTAAAGGCGAGCCACTGTCACTTTATGTTCATGCCAATCCGTACGTAAACAATAACGGTGTTGGTGATAAAGCCATGATGAAAGATGGCAAACTCGTTGCGATTGATGGCGACAATTATCTTACGCTTGCAAGTAACACAACATTTGAACAGGCAAGTGTGGGTTTTGTTGGTACATCTGATCTTATATCACAAATGAAATCGGGCGAAACGTTCATCAGCTATTCAACAACGGGTGATAAAACCGGAAATGTGTCACTTGATGCATTACTTGGCAGCACATCAAGCAAAGCAGAATTTGATTTAACACTTTCATTTGGTAAAACCTTGGATGAAAGTATTGCAGCAGCAACCTCAAGCCAACAAAAAGGTTATCAAGCGTTATTAACCGAATTTGGCGTTGACTGGCAAGGGTATTTAGCGTCGCTTGATTTAGAGTCACTTAGCAATCAATCTGCCGACAATGGCCGCTTAGCGTATGCCAGTGCACTCGTGTTAAAAGCACAAGAAGACAAAACGCATGCGGGCGCATTGATTGCATCATTGTCAAACCCTTGGGGCGACACAGTACCTGCAATTGAAGGGCACACAGGTTACAAAGCGGTTTGGGTACGCGACTTTTATCAAGTAGCAATGGCATTCTTAGCTATGGGTGACACAGCGACTGCTAAAACCGCATTTGAATACCTAGAAAAAGTACAAGTAACCGATAAAACACCGGGTAACCAGGGCGATACAGGTTGGTTTTTACAAAAGACCCATGTAGATGGTGAGCTAGAGTGGGTAGGTGTTCAACTTGATCAAACGGCGATGCCAATTATGCTTGGCTGGAAGTTATACCTTGCTGATGCGCTTAGCAAACAAGAACTGATTTATTGGTTTAACAAAATGCTTAAACCCGCGGCCGATTTTTTAGTGGAAGGTGGTCTTGCTAAAATTTTATGGAATGACACCGAAATTAAACCGCCATTTACTCAGCAAGAACGTTGGGAAGAGCAAGCAGGGCATTCGCCATCAACAACAGCTGCTGTGATTGCCGGCCTCATTACTGCAGGTGAAATCGCAAAACTGGCAGGTGACAACGCGCTTTCTGAAAAATACCTAAATGTTGCCAATAATTATAACAGCCAAGTTGAAACGCGCATGTATACCACTAAAAGTACACTACCGAGTGATGCATCGAATGGCCAGCATTATGTTCGCATTAGCCAAGATGACGATGCAAACTCAGCCACAATTCTTGGTGATAACAATGGCCG
>NZ_JBFKMX010000173.1:0-6043 GCF_041629635.1 Pseudoalteromonas sp. | reverse complement strand
TGTAAATGACGGCAATTGGGCTGAAGCAAATAAAATCTCGCAAGCAATGAACTCAATTTCATACCTTGATGCTCAGCCACTGTTATTGGAATACCTAAAGTTTGCATTTGGTATTCACCAAAATGACGAACAAGGCGGCCTGCGCACATTAGGCAAAAAGCTTACTGCAGCGCAAATTGATGATGTACGCGCACGTTACCAACTTGCAAAAGAGCGCCTTGAAGCACTTGGTTTAGCTGAATAACACTTTTAGTTTTTTTGAAAAGATCAAAGCTCCGTTTACGGAGCTTTTTTGTGGGTGTTAGGCACTTATTTTTTGTGAAGTACTCAAAGTAGGAAGGGTATAAAGTTAAAGCCTTAATTTCTTCCAATTAAAAGTGTTTATCCAATAGGTTTACATGTGCCGAACAGAGAGCTTTCATATTTGTATGTTCTTATTATGCCTTTCTCATCAGTAATAAAGATATAAGTACAGTTGTCATTAAAAATTTTATATTCAGCTTTGATGACTCCGCTTTTACTCGTTATCATTTGTTTTGGTTCACCCCATAACGCTACTAGCTCGTTTATGTGGTGCCCCTTCCAACTCTCACCAAAATAGTTCTCGCTGACAAAGAGTGAACAGCCGCCCAAAGTCAGCAGCAAAATAAAACTTAAAAGCTTGACGTACATCGCCATTCTCAATTGTTAATTTGGCGCTAGGTTAACAACTAACTTTAATCATGAACATACATATAGTTAAGAGGTTATAATTTAAATATTTCTTTTTAAATTTTTAATGATTATATCGACTAAATTCAAATCTAATCACACCATCTACCACTTCAGAATCAAAATAGATTGGTAATTCATTCCACTCTTTTTCTTGCTTAAATGCTCTGATTATATTCTGAGCTACTATGATTGAATCATTGTTATTTATATAAAGCTCCACTTTACACATGGTTTGCCGACAATCTATCTGTTTGACATTAAAATTTGAAATTTCGTTATGGTTATGAATAAAATTGAATATTTTGTCAGAAAAATCATAAGCCCAACTTTCATCTACACTTTCTTCTTCAAAGCTTTTAGTACTTCTCAATTCATTTTTGCTGAGAGGCATATTGGTATTAGGAGATTCTTCAACAAATGTCGTTTCATCTTTATTAGGTATTTTTATGTCCTCATTGATTTTGTTGTTTTGTGTTGGGTAAGATCTTTCATAGAGTATTTCTGTAATAGTGTTATTATTTTTAGGTTGGGGTTGTTTATATGAGTTACTGATTAGAGACTCTAAAGATGAAATTTTGAATTGCAAATAAACAGTGTAAGCTATGCTAGTACAACAAATTGCCAAAATAATTTTACGCATGATATTTTTCCGTTTAAAAAATTTGATGCAGGGGTTTGTTCACTAGTCCAATAGCACTTGCTCCACAAACATCATATTTTGTCTCAAAATGTTTTTTCTTTTCTGTAGTTGGTGGACAAATTATCACTATTAGTGATTATTCGAATTCCTTTTTGAGATTCACTAACAGACAGAGATAGGAGTATGCCAGCTAAAAGTAGGGGAGGTAATTTTTTCACTTTCCTCTTTGCTTGTGATTTTTAATTCATCAGCTTGGCAACTTTTTAATCCAACTTCCAGCATTGAAGTTTTAATAATTGAATTGAGAGCTGAGTAGTTTTTTGCTCAGCTCTCAGTTGTGTTATTTTATAATAAAACATTATCTAACCAGTTAAGACTTGAGATTAATATCCAAGACTTTTTAACAGAATGTTTAAAATAAACTCAAATCAGTACTGATAGATAATTATCTTTATTATTTTTCTGCTGATGGCGGACAAGTAATACGTTGACAGCCAATGTCGTCACACTTTATACAATAATGGCTTGCTGCGGCAGCTACAGAGAAGCCCATTGAAATAGCTGTTAAAGCGATCATTTTTGTTATTTTTTTCATTATTTTTCCTTAGGACATACAATTCTTTCGCAGCCGATATCGTCACACTTAATGCAATAGTGGCTAGCAACTGCAGCTACAGAGAAGCCTAACGAAATAGCTGTTATAGAGATTACTTTTGTTATTTTTTTCATTATTTTTCCTGAGTTGATGGACAGCGAATAATTACGCAAGTATGTTCAGAGTTGCATTTGTAACAACGAATGCCATCAGGAGTAATAACTTGTTTTACCATACCTATATAACCGCTTGCGTTCATTTGATCAGAAGCATTGGCTACTCCCATTGAAACAGAAATACCGATACCTACTAACAATGAAATAATTAAATTTTTCATTTCTTTTCCTTGTTGTTTTATTAATATTAAATGGATTTTTTTTCTAGTTACTACTTAATGAAGTGATTCTAAGGATGCGAGCTCAATATCAATAAGCTCTTTGTTGAAGCCGTTTATGATTTTGTCACCAATAATTATCTGTGGAACACCTTTTAGTCCGATCGAGTTATAAAGTTGTTCGGTATTCTTATCATTCAATTCAATATCTCTTTCATAAAATTCAATATTTTTTTCTCGTAAGTATTTTTTTGCGCGTTTACAAAAGTCACACCAACTTGTAGTGTAAATAACTACATCATTATCTATTGAAGCAAAATGTGGCTCCGTATTAGTCTCAATGTAAGCTGGTGGTTCAACGATCCAGGAATATCCGGCAAACATACCTATGCCTACAGCTAAACCAACAATAACAAAAGAGATATTTAAGAGAGATTGTTTTACGAATTCATATACTTTCAAATTGCTACACCTTTATGATCTTGAAATACTTTAAAAGATTTAAAGCTAGCCTAAACCAAGTAAATCGAATCTAAAAAGTCGAGTATAATGTTCTGCTTAAAACATTTTCTCTAAGGAAAGTCCGGACGTTTTTAGCTTTCGATATTCCCAGCTACTCGAATAAAACGAATTTATTAGAACGATTTATAACGGAGAATAATAGTCGGTTTATACTTTTCATTAATAACCTGAATCAAAGCTATTAGATTCCTTTTCTTTTTCCCATAACGAAGACATAATTATTAAATAATGAATGCAACATCGATATTTTTTCCTTTATATACAAAACTTTATTCATAAATGAAGAGAAAAAGTTTTGTGATAAGTAAAGTTACTTAACAAACTTAACTAAAGACCAGACACCATATTAATTAAGGGATGTATCTAACTTTGTTAAGATAAAATGACGGATATCAAGTCCGTTTACTGATTTTAAATTTGAAATGACTAAGACGGATGAAGTTACTAAACGAAGCGTATTTCCAGATTGAAAACTATCGATTTTATCCTGAGCGATATTTAATTAATGATGGAAGCCAAGACATTAAATTAGAGCCAAAGCAATCAAAAATATTGCTGCTGCTAGCTCAAAATTCAGGAAGAATAATTACCCGTGACGAGATAGAAAAAGAGGTTTGGCAAGGAAGGATTATTTCAGAGCAAGCAGTAAATAATAAAATCTCAGAACTTAGGAAGGTTTTTAAAGACAATTATAGGGATCCAAGATATCTCAAAACACATTCACAATTAGGTTATGAGTTGATTGCGTCAACATCTTTTGTTGAAAGCAATGCTACAGGCACTAATTCAGAAAGTATCTTACAAGCACGAACTTTAAAAAGATCTAATAGGTTTGTTCTTGTTTTTTCATTATTAGTATTAGTTCTAATTCTATTTACAGGGTATATTTATTTCGCAAAAGAAGTTTCGCAACCTCCCAAAATTAAATTCAGTCTTGTACCAACTACTACTGAAAAAGGGCAAGAGTATGGTTTAAATGTTCGAGAAGATGGGAAGTATATCGCATATAGTCACCGTCCATTGAATGCTAAGAACTGGCGAATTAAAGTTAAAGACATGACGACTTCAAAATGGCGTTATGTTTCACCCAAATCAATTGATTCAAAATCCCCTGTGTGGTTTGGTAATAGTGACACCATTTTTTATGTTCAAAATATAAATAACAGCTGCTCAATTTGGCAAGCCAAGCATGTTTTGGCTAATACTTCACACGAAAAAATTACTGATTGTGGTGACATTGCAAGTATGTCCCCTCTATCTATTGGGCCTAACAATAAATGGCTTTACTTTTCAAACTTTAAAAACAATAAATATGAGCTAAACCGCTTAAACCTGAACAATTATCAAATTGAAAAAATTACTACACCTCCCAATACGAGTATTGGTGACTATGCCAGCTACATCTCACCAAACGGTAGGTATTTAGGCTTTTTAAGAGCCATATCATTTGCTCGTGTTGACCTGAATATTTTAGAACTTGCAACGGGAGAAATTACTACGTTAGCTAGCGAACCTCATACCTTATTTGCAATATCTTGGAATAACTTGAGCTCTGAATTGCTCTATATAGATAGGGACAACTTCTTGGTATCACAGAATATCTATACAAAAGAAGTAAAAAAACTTTCCAATTTGCATCAGAAAAGTATTTATCCTTATCGTGATAAACAAAACAATACCTATATAGTGGAAGGCGGTTTTTTTGTTTCGGATATTAAGACATCAGATTTGAGCAAAATAAAATTTAACTACCTTATTTCATCTAGTTATCAAGATTATGATCCTGTACCAATTTCAAATGACAAGCTTCTTTTTACTTCTAGAAGGAGTGGTATTCCTCAGATTTGGATAAAGGAAAAATTTGACGAACAACAATTGACACAATTTGAAGAAAACAGCACGCTTCAAGATAAACTATTTAATCAGGAAGAGAACTCTCTCTTAATTGTTCGAAACAATAAAATAATTGAATATGACTTAGTTAATGATCAGTTTAGACAAATAACACCAGATGATTGGCTTGTAGAGAGCTTAGTTGCTAATTGCAAAAGTGGGAAACCACTTTTTACAGCGCAAAATAATGGCACTTGGGACCTTTATGAGCTAAGTGAACAATTGATAAAAATAGAACATGACGTTTATAAGTTTAGTGCCGATTGTAATCAGGAGCAGTATTATGGGCAAAAGTTAAGTGATTTATCACTAATAAACATTGACTTGGCTAATAAAAAAGTCACTCCATTGGAGCTTGGTCTGTTTGATTCTATAGAGTGGCAGATATACAGTGGAGAATTATATTATTTGTCGGATACCGAATTGTTAAAAAGAGATTTAAATAATAATAAAGATAAAGTGATTTATACCTTTTCCGAAGATAATAAAGTGCATAGTTTTAAGATAAGTAATAACTTGATATATATAAATGCGAAAGAGACAATGGAAATGAAAATAAAACAATTAAACTTTAACGAGTAAACTTCTATTATATAAATGATAAAACCGTTTTATTTTCATTATTTAAATAATTAGGATGTTTCTGTAGTGTAGCAGCTTGATTATTTTAAAAAGGAAATAAAATGAAACAACATATAAAAAATATAACTATTACCTTGATTCTTTTTTCAGCGTTTCCAACTCTTGGTATTACATTGAATAATCAAACAACTATAGAAAAGACATTACCTAAAATTGAGGCCAAGCAAAATAAATTTACAATTACACTATGCCCTAACTTTCCTATTTGTAAAAAAGATGACAAAGAAGAAGAAAGTAAATCGAAAGACAAAAAATAGTAACTTTGAAATGGCAGACAAAATTGAATTCTTTTTAAAACGCGTTCAATTTAATGACTTTCTAACGAATAGCATTTGTATATAACTCCAGCTGCATGAAGTAAATCTTAGAAATAACTTTAAGTGATAAGATGTTATTTTTGTGAATTGCTATTTTAGTAGAAAGGTAAAGCTTTATTAATAAAAGTGAAGTATTAATTAGTAAAATTCCAGCCGCTATAAACTTCACTTTATGCTTTTGATTAATTTTTATTTAAGTTTTGTCAGTGGTTTACATTGTATGCCATAGTGAGTTAAAAGCTATAATCAAGGAATGTGTGCAGTGCTTGAAGTGAAGAATCTGTATCGCGAGTACGGCAGTGGAGAAACGCGCGTTACCGCGTTAAACGATGTCTCTATCACCATCGACGAAGGGGAGTTCGTCGCCATTATGGGCTCGTCGGGCT
>NZ_JBFKMX010000172.1:0-6375 GCF_041629635.1 Pseudoalteromonas sp. | reverse complement strand
TTTTATTGCGAATTTATCTAATTCACTTGCGTAATACGCTTTCGGAGTAATGCCCATTTTATCTAGTGTAATTCTACCGCAGCTCATTCCGTCAAAAAGGCTTAATACATTTAAATTGTCTTTTTTCATAAATCACCATGTAGGAACTAATGTGTTTTCGTTAAAGTAAATCAAGCCAGTCTTCTTCATTGGCTTTTTGGTTGCTTTTTTTGGCTCTTTAAGTGGTTTCAAAGCAACGTTAAGCGCCTTTAGTGAATCAATAACAGAATCAATAACCCTATATGAAACCGTTAGGCCGTATTTTTCCTTGATCATTAAATTCATTTTTTGCGAGTGAGGGCGGTACTTTGTAACGGTCGCATAATAAAGGATCGCATCAAGTTTCTTTTCTGTGATACTTGGGTGTGCTTGTTTTATTTTGTTTAGTAGTTTTTGTTTATCCATTGTTTTCTCCAATCAATTTTTAATTAAGTATACTTATTTATTACCACCTGTAAAGCTTTTTGTTAATTAATATGCAAAAAAAGACCTAGTAAAAACTAGGCCAAAAACAGTTGGAGAGCAAAATGACTAAGGAGATAATCAAGTTACAAACCAAGTATATGCTTTTACTTATTCATTTGCAATGCGCGGTATGAGAAATAAGCTGCGCTGCGCGAATCTTCATTGCTTTGGCCATCATAACCAAAAACCTCCTTTAGTGCGGCCTTGCCTGTTTTACTATCTTTCCACATTTTACTTACTGGATGATGTACCACCTTAATTCCAAAGTGATTGGCAATGCGCTCTATTTCAATTTGAACTTGCTTGCACATGCCGATATGTTGAGCAACCTTTAACTTAACAGCTAGTGATGATTTTCTATCCCTAGCGTTAAATGCCGCGCTAATTCCATTTACGTTTTCAATGTGGAGTTCAATTTTATCGTGATTTTTACATCCATTAAAATATTCAAATATTTCAACAAGACTTTTACACGTTAAAGTTATAAGCTCACCATTTTTAACTACAGCCCATCCGCTTTTTTCACTGTCAGGATCGCAGGCGATTATTATCTTACTCATAAAAACCTCAAAGGGCCGAAGCCCTAGTTAATTAAAATGGTGGATCGTTTGGGTTTGATTGCTGGCTGACTTGCTGCTGTGGCGCAAATCCGCCTTGGTTTTGGAATCCGCCTTGTTGCTGCTGGTTTTGCTGTTGATTGTTAAAACCTTGATGTGACTGCTGGTTAAAGCCGCCTTGTTGTTGACCTTGGTTTTCATCTGAGAAGACGCTAATCATAACGGTGTCGCGCAATTGACCACCTTTGCTTGCCGCCATTGCATTTTGCTTAATTAAAACGCCAGCTAAGTTAATCGATGGATCTAACAACATGTATTCACCACCATCATTACCTTGCATTAAAACACCTAAGCGCTGATACTCGCCTTTTGTTTGCCCGTCTTTTTGGTATTCACCAACTTTTGCTACTAATCGTTTAGCCATTATTTGCATTTCCTTCTAATTGAATTGGTTGTATTGTAAATTCTTGTTTAGCACCCCGTCTAACTTGCACTTTTACGGTTGCTACGTTTGGTATGTTCGACATTGCATTAACGCGAATGCCGCCAACCTCTTTACCCGCCCACCTTACAGTAGGATCTAAAAATAAATTCATTTGGCGGTTAGTCCATTTCTCAGCATCAACACCCCATAAGGCCGCCAATATTTTGCGAACAGTCAAACACGGCTTGTATGGTTTATTGCCACAACCATAATAAAATATTTGCACTGGCTGTTGAGGGTCGTTAACAATGCGAACGCCCTCAACTGTAATTAATAAATCACCACCAAGCAAATCGTCAGCGTTTAACTGGTCAGACTTTGTTTGAATTGTATGAGTAATATCTAAAGGCATTAGTTATCTCCTTCAAATGTAACCTCAACATCATCAACATTATCATCATGGATAATTTCAAATGAAAAACCTTCTTCTGCAATCCATGTGTTAGTTTCATGGCACATCTGGTATTTTTCAATATTGTCTAACATACGACCCCAAAAACCCCACGCTTGCAACTCTTGACGTGTAACACTGAATACGCCAACAGGATATTTGCCCATTGAAATTGATTTTGACACCACAACAAAGGTAAATTTATTAACATCAAAACCATAATGTAAACTAGCAACATAAAGATAAAATGCTGCTTGGTGTCCGTAATCATAAGTGAATAACGGATTCTTCCAGCGCAAGCTATTACCAAATGAATCTTTTGCGCGCCAATCATCAATAATTGCTGTTGTTTTAACATCAACTAAAGCGCCTAGTGATTTAACGCAATCTTTATCCGGTCGGCATTTTAACAAAACACCCGTTTCTGGATCTGTTGCGAAAATACTAGATTCACAATCGCCTTGCGCATTAATAATTGCTTTTGCTGATGGGTGAGCTGCAACACTCGCCGCCATGATATTAATTTTTTCAGCTTCATCAGGTGTAAGCACGATGTTGTTAGGGTTATCTGCTTGCATCTCTTGAAATGCTTTTGTTGTGCGACCTTTTACGCTAGCAACTAAAACCAAATCATCGTAGCGCTCAGGCTCAAGCAATTTACAGTGTAAAGCTGTGCCAAGTTGAGCGGCTTCGTTTTTTGTCGCATCAACTGGTGCATTTTTAGACCAGATATAGTCTGACTGACTATTTTCAATAAGCTTTAATTCACTATTCGCAACACCTTCAGCGTTACGGTAGTCTTTATCAGGCATGTTTAATATTTTTTGTGATGTCATTATTGTCTCCAAGTGTTAATAATTAAATTTAATTATATACATATTAGTTAAACGGTCAAGCACTATTGCTCGACTCGTTTAAATTTTTTGCGGTTAATTACACTAAAACCTTTGTCGTTAACCCTGTGCGTTATTGCTTCTGGAACTTCAATTGCTGCTTGGTTTTGTATAATGTCACCAATACTTGTGCAACTACGAATTGCGCGCTTCCATTGATTGCTTGAAACATGCTCCTCAACGAATTGGCGCCACTTTGCTTTATGAAATTGAGTGTTAAAAAACGGGTCCAGCCATTCAACAGCAACTTCCTGTTCTTCAATACCCATTTTACTAATCATTGATTTAAGATAGTAAGCAACCCTAAGCTTTCCACCAGTCGATTCTGTTAACACCATGCGCTCAACTTCTTTATAATCCGCATCTGTATAGGCTTTATTTGTTAGCGCTGCGTTAGGATCAATCAAGACAGCTTCACATTTGCGGCACGTTTTCGCTGTTGGTGCATTATGAGCGCCGCACGCTTTACACTCATTAAACATAAAGTAATGCTCACAACGACCATCTTCGCTAGTATCATCATGGCCTATACAGCGTACGGCAAATTCGGTATTGATAGTGCTGCACAAAGGACAGTCTTGCGTAACATCACTAGGCTTTGCGCGGCTCAAAGTGGCTTGCTCTAAAAGTGGATCGCAGTAGATGTCGCCCATTTGCTCTAGCGTGCTTGAGTAATCTAAAACTAGCGCATTGTTCTTAACTAGGCCAGCGTCTATTTCATGCGGCTTTAACGTTCTAAGAACTCGACCTATTAACTGTATTATCAAAGACAAGCTACCAATGTTTCGCAGTATTACGCAGCATTGCCACTGACTAACGTCAACGCCCGTAGACAAACAACCTATCTGCAAAACGTACTTAATTGAACCATCTTTTGCACCGTCAAGAATTCGGATTCTTTCCTTTGTGCTTGTGCTATCAGTTATTATGCCCCAGCTACCATCTGGTAAGCATTCTGCAACTTGTTCACAGTGTTTTTTACTAGCGCACGTAATTAGCACTCCTAGCTTATCTTTTGTGCGCTCAATAACCTCTGCCATAATTTCTTGGGTTTTAGTCTGCTCCTTGCAAACAGCGCGCCCCATTGCTGCAAGCTCTTTAGTTGTAAAATCACCAGCACCTTCACCACCTTTGACGCTAAACTGATTCAAACCTTCGTACTGGTGCGCCTCATCACCAAAGCCAAAAATTGGCGGAACTAAAAAGCCTTTATTGATTAATTCATAAGTTGAGATTTCTGTTAGTTTATTCTTCCAAAAATCACCTATTATCTCAGTGCTTCCTCGATATGGCGAACCAGTATATCCAATAATGCGAATATTATTGTTTAGGGCTTTAAAGTGGTTGATAATCATGCCATACTGAGTTTCTGGTTTATCAGAAATACAATCCAAGTGATCTACATGATGCGCTTCATCTATTAGTAAAATATCGAACTTAATATTTTTAAATACGGTTTTTAATGACCTACCCACTGTACCCTCAGTACCAAAAACAACGGGATAATATGTTGATTTTTGATTTAGGCTGGCGCTAAATATTGAAACACGCAAACCCATAGCTTGAGCCGTCTCCGCGCCCTGTTTTATTAACTCACCTTGGCGCGCTAACACTAAAACGCGACCACCTTTATTTGTAACGTGCTGTATAACGCTACCTATCAACACAGTCTTACCACCACCAACAGTGCAATCTATTATTGCTGGATCACTGCTTAATTTGCAGTGTTCTATAGTTACATCATGCGCCCTTTGCTGGTAATCTCTTAATTTAAACATTTTTACTCTCCTATTTACTTACGGCATATCAGGCCAAAACCTATTACCCTTTGATGCGTTTTCTTTTCTAGTTAACATTTGAAAGTTATCAATACAGTGTAAACCGCAAACAAGTTTGCTTTTAATTGGAACTATATGATCAACTTCAAAACCCAATGACTTGGCATTTTTGTAATATTCATTAATATACTTCTGCTCTTGCCATGCTGGCCTGGCCTTTCTAACTCTTGAATCATAAGCGCAAGAAATGGCTATCATCTTTTCCCTGTTGTTTTTATAGTACTCCCTTTCATACTCCCTTCTTTTTAATTTAACTTCACTCTTTGATCTGTACTCCTTATCTTTCGAGGCAATCTTATCTCGATTATTAGAAACGTAATTCTTCTTATATCTTGCTATCTTGTCCTTGTTTATAGCTCTCCATTTTTTATGTCTCTCTTTTTGAGCTAACTTATCGGACGTTTCATAACTCCTCTTGGTTCTGCAAACTTTGCACATTAACATCTTGTTTGATTTGCCTATTCTATCCTTATGCAAGTTATCAAGATTAACCTCTTTTATTTGATCACACCTACTGCACTTAAATAAACCATCAGGAATGCTTGCTTTTTCATTTGCGAGCTTACTTCTTTTGCACTCTTTGCATTGGCTTTGGAGACCTGATCTTGTGCGTTTTGAATTGTAAAATTCACACCTATCCTTTACTTTTTTGCATTTGCTGCATTCTTTTTCTGTAAGCTGATGTTCTACACCTTCCTGAGCAGTATTTTGCCTTAGCTGTTCCGTAAAATTTTTTTTGGCAGTTTTCACACTTTACCTCTGAAATCATATATCACCTCTATAACTGTATTGTGACGCAAAATCGTCACACTGTCAAATTAATCCAAAATTATCAGCGTGAAACTTTGCTTCATCGCTTTTACAAATTACTTTTATTTCACAATCCCTGCGCTTTAATTCTTGCCAAATGTAAAACAGGTTTAACGGCTCGAAAAAGCAGATGGTGTTTTTGTTTTCAATGCGATTCAGGCGGTTTGCATCTTTCCAACTTTCACACATCACAACTTCACCAGATAGATCCCCAAATATTGCACAAGCAGAGTACACAAAATGCTTATTGTAATAGCGATGCTCAATACCATCCCACAAAGCTAAATTAACAGGCTTGCTGTTTATGTCAGTTAAAATCAACACCTGGTCACGCCCATATGTAAAAATAGTTTCTTCGCCATGCGTGAGTTGGTCGCATTTAGCTAAAAACTCTGCAATTTCTTGATCGCTTAGGGAATCATCAAAAGGCATACGCGCATACATTGGGCGCTTCTTTATAACCTCGCCGCGCATTGTTTCACGCTCGTAAATGTCAGCACCAAGATATTTGCACGCCTCAAGAAACTCAACGCCCTTATATTCCATAACAAAATCAATTACAGATCCATTAACGCCACAACCGAAGCAGTGAAAAAACTGATCCCTTTCACTTACTGAAAAGCTTGGTGTTTTCTCTCCATGAAAAGGGCAGCATCCAAAGTAATCTTTACCAGACTTTTTAAGCGGCACAACTTCTTCGATAATATCGACGATGTTAACCTTCGCTTTCAAATCATTAACATCGACCATTTACGCCACCTTTGGGTTTATTTTAACAATCGACTCAGCAGAATCATCAAACCAGCAAATATTTCGCGCTTGTAAAACTGGCATTAAGTTGTTTTTTATGTGATTCATCAGTTTTGTTTGGCTTTTGAATGGCGCTGTTTTCTTTACG
>NZ_JBFKMX010000171.1:0-6537 GCF_041629635.1 Pseudoalteromonas sp. | reverse complement strand
TGTTCTTCGAGGATCACCGAGGTTACTTTTTCCAAACTGCTGTTCAGCCCACTGTTGATGATTGTTTAACATCGCTATCTCCAAAATAGGTTTGAAGATCTGATCGCGGAACAAAGATTTAGTTCAAAAAAATCCCCACTAACTTCTTAGCGGGGATTTGTGTATAAGAGACAGCTGTTCAAGTGGCTTTTTTTAATTGGCTGAGATAATTTACTTATAGAAGGCCTAGCTTCTTAAGTTCTTTATTAGCCATACCTGAAGTTAGTGGTACATAACCGTCTTTCTCAACAATCTTTTGACCGTCTTTAGAAAGTACCATCTTAAGGAATTCAGCTTCAATAGGTGAAAGCGGTTTGTTAGGGTGCTTGTTTACATAAACGTATAGGAAACGAGATAGTGGGTATTTCCCAGTTGCTACGTTCTCTAATGTTGCGTCTACATAGTTAGTGCCTTTCTTCGCTAGAGGAACAGTACGAACACCAGACGTTTTATAACCGATACCTGAGTAACCGATTGCATTTAACGAAGAAGAAATAGATTGTACTACAGATGCTGAACCTGGTTGCTCATTTACGTTGTTTTTAAAGTCACCTTTACATAGTGCTTTTTTCTTAAAGTAACCGTAAGTACCAGATACTGAGTTACGACCATATAACTGGATGTCTTTACCAGCCCAAGTACCTTCTAAACCAATATCGCTCCAGCGAGTTGCTTCTTTATCAGCACCACATTTACGTGTTGATGAGAATACTGAATCAACTTCTTTGATTGTTAGACCTTCAATTGGGTTATCTTTGTGTACAAATACTGCTAGTGCATCAATTGCAACACGAACTTCAGTTGGTTTATAACCGTATTTTTTCTCAAAAGCTTCGATTTCTTTTGACTTCATTTTACGGCTCATAGGACCAAAGTTTGAAGTACCTTCTGTTAGTGCCGGTGGCGCAGTAGATGAACCAGCTGCTTGAATTTGAATATTCACGTTAGGGTATTGACGCTTATATTCTTCAGCCCAGAAAGTCATCATGTTTGCTAATGTGTCCGAGCCAGTTGATGAGAAATTACCAGAAATACCAGTTGTTTTTTCGTAATCTGCTAATTGGTTATCTACTGCAATCGCGTTACCAGCAAACATTGCTGTAACAGTTAGGCCCATTGTAGCCACTAAGTTTTTAAGTTTCATTGGGTAACTCCAATTGATTATCCCGTTTTGATGATGCGACTATTTTTAGCCTTTTCCATGACAGTAACATGACTAAAATATGACAAATTTATTAACACCAATTTTTATTCAAATTCAGATTCTAACTTTTTGTTTTTTAAGCGTTCGTTAGAAAAAGAAAAACTAAAAATTGAACCTTCACCTACTTTTGATGAAATATTTAAGTGAGAATCATGACGAGTTAACACATGTTTAGTGATCGCCAAACCTAAACCTGAGCCACCTGTATCCCTTGAGCGCGCTTGATCAACACGATAAAAGCGCTCAGTTAAACGATGAATATGTTCCGGCGCAATGCCATCACCATTATCTTCCACACTAAACTCAACACCTCTGCCATTTTTTTGCCAAGTGATAATAATTTCACCACCTTTTGGTGTGTAGCGAATCGCATTAAAAACAAGGTTTGAAAATGCACTGCGTAGTTCTTGTTCTTTACCGATAACGTTAAGCGTATCGTCAATATTAAGCGTTATAGTGTGTTGCTTGTCTTGATTCAACTGCTCGGCTTCACGGTAAATATTCATCAACATACCGCTGATATCCACTTCTTCTTCGAAGTCCGGCTTGTCTGAATTCTCGATACGCGCTAATGCCAGTAATTGTTCTACTAAACTTGCCATGCGCTTACATTGCTCTAACATAGTTTGCTGCGCTTTGCTCCACATTGCAGGCGGTGGTGCCATATCAGGATCAAACATTTCAAGATAACCCGACATTACTGTCAGCGGCGTACGCAATTCATGCGATACATTAGCAATAAAATCTCGTCGCATTTCTTCAAGTTGCTTAATTAAGGTCACATCGCGCACCACCATCATCAATTGTGATGCTGCGTAAGGCGTGACCCTCACCTCTAACACACTATGCGCGTCAATTGGCGATTGCAGTTCAAGCGGCTCAAGATACTCTTTCGAGCGCATATAATTAATAAAATCAGGACGACGAATTAAATTATCTAAGCGCTGTCCATGATCAAGCGGCCACTGCAAACCAAGCAAAGCGATCGATTCTTTGTTACACCAAACGATCGCCAGATCATCTTGTAGTACTAAAACCCCATCTGGAACGGCTTCTGCCCCCTCGCGAAAACGACGTATCACATCAGCTAATTCGTTGCGCTTGCGACGATTGCGTTGCTGAAGACGGTAGATCCCTTCAAAGACCTGTTCCCAGACTCCTTCCCCTTCAGGTGGGTAGTATTTTCGTTGTTCCGTTAACCAATCGCTAAGGCGGAATAACTGGCGATAATTCCACACTAGTAGTGAAAATGTACCTAGCCATAAAAGTAAAAAAGGAGCCCCTAGCAGGACTCCTATTAATGTAAGTGGAATAAAGTAAACAAAAAGGCGTTTTACTAATTCCCGCTTACTAACAATTCGTAGCATAGAATTCTCTTAAATTAGATTTTGCTCGAAAAGCGATAACCTGCACCGCGTACTGTTTGCACTAATTTATCATGTCCCATTGGCGCAATCGCTTTACGCAGACGACGAATATGTACATCAACAGTACGGTCCTCTACATATACATTTGTACCCCAAACATTATCTAGTAGTTGTTCACGGCTGTAAACACGCTCTGGGTGAGTCATAAAGAAGTGCAGTAATTTAAATTCCGTTGGGCCCATATCCAACTCGTTACCAGCGGAGGTAACACGGTGAGAAATAGGATCTAAACGTAAACCATGAACTTCAATTGCTTCTTCCAGTGATGTTGGCGATACGCGACGGAAAACGGCTTTAATGCGCGCCATTAACTCTTTTGGAGAGAAAGGTTTAGTAACATAATCATCAGCACCTACTTCAAGGCCTTTGATTTTATCTTCTTCTTCACCGCGAGCGGTTAGCATTATAATTGGGATATGACGGGTGTAATCACTATTTTTAATTTTCTTAGCAATTTGTACACCACTGGTACCAGGCAACATCCAGTCTAACAAAATCATATCTGGATAAGGCTCAACTAGCGCATCCATTGCTGAATCATAATCCTGAGCTTCAATAGCCTGAAATCCATTTTGTTCAAGTACGAATACCAACATTTCACGAATTGGTGCTTCGTCATCAACCACTAGTATCTTACGCGACATGAAATAATTCTCTTAGTTATCAACTGACTTAATTATCAAAGTAAAGTGTGACACTTTTATGAATATAAACATAAAAATATCATAAATAAACTGTCGTTAATGTGTCATGTAAGTATCACCACACCTTAACTGGATTAAAAAGCATTATTTATCAATATTATACTTTTAAAAAAAGAGCCATAATGATATTAAAAAAGCCCCTAAAGGGGCTTAAAAAATTAACCAAATTGTCACGTTTTTATTGCAATTAAAAATCATATCTAAGTGTAACAGCTAAGTGACCTTCGTCATCACTGTTATCCAAATCTCGCTGGGTATACCAAATATAGGCTTTGGCCTGTTTACCTAATTTACGCTCAACACCCACCGAACTTGCCGTGCCGCTATCTTTTAATTTACCAAATCCCGTTTCATCATCTTGATACTGAACAAGAATCTTATAATTTTCAATTTTGTATGAAGCACTTAGAACAAAGGTATCACCATCATCACCCGATGATACTTTTTCGCTGTTTTGATACATACCGTTAATTGTAAAGTCCCCTAATTTCCCATGTGCTGATACTCGGTCAATATTGTAGCCAGCAACATCTTCATCATGAGCGTATGACACATAAAAAGGTGTTTTCTTTAATGCCTTATCACCGTAACCAATCGCTGCTGAAACCCCAGCCCCCTCAGTTTGTTTACTATTTTCTTCTGCTACATAAGTAACTTCAAACTGCAATTGACCGAATTTAGGAGATTGGTAATTCACCATATCCCCTAAACGGTTTTCACCCGTTACCAAATGCTTAATATCACCAACAAAATCATTCATCATATCAAGTTTATTTTGCGATTTTTTAAGTGCGGTATCTTTTCGACCAATTAAGATCTGACCAAACTTATTGCTTTTGATCCCTACATATTGATCACGTGATTTAATGTTATCGTCGCTACCGTTGGCACCATCTTGCTCTGAGATATTAACTTCCCACTCTAACTTGGTCAGAACCGAAAGATCATCCGAAATACTATGATTTGCTTTAATACCAAAGCGAGAAGCATAAGAATCTACTTCAGTGGAGCTATCTTGATTATCAATATCGACATACCTTAAACCTAGGTGTGCTCGACCATACACTTTGGCTTCCGTGTCTGCGATCACATCCATTGGTAGCAGCACTAAACCGATACAGCTCGCTAGTAAGAGTTTTTTGATCATAATGATTTCCTCAAGCAGAGTGTGTTTAAGCAATTTGCTTTTATTTTATATACTTATGAACTGAATATATATTTTATTTATTATTTACTCTAGTACATTTTTGCATGATGGCAATGATTATGGATCACTATTTTACTAGTCGGATCATCTTTATACTAAGAGTGAGCAAAAAAGGCGTTGTATGGATCTAAAAATTACCAAGATCATTGTGGTTTTAGATCAAATTTCAATGAGTTAGCAGTGTTTTAACTTTGAAATGAGGTAAAAAAAGGCATTTAGTTGGTAGGATCGTGATCCCTAATCGTAAAATTGAGATCTTGTTGGTAAGAAAGTGATCCCAAATTAAATTTGAGATCACCACAACTTAATTATTGAGCTTGTTTTTCTGCAATCTGCCAAACACTTACTGAACCTGAGATCTCATTACCAACAACCAATAGAGGTTTACCTGTTGGACTGTGTTCAGCCGCAATAAACGACATACCTTCAGGCGCTAAATCACCACTGATTTCAGCACCTTCTTCAACTCCACGATTAATAAAGTAGTCAACAAATTCAACGTTATATGGGTTAGTGATATTAAATACCATAATCCCTCCCATGCGCTCTAAACCTAAAAATGCATAACTTTGCTCACCAATTTTGCCGATTGCAAGTGCCTCTGGCTCTGCACCTTTGGCATCCGAGCGCGTATCACCTTCATTTGCATCTTCATCATTATTAAATGCTTTACCATGAATAGACGCCGTAATTCGGTCAACTTGATCACCCGAGTCAAAAACAAGCAAGCCATTTTGATCCCAAATCGAGAATGATCGCGCACCATAGGTATACAACTTCTCATATAGTCCGTCTTGATCCGCATCACCGTACTCAGTGGTTACTTTTAAACGACCAATATCATCATTATCATTATTTAAATGGCTGAAGTTTGCAGCTAAATTGAGATCCTTTACACGAGATTCATCGGTATAAGCTAAGCAACCATCATCTTCGTCATAATCAAGGCCACCATTTGCAATACATTCTGCTTCATCTGCAGCATCAAAGAAATATTCTCGGCCATCACCTTCATTGGCAGAAACAATAAATGAGGCACCTTGCCAGGTATAAGAAGCAATGGTATCGGGTTGATACATACCAAATAAATCATTGTAATGTTTAAAGTTAATACCACCGTCTTTATCGGATGCATCAAAATCAAGGTTTGACCAATCTTTAAAACCTAGCCCTTTTACTTCAATGCTATTGCTTGTTAAATCTAAAAATGCAATTGCATTGTTTTCTTGAAGGCTAATATAAGCCATCTTGCTATCTGCACTCACAGTAATGTATTCAGGCTCTAAATCTTCAGCTACTGTGGTGTTAATTAATTTGCCTTTAATGGTTTGCCCCTTAGGATTAGCAAATACAACGCCATCAGCTTCAAGCTCTGCTTGCTTACCATTATATGCTGTCAGTGAAATTTCAGTTGCCGAGGTTGCCACTTCACCATTTGAAACACTAATGATTGAGATGCTGCCTTCACCATCAAATGAATAATCACTTAGAGGTTCACCTTCATTGGCCACCAGTATTTTTGCGCCATCAGGGGTAAACGTAAGCATGTCAGGTAAATAACCAACTGGTACGTTTTTAACAAAGTTTGGTGTAGCGCCAGTTAAGCTATAAATAGCAACATTACCCTTTTCAGCTTTGCTCGGAGCGGCCATTGCTACCGCAAGCAAACTTTGATCGGGCGAAATCGCAATGCTATTTGCATCACCGCTGGTGTGTTCATTTAATTTAATTTGGCTAAATGAAGTTAGGTTTGTATTGGTAACGATACCTTCATTGTTTTGAAGTAAACCACTCGCATCTATGGCTTCAATTTTGATTAAATCAACAACAGCTTCAGCACCTGAGCTATTTATTGCAAAAATAGTTTGTGACGCTTTATGAAAAGCGACAATCTCTGCTGCACCTTCAGGCGATTGTGCATTAAGTACTGCGCGTCCAACTAACTTTATGTCGAGT
>NZ_JBFKMX010000170.1:0-6559 GCF_041629635.1 Pseudoalteromonas sp. | reverse complement strand
ATCCTGAAGCGGCGATTGTAGAACTTGAGAATGTGCTGAACTAGCTATGTTATCGTTATCAAACCAAGAATTAATTCGTTATTCTCGCCAGTTACTATTGCCAGAAATTGATGAGAATGCGCAACTTAAATTAAAAGCGGCGCGCGTATTAATTATTGGTTTGGGTGGCCTTGGTTCACCTGCAGCGTTCTATTTGGCAGCTTCGGGTGTTGGGCAGTTGACTTTAGTTGACCATGATGAGGTTGAACTGTCTAACTTGCAGCGGCAAATTCTCTATAAAATTAGTCATATAGGGCAAAATAAAAGTAAAGCCGCTGGCAAAACACTACAGGCACTGAATAACCAAGTATCACTATCGACAATCTCAGAAAAGTTGGATGAGCAAAATGCCAAGGCGCTTATCGAAAATTGTGATTTAGTACTCGATTGCAGTGATAATTTTAAAACACGTTATTTAGTTAATCGCCTTGCTAAGTTATTTGCTAAACCGCTTGTTTCGGGTGCTGCAATGGGCTGGCAGGGGCAATTGTGTATTGTCGATAACAAAGATGATAACGCACCTTGCTATGAATGCTTGTTTGCCAACCAAGGTGCAAGTAGTGCACAAAACTGCGATACCTTAGGCGTTATCAGCCCACTGTTAGGTGTAATTGGCGCACAGCAGGCAATCGCGGCAATACTTTTACTGATGGGTGAAGATAACTTGCCACAGTTTTTACAATTTGATGCTCGTAGTTTTAAGCAAAGCGCTTTTGCATTTGCATTGTCAAAAACCTGTACAGTGTGTAACAAGTGTTAGGCAAAATTTGTATTCGGCTTAAAGCGGTTCAACTCTACGTAAAACTACCTTTCATTTACATTTTTCAACGTTATGGTATTTGTGTTTTTACCCAGATTAGGTATTTTAAGCTAATAATCTAAATTCAGGTTAAAGCTTATTGGAGGGAAACATGCTAAGACCATTATTAATTTCTGCTGCAATGCTTTGTGCGGCAAATGCGCATGCGCAACAATCACAACATTTTTTAGTCACTTTTCCAAATACGGATGTTGAAAATAAAGCAAAAATAAGTTTGCACCATAACTTAATTGGCGATCGCTCCAATGGTGTATTGTTTACGCTTAGCGAAAAAGAGCAATCCTTATTAAAACGCTTTGGTGCAACCTTGCAACCAGCAGATAATCTGGCAAAACAATTTTTAACAAAGCAACAAAACATCTTTGATAAGTTGACTAACAACAGCACGGGGATCCCAGGTTTTAGCTGCTACGCAACGGTTGAAGAAACCATCCAGCAAGTAGACGACTTAGTTGCGGCGCATCCACAGTACACCGAACTTGTTGATATCGGCGACTCTTGGCAAAAGCAACATAAGGGAGAAGGCTACGATTTAAAAGTTTTAAAAATCGGTAAAAAAGATTTAGTTAATCCGCCTGTTTTATTTATTCAAAGCGCCATGCATGCGCGAGAATTAGCAACAGCCGCGCTGACATTAGATTTTGCCAAACAGTTATTAGCCGAGCGTGAAACCAATGCCGATATCAACTGGATTTTAGAAACACAGCAAATTCATATTCTCTTTCAAACAAACCCTGATGGACGAAAAATTGCGGAAACAGGGGTTTCTCAGCGTAAAAATGTCAACGAAAATCACTGCGTAGAGTCAAGTGTTGGCGTTGATTTAAACCGTAACTTTAGTTTTGGTTGGGGCACGGTCGATGGCGGCTCAAGCGGGGATGCTTGTGCTGCAACATATCGAGGTGATAGTCCAGGTTCAGAGCCTGAAGTGGCTGCGGTTGAAAATTATGTTCGCAGTATTTTTCCTGATCAACGCGGACCAAACGTTAGTGATGCGGCGCCAGAAAATACCCAAGGGCTATATTTAGATATTCACAGCTATAGTAAACTTATTTTATGGCCTTGGGGTGGCAGCTATGATGCAGCGCCAAATGCTAAAGGTTTAGAATCATTAGGGCGAAAATTAGCTTATTTCAATAACTACACACCTATGCAATCGGTGGGGTTATATCCCACAGATGGTACTTCAGATAATCTTGCATATGGTGAACTTGGTATTGCGCATATCACATTTGAGTTAGGCACCGCTTTTTTCCAATCGTGTAGTCACTACAACGCATTAATTAAGCCAAGTAACTTAAAGGCATTGCTTTATGCGGCTAAGGTTACAAGAGCCCCTTATCAACTTTCTCAGGGACCTGATATTACAGATATCAATTTAGCGCTGAATGGTGATGGGAAAATAGCGCTGAAAGCCAATGCTACAGATACACGTTTTAAAGACAGTAGCTCTTGGCCGACACATACTATAACTAAAGTAAGATATGCAATTAACAATTTAGTCTCTGAAAACAATGCGCAACTTGCGACGTTTAGTGATGGCAATGCAAATAGCACTACTGAGCAGTTTGAGATTATGGTCAATGATCGTGAGCTAATTAATAAAAAAGCGACCGTGTATATACAAGCTCAAGACAGCGAGGGGTACTGGGGTACTATCACCGCCCACAGCATAGACACTAACCCACCAAGCGTTGCTGGCAATATTAATTGTAGCGGTGCTAAATGCCAATTTAATGTGGAAAATGCTGAGAGTGGTTTAGATTACAAATGGCAACTTTCCACAGGTGATGTGTTTGAAGGGGAGAGCGCGACATATGTGTTGCCTTCGCTTGGCAGTTATTCTGCAAGCCTTGTTGTGACTAATTCTATTGGTGTTTCAAATAGCTTAGCTATGGACTTTAATGTCACTGAGTTATTTGCGCCTGAAGCGGTTGTTTCACACCTGTGTAACTATTTAGTGTGTGAGTTTGATGCATCGGACAGCACGGATGTTGATAGCAATACATTAACATATACTTGGAATGCCGAAGGCTCATCAATAAATGGTGAACTATTTACATATACATTTTCACAAGCGGGCAGCTATAAAGTTGAGCTAATTATCACTGATGAGCATGAGCAAGAAGCGCGTTATGAGTTAGATTTACAGGTTGAAGCAGAACCAGATCCAGTTCCATTGCCGAAAGTAATCGATGATGTTAAAAAGGACTCATCTGGCAGTAACTCATTGTTTGGTTTGCTTGTTCTCACTTTAGGTGCATTTATAAGAAGATCACGAGTAAAACATTAAAAAAGGGAGCTGTTGCTCCCTTTTTCATGTTAAAGCTGATTAGTCTTCAGAAGGCGCTTCAGCTTGTTCGCTCTGTTCTTTATTTTTGATTTTAGCGAAAGGCGTACCCATGCGCGTTACTGTACCAGCAACTTCACTATCAAGGAAATCAGCCACTTCTGAGCCCCATGCAAGAATAACGGTAGAACCTAATTTAAAGCGGCCCATTTCGTCACCTTTATTTAAAATTAACTGGTTATGACCGTTATCTGGGTAATCCCATGTAAATACGTCTTTGCCAGCAGGTGGTGTTACTGTGCCTGCCCAAATTGTTTCGATGCTAGCAACGATTGTTGCACCAACTAATACCATGGCAAGTGGGCCAATTTCAGTATCAAAAATTGCAACTACACGCTCATTACGTGCGAACAAATTTGGTACATTTTCAGCGGTGAGTGGGTTAACCGAGAATAAGTCACCCGGTACATACACCATTTTGCGTAGCTTACCGCTAATTGGCATATGAATACGGTGGTAGTCTTTTGGCGCTAGGTAAATAGTCGCAAATTTACCACCTTGGAATGGTGCAGCTACATTTTCATCGCCACCCAATAATGCTTGTAAGCTAAAGTCATGACCTTTAGCTTGAATTAAGCGGTCATCAACAATATCCCCCAGCTGAGAAATTTTACCATCTACTGGGTGAGCAATAATGTGTTTATCTTCAGCAATTGGGCGTAAACCTTCTTTTAATGGGCGAGTGAAAAACTCGTTGAAGGTTTTGTAGTGAGCAGGATCTTCATATTTGGCTTCGCTCATATCAATGCCATACTGCTTAATAAAACCTTTGATTAAGCTGGTTGTAAGCTTGCCAGCTTGAGCTGCTGCTAACTTGCCAACTAAGCGAGATATAAAGTGTTTTGGCATGGCGTACTGCGCGCCAATTTTGAATTTATCTAAACTCACGTGGTGGTATCCCTAAAAAATTTTTCGTATTTTACATCAAGTTGTTGAATGACTCTATACTCTTGGATTGCGCGCACCAGCGCGGCCATCTTCCATTGACTCTAAAATGCGGTGGTAGCTATCAAATCGTAATTCGCTAATTTTACCTTCATCTACCGCATCGCGAATAATGCAGCCAGGGTCGTCAAGGTGTTTACAGTCTCTAAATTTACAGCCACCAATGAACTCACGGAATTCTTTAAAGCACCAAGTTACGCGGTCATTTTCTAAATGCCACAAGCCAAATTCACGAATTCCCGGGGAGTCAATGAGATCACCGCCAGATGGTAAATGGTGAAGTGTAGAAACGGTCGTGGTGTGCTGACCTAAACCAGAAACTTCAGAAACTTCTTGGGTTAAAATATTGGCATCCGGTAATAGGCTATTTACTAAGGTTGATTTACCAACGCCCGATTGACCGACAAAAATGCTGCTTTTATCTTTTAATAATGCTTTCAGTTCAGCTACGCCTTGGCCCGTTTTATTACTGATGAAATACACTTGGTAGCCAATATCGCGATAAATATCGAGAACTTCATCAAGGTATTCAATGCCTTCATCATCGAGTAAATCGACTTTGTTGAGAACTAAAATAGGTTCGATGCCCATATCTTCACAGGCGACTAAATAGCGGTCGATAATGTTGGGTGTAAATTCGGGTAAAACGGCAGAAACCATAAGTATTTGGTCAATATTAGCGGCAACCACTTTAACACCGTCGTAAAAATCAGGGCGCGTAAGTTGGCTGGTGCGTTCTTCCACAAGTTCAATTACGCCTGCTAAGTCGCCATCGCTCACTTTTGCGCGGCGAAAAACAACATTATCACCACACACAAGACTTTTGATCGTTCGGCGAATATTACAGCGAAGAATATCGCCATCAGTGGTTTCTACATCGGCATGCTGACCAAAACGGCTTATAACGCGCGCAGCTTGTTGCGGGCCAAGATTATCGGATTGCCAAGTTTGTTCATTTGCCTGCGGATTACCTTTTGCTTGCTTTAAACGTTTTTGATGATTGGCGCTAATTCTACGAGATTGACCTTTACTGAGTTTTTTCCGTTTTGCCACTTTTAGCCTATAACTTAAATAACACTTAAAAAAAGCGTTTTATCTATTGAAGAAGCATAATATGATATATCCAAATTCATTAAATCGAAAGGAAAGCACCGCTAGGTAGATATGGCTTTTCATGAATCTAATTTAATTTGGCTTGATTTGGAAATGACTGGATTAGAGCCAAGTCAAGATCGCATCTTAGAAATTGCTACAGTAATAACAGACTCTGAGTTGAATGTGCTAGCTGAAGGCCCTGTTATTGCGGTACATCAAACGGATGATGTATTAGCAGGTATGGATGAGTGGTGTACTAACCAGCACGCTAGCTCAGGGTTAACTGAGCGCGTTAGAAAAAGTAAACACACGGAAGAAATGGCAATTCGTGAAACTATTTCCTTTTTAGAACAATGGGTACCAAAAGGTGTTTCTCCTATGTGTGGCAATTCAATAGGCCAAGACAGACGCTTTTTAAATATCTATATGCGTGAATTAGAAGATTACTTTCACTATCGCAACATTGATGTTAGCTCAATTAAAGAGCTAGTTAGACGTTGGTCGCCAGATATGCTTAACCTTGTTAAAAAGCAAGGCACGCACTTAGCACTGGACGATATTCGAGAGTCAATCGCTGAATTACGTGTATATCGTCAAAATATCTTTAAAATTTAAAAAAATTTAGCTTTGCTGCTTGCAAAGCTAATTTCTTTATGTAAAATCACGCCCCGCTTAGACGATAAAAGGCTTTAAGCATAGGAATGCGAGTACAGTTCGGCTGCTCGAGGTAATAACCGCAACTTAAGTTGTGCTTATGCCAAGCTAAAAAAAGCTGATTGGAGTGCGAGTATAGCTCAGCTGGTAGAGCGCGACCTTGCCAAGGTCGAGGTCACGAGTTCGAACCTCGTTACTCGCTCCAAATTTAAAAAAAATTCTAAAAAGAATTTTTTTATACAATAGATTAAAACAACCAGAAGGTTTTAATCTTAAAACTGCATGATGATGCGAGTATAGCTCAGCTGGTAGAGCGCAACCTTGCCAAGGTTGAGGTCACGAGTTCGAACCTCGTTACTCGCTCCAATCATTCAAAAATGCATTATGTGATGCGAGTATAGCTCAGCTGGTAGAGCGCGACCTTGCCAAGGTCGAGGTCACGAGTTCGAACCTCGTTACTCGCTCCAAATTTTGGAAAGTGTTAATAGGTACTTGGTTATGCCAAGGTCGAACTTTTAATATCAAGAGTTCAAACCTCGTTACTCGCTCCAACCATAAAAAATGCATATCGTGATGCGAGTATAGCTCAGCTGGTAGAGCGCAACCTTGCCAAGGTTGAGGTCACGAGTTCGAACCTCGTTACTCGCTCCAGTTCT
>NZ_JBFKMX010000169.1:0-6599 GCF_041629635.1 Pseudoalteromonas sp. | reverse complement strand
TGTGGTGTGACGTTAGGGATTGATCCTCGTTTATCCTTTCGAAGAATGCACCCGTCAGATCAATGGTCATGGGGTCACCCATTTGGTTTTTGGCCATGCATTGACTTTAGCAACACAACGACATGATGACATTTTGATTTATTTTTAACCAAAACGTTATGCCGTTGTCACAGACAAATCACTGAACAGTCACATGTTAGCTTTATGATTTAACTGGTCTAGACCAAATAAAATACTAATAAGCTAACAGGAAAATCAATGAAAACAAACACACAATCGGTTTGCCAAACACTCAAACAGATACTAAAAACATCACTCTGTTTAACAACTTTGGGGCTGGCAACCCCAACGCTTGCCAGTACTCATTCATTACTGATTGCAGTAGACGGCTTACGCGGTGATGGTATTGAAAATGCGCACACGCCCAATCTTGATAAGGTAATTAATGGCACATGGGCAAACGGTTACAAAACAGCGTTTGCACATTATGCCCAAACCATGACAGATGCTGCACCAAACAGTGGTCCAAACCATGTTGGCATTATGACGGGAGTTACAGCGACAAAAAGTGGCGTAACCAATAACAGTAATGTTGGCGGTGGTAATTATGTCACTTACCCGCATTATTTAACGCTGCTAGAGCAATCAAACCCGTCACTCAACACCGCCTATCTCGTTACTTGGGGAACGGATATGCAAATCACTAACTCTGCCGATATCAAAATTGATGCAGATGACACAACCAATACACAAAATGCGGTCGACATTATAAGTGGTAGTTTCAGCGCATCGAATTGGCCACAAGGGAGTGATGTAGATGCCCTCTTTTTATTTTTAGATGATGTAGACGGTGCAGGCCATGCCTGTTGTTTTACCGCATCTGATGATGGTTATGTAAATGAAATTAAAGACGTTGATAGCCAAATTGGCCATGTGCTATCAGCCATTAAAAACCGACCTAACTTTGCCAATGAAGATTGGCAAATCGTATTAACGTCGGATCATGGTGGCAGAGGTTCATCGCATGGTATTCATGCAGCAGATAACTACACTATCCCATTTTTAGTAAGTTCTAAAACCGTGCAACAAGGTTATTTAGCGGGCATTCCTCACAATTACGATGCCGCACCCACAACCTTAGCCCACCATGGGTTAGCAGTACCAACAAACATGGATGGCATTGTGCAGGGGCAAAATATTCGCCCTAAAAATGACAAAGGAATGCAACAAGATCTCACTACCTATTTGCCATTTGATGGCAACTATCAAGACGCATCGGGTAATCAACTGCATGCTCAGGTAGCAGGTGGCACACCGAGCCTTCAGGCTGGCGGTAAGTTTGGTCAATATATGAAACTCAATGACGACCAAGAATACGTGACATTAGGTAAACCGAGCGAATTGGACTTTGGTAAAGACACAAATTTTACCTTAATGACTTGGTTTAGAGTAAGTGGCGATCAATCAGGTGATCCTGTAATTGTTGGCAATAAAAATTGGGCGAGTGGTGCAAACCGCGGTACTTTGTTATTGGCAAACGAAGGCAATGGCGATGATTTTGGCATTAATATCGCGTCATCCAGTGCGGATAGAAAAGACATCGATCCGATTGACTATTCCTTTAACGGTTGGTGGCTATTGGTTGCCACATTTGACCGAAAAGGTTTGGCCACCATGTATGCTGGTAGTCCAACAGGCGAACTTCATATTATCGCAGGTGATATCAGTAATGTCGGCGATATCAACTCGGAACTGAATTGGAATATTGGCCAAGACGGCACAGGCAGTTACACCTATAACCTAAAAGCGGATCTTGACGATTTTGCGGTGTGGCGCCGTGCACTCACATTAGACGAAGTACGCACTATTTATAATAAAGGGCAAGGCGCTGAGCTTAATTCGCTGCTTAATAATGTGCAAAACCGCTATTTAACCAAACACTCACATTTAGACATTGGTCAAAGCTACCCTGTAGTAATTACCACCACAGTAAACGGTGAAACCTGTGGGCTGGAATGGGACAATAATCGCTTTTTTAATGAGCGCAACGCAAAATGGGATTGCAGCGGCAATGCAGATCCGATGGCCTTGACGGTTACCGACGTAACAAGCGATGAAAGCAAATTAATAGTAAGTGGTTACCTTGTAGCACAAGGCGGAAAAGGGGCATTGGAATGGGATTCGTCTAAATCGTCGAATGAGCGCAATGCGAAATTTGATGAAAATTCATCGGGCGATTTGATCACCTTGTGGCTGGTTGAAGACGCTAATCTCACTCACATTGTTACCCAAGCAAGTGGACAAACTTGTGGTTTAGAATGGGATGCCAGAAAGCTATCAAATGAACGTAATGCTAAATGGGATTGCACACCCAATATGGATAACTTTCGTATAGAGCGACTTTAACTTGCACCTATGGGCTTTTGTCTTTGCCGTTTAAGGCAAGGCTAAAGCCCAATTATTCTCAGTTTACCTTAATTTATTCCAACTCTCCGGCTGTTAATCACTGTCAACTTATGACAATTGTCATAGTAAATTGATGACAATTGCTAGCTGTTATGGGGCGTGTTCTCTGCCACTATATTTACAACAACTAATCAAGGAGAGACACCATGAGTAACGTAATTAAACATTTTATTGAATACAGCTTAAGACATTTACCTCTATTAATTGGCCTTACGCTAATTAACCTAGTGACTGCACCTAATTACTTATGGGTACTGTGGGTAGCGCTATTTACTTTTATCGGCTTTTTTAATGAAGTGGATTTTACTGGCAATAAGCGTGCAAACAAACGCAAACACAAAGAAATTTGGTGATACAGAATCACCGTGTTTTATTGCAAACTAACACAACAATATGCCACCAATAAAAAATAACCACTTGCATTAATACGCTAAATGCGGGTGGTTTCTTAGTTATGCATTAACAGGCTATATCTCTAAAAGGTAGCTATGCCCGGGTGTTATTAAATACCCGAACACATTATTTCCATGTTTTCTTTTGTGCTTTTTAGCCAAGATTTCTCTTCTGATTTTGTCATCATGCGTTATACCACTACAAACCAAGCCGCTGGGTCAGCTGTGCACAATGCAAGACCTGACCCCATTGATTCTTTTTGGTATGCTCGATACCCTTACTGCAGATGAGCACTACACAGATGTAAACCAAGCGCTTACATTGTTTGATGAAAGCGAGTTATTGTTCGCCCCTAATGAAGAATTTGAGTACTCAAGCCTAGGTACTGTTCTACTCAGCGCCGTTATGCAAGGTGCAGCCAAGCGCTGTTACCCGTGCTATATGCAAGAAAATGTCTTCGATAAACTCGATATGACCAGTACCACTTTTGAAGCGCCAAATCGCGAGATACCAAACTTGGCTCAGTTTTACTGGCGTGATCATAATGCGCCAACATTATATAAACCATGGATGCATGTAGATTTAAGTCATCGCTTAGCAGGTGGCGCTTGGATATCTACCTCACAAGACTAAGTCACATTAGGCCAAGCTTTTATCAATAATGACTTTGTCAGTGAGCAAGTACGCAATGAATTTTGGACAGTGCAAAAGCTTAATAATGGTGAACAAAACTGGCAAGGTTATGGTATTGGCTGGCGTGTCCACGAATTAGATTTGGGTGAAGGCTTTGAAAAGCTTATTTATATGCACCACGGCGGAGTGAGTGCCGGTGCCCAAAGCTTTTTAATGGTAATACCTAAATACAATATGTCGGTTGCCATTAACGCTAATATTAAAACTAAAAAGTTTGGCGACTTTAATAAAGTTACTTACGAGCTAGCAAGAATATTTATTATTGCTTTAAAAGAGCAAGGCCATTTATAAAGGGACTTGCGGATTACTATTACGTGATGCCGTCAAATTAATAAATGAAAAAGGTTAGCTAAAGTATTGCTAACCTTTTTAATCTCACTTCACTTAGCTGCTAGTTATTGGCCGTATTATATAAAAGCCTGCCAAATAATAAGGCAAGATCAAACTGACTAAAATGTGAGTTATTAGTATTAAGTTCTTGCTCACCTTTATAAATATTGGTCGATGCAATGTTTTTTCCAACAGGTGAAAATGACACGTTGCGTATCCAAACTTGCCCGTTCCCCGAGAGTAAACCACCAAATGCAATATGCTTAGACTTTTCATCTGTGATATCCAATACCACAGTGTAAGTTTGCCAACCAGTGGTACCTTTCACCCCTCTATCTTTCATATTGTCGTATTGCAGGCTTTTGCGCTTGCCATCTACCCGCATCCAAATCCCTGCGTAACCTTCAGTGACATTTTCGGTTTTTATTTCAGCACTAAATTGAACTCGTTTACCAATAAATTGGCTTGGTTCAAAATATTCAAACCAAGTGGCAAACGGCTCATCGTTGTAGGTATCACTAATACATTTAATTGTCGCGACACCATTTTCTGACCAAGCTTTAAACTTTCCAACATCAGAAAAGCCCATCCTCCACTCGTCTAAATTTAGGGTGTAATCACTTTTATAAATATAATTTGCCGTGCTTTCTTCATCTGTTACTGAAAACGAAATATTGCGCGCCGACATAGACCCTTTCGCGCCTTGAATTAAACCGGCATATATATGCTCTGCACCATGGGTTACCGGCAGTATAACTTGAAAGAGTGTCCAGTCCTTAGTGCCAATAAGGCTGCGTTCGGTAGCATTATCAAACGCAATCACTTTTTCCGAATCATTCACCCTAAGCCAAATTGAAGAATATTCAGAATTTTGCGATTTGATTTCGGCGGAAAATTTCAGCTTTTTGCCAACAAATGGCGCAGCATCAAAGTCTATACCTGCGGCACCAAAACTTTTTAGCCCTGCCTCGCCTTGGTAAGCCAAATGCGCTTCTCCATTGGCGACATGAAAGGCGTAATCTTTGATATTTGCGCTTTTTACTTTACCTTCCATATGCCCCCAAGTAGTTATATCTTCAGGGTTAGAAGCAAAACAATTTAGTGAAAAAATAAGGCCCAAAGTAAGCCATATCACCGTTTTCATAAAATACTTTCTCTTATTACTTTCCATGTTTTATGACAATTATCATTTAAGCAGCCAATAGCCTGGAAAAGTTTCTAAACGCGAAACAGGGTAATAAAAAAAGCTCTTAAAATCTAGATGATTAGATTCTAAATAAACATCAAAATAGGGCATATTGGGTAACTCATTGGTTTAAGTAGATGATTTGTTATTAGCTTTTATCTACCTTAGAAACACTCCAACAAATGGCACTGCGATTTCATTGTCAAAAATTGAAGATTCGAAAGGTTTGATAATAAATACGGATTTTATGTAGAAATAGTAATAGCAGGCAATGCCCTACTAAACGTCACTGCCTGTAAGGGAGGTGCCACTCTTGAGTGGTAAGATAATTAAGCAAGTAATTTTATAGAATTGGCCACATTAGGTCGTCGCTTCTTTTCTAAGTGCTCGCAGTAATCAATTAAATGTTCTGGTTTGCCGACTGCACCATGAAACGCTTTGGTAAATTGAGTAGTGAGCTTTAGCCAATTTTCAGGGGTGATTGATAAACGGTTCAATAAATGTGGTGTGTCACTTGGGATTGCACCGCGTTTATCCTCTCGAAGAATACGCCCTGTTAGCTCAACAAGTTCTAAGTAACTTTTTAGTTCAAACGGCAATCCCTTTGGCATGTGCTTTCTTGGGTTGCCAATAAATTTCATAAGTGGTTTTGGTTGTTTACCTGTTAACGCTGATTTTATTCTTTGTTGAATGCTAGTGTATTCTGAACCCTCAGGTGTGTTTGCAATCTTTGCTCGTATTGGATTTAGGTCAACGTATGCCATACAGGCTGCAAGTGCAGCTTCATCCAGTAATGCTTGGGATTTAAAGCGGCCTTCCCACAGACTTTTAGGGAAAAAGTTTGAATGCCGCTAGGCAGCCCGAAGGGTGAGCGCCATGGATGGCAGCGAATAAAACCTACCAGTACAGTTATCTTCAAAATTAGCTTTACGCGCAATATCTTCATTGAGCACTCGCATAAACCAGCTAATATCCATTAGCCGATTGCGGAAAACTTGAGTCATTTCAGCAAGTGTAAATTGCTCAGATGGGTTTAGCTGCTCACCAGTTAAGTATTTTTGCGTAAGCAAATTACCCTTAAACAATTTATGCCAACGAATAATGATGGCTTTTTGCTTTAACCGCTTTGCTTTTTTCTCATCGACACACAATACAATGTGAGTGTACTTCAGGCATCCTGCCTTACGCCCTTCGGGCCAGCTTGCGCTGTTGTAAAACACTCCAGATGTTTTGCTGATTGCTCATTACGGCATAAGCACAAACATCAATACAAAACACCTTGGTCAACTCAAGTAATTTATCTTCAACCCAAGCCCTACGATGCTCAAACGACTGCCCAGTGACTTTATCTTCGCCACATAAAAAGGCACGCCTTACGCAACGCGAAATACAATGATAGAAAGGTGTATCAACCAGACTGATTTGTTGTTTTCTTGGAACCGCCATGACTTCTCATCCTTAAGAAGTGGTACTTTGTAGTGGTCAACTAATTTTGGCCACAGTTTTAGAATCTTTATTTCTTACTTCAGAC
>NZ_JBFKMX010000168.1:0-6688 GCF_041629635.1 Pseudoalteromonas sp. | reverse complement strand
TGCGGTGCGCATAAAAAAACGATGGTTTTCACGGTCTACAAATTCGTCGTTGCGAATAATATTAAGCTTATGCTCAAAACAGAGATTAGTTATTTTAGCGATAAGGCCTGGTTCATCAGGGCATTCTGCCAGCAGTACTTTTTTCATGGTTCCTCGTTCCAGACAGCAAAAGTAATGGGTGTATATTTATATATTTTAATTATGTAATCAATAAAAAATATTAATAAATGGTTTGAGGGTATTTTCAGTAAATTTTGTTTTATAATTTTTCGTTTTTTTGCGTTAAAACTAGCTAACCATTTCTGACAAATGCCTACATATTTTCGCTACTAAGCATTCTACTAGCCTTAGTTTATTTTTGAAAAGGAAGCACAAAATGGCAGTTTCTAAAATAGCGCGCATGTTAGCCGTTGTATCTCTTATTTCATCAACAGCCGTGTTTGCAAATATCGCAGAGCAAACAGAACTTAAAAGGCATACTTTTGGCGGGAAAGTTGCTGTTGGTAATGTTGAGCTTAAGAGTTCACCTGATGAGGATTACACTTACTTTTACTCTTACTACAACTATAAATTCAATCAAACACTGTCATTTGAAGTGGGATTTAATTTTGGTATTGCTGCAAGTGACTGAGAATATGAAGATTATTGATAATGGCTTTACTTGCCGCGACCGCAATGACTCAATGTTTAATATTGGCGCAGATGAACTAGAAGTAACAAATTTAGTGCTTGCAGGTAAAGCCGCTGTGCCGCTTTTAAAGCGAAACAGTTTATACGCGAAAGTCGGTGCTAATTTTTATGATTATGAAATTTCGCGAGACGACAAGTTATTGCTGGATGACTCAGATTTAGAAGCAGGTTGGCAATACGTTTGGGATTTTGGTTTAGGAATGGATGCAGGTGATCAGTATTTTGATATGGGTGATCTTGACTCGACATCACTTGCTATCGGCGTTAACTACCAGTTTTAATTGTAATGCTTAGAATTTAGGTTTCAGAAGTAACCGTCTGAAACCTAAATGATTCAATTACCGGCTGGTGTGTTTTATTAGCGCTTTTAACTTTGCAGGCTTAACTGGCTTACTCAAATAGTGAATGCCTTTTTCTTTGGTACTGCGTTTTAACCCATCATCGCGTACTGCCGTGATGAGTACCGCAGGAATTTTACTTTGCCAGTGCGTTCTTAACTTTTCAATAAGCGAGACGCCATCCAATTCATGGCTCAGTTGGTAATCCATCAAAATTAAGTCAGGAGCCTCGTTTTCATTAGCAAACGTCAGAACATTTTCAACAGCATTAAAGGCACTGTATTCACAACCCCATTTGCGTATTAAGGCACCCATGGCATCTAAGTTTTCTTGCTCGTCATCAACAATTAATACATTAAGCATTTGTTTATTATCAAGGATGACTTTTTTGGATGTTTTCTCTTGGACTGATTTAATGTCTCCATAAGGCACTTCAATTGCAAAACAACTGCCTTTATTGGGCGTTGATTTTAGATCGAGCTTTAATGACATCATATCAGCCATACGCTTTACCACGCCAAGCCCTAGACCAAGGCCTTTATTGTCGTTGTTTTGAATGCGGTAGAAATCATTAAACACTTTTGCTTGTTCAACTTCACTGATGCCTGGGCCGGTATCCCATACTTCAATTCGTAACTCATGTTTACGCTTACGACAGGCAACCAGTACTTTACCTGTTTCTGTGTATTTCACTGCATTTGATACCAAGTTTTGAATAATACGGCGTAAATAGGTGGTATCTGCATGCACGATTGCGTCATTGTTGCGTACTTTAAAGTTAAGGCCTTTTTCCTTGCTTAAAATAACATACTCGTTACTGAGCGGCCCTAAAATGTCGTTAATAGGAAAGTGTCGCGGGGTAGGGGTCATTGCGCCTTGTTCTAACTTAGCTATTTCAAGTAATCCTGACATTAAGTGCACGGTTGAATCTAAACTATCACCCAGTTTTTCCATGGTACTGAGATTGCTATCTGAAAGCTCGCTTTGGTCAACCGCCGCTAAATATAATCTAGCAGCGTTTAGAGGCTGTAAAATATCGTGCGAAGCAAGCGCTAAAAAGCGTGTTTTACTGTCATTCGCTTTTTCTGCTTCAAGTTTTGCTTGATTAAGTTGTGCTTCGGTTTCAATGCGCTTTTCAATCTGAGCTTCTAAATCTTCATTGATCGAGCGAATCTCTAAAGTGCGGGCTTCAATGCGATTTTCGAGGTCAATATTGACCTCTTCCAGTGCATTTTGCGTTTCTATGTGCGCAGTAATATCGGAAAAGCAGGTTACAAAGCCGCCATCGGGCAGTGGGTTACCAATCATTTCGATTACTTGGCCGTTGCGTCTGCGGCGAATAAAGTGATGCGATGTGCCGTTGCGTAAGTGCTGCACGCGTTTATTTACTTGCGCTGCTATTTCACCTGGACCACATTCGCCTTTGCTCACGTTATGGCGAATCACTTCTTCAATCGGCTGGCCTACTTCTAAAAAGCCTTCTGGGTATTCGAAGAGCTCGGTGTAGCGTCTATTCCAAGCAACTAGTTTTAAATTTCTGTCAACAACGGAAATACCATGGCTGAGATTTTCCAGTGAGGTAAATAGTAAGTTTTGGTTAAACTGAATGGCTTGAGTGGTTTCATCAAAGAAGTTTACGACTTCTTCAAACGCCATTTGTTTGCCAGAAATAACCGCACCAATTAATACTCGAGCAGAAGATGCACCAAGTACACCAGTAAGAGCGCGCTCACAAAAGTCGACAAAGTCAGGTGTGGGCGTATCGTTATCATCGGCAAAGTCATGCTTCATGGTGTAACGCACAATTAGTTGTTTAGAACGTTGAATACCTAAAAAGGTTTGTAATAACACTTTTAAGTCATATACCGTCGCATTAATCTGCTTATTGTGTTGTTTAACCAGCTTTAACTGCTCTTTTGGATTTACAAAAGCAGCTGCTTGCATACGGTCAACCAAGCGTTCGTTAGCGCCAAGTGAGAAGGTAATATAACAAATTATATTAGCGATGAGTGCGACAAAAGTACCTTGTGTAATCACATTTTGCTGCATCGTGGTATTAGTAATGACGCCCCCTTCAAAAAGCGGTAGCATTAAAAATAGCATCCAACAGGCAAAGCCCGCTAGTAAGCCTGCATACACACCATTTGCATGACCCTTACGCCAATAAAGTCCGCCAACAACAGCAGGTATTAACTGGGTTACGAGGGAAAATGCCACAAGCCCCATACTGGCAAGGGCGGCTTGGTTACCAAATAACTGTTGGTAGAGATAAGAGAGCCCTAAAATGGCCGCAATGGTTAAACGACGAGTTAACAAAATACGGCGTTTGTAGCTGGTGGTTATTAAATTACGTTTAAATTTACGTCGCAGCATCAGTGGCAGCACCACGTCGTTTGAGATCATAGTGCTGAGTGTTAGTGTTGCCACTACAATCATCGCAGTAGCAGCAGATAAACCACCAATAAATACCAAGGTTGATAAGAAGGTGCTCTGCTGGGCTAGTGGCAGCGCTAATACGAAGCTATCAGCAGCCGCGTTACCACCAATTTGTGGGTGCATAGCTGCAGTTGCAATGGGGATAATAATCCCAGCGGTAAGTAATAAATATAGTGGAAACGCCCAGCGCGCGGTTTTTAAATGATTGATATCTTGGTTATCGACTACGGTTACATGGAACTGGCGCGGTAAGCAAATAACTGCTGCGGCAGCCATCAATGATTGTGCAACAAAGTTGAAACTGAAAAAATCTTCTTTTTGCCACTGACCAAAAGCAATTTGCGTTACAAAGTAATCCCACATACCATCTTGGTAGTTGGTGAAAACATAGTATGAAAGTCCCGCAACTGCTGCGAGTGCAATCAATTTTACAATCGACTCAAACGCCACAGCTAACATTAAACCTGAGCGGTACTCGGTAACATCCACTTTACGCGTTCCAAAGTAAATGGCAAAAATTGCCATAATCAGAGTGCCCATTAAGGCCATCATGCTGCCTGATATTTCGCTGTTGCTTTGTAAGAGCACAAAGCTGGTACTGAGTGCTTTAAGTTGTAGTGCAATGTAAGGAATAGTGGCTAGTAACGCGATAAAAGTAACTAGGATGGCGGTAACTTGCCTTTTGCCATAGCGCGCTGAAATAAAATCGGCAATGGTCGTGATATTCTGCTTTTTACTTACCAAAATCATTTTACGTAAAAAGCTGTGGCCAAAAAGAAATAATAGCGATGGGCCGAGTAAGATGGGCAGATAACTCCATCCTGAGTTAGCTGCGGTTCCTACTGCACCGTAAAATGTCCATGAGGTACAATAAATACCTAGCGCAAAAGAGTAAACAAATGGGTGGTGACTAATCTTTTTTGCCAAAGCAGTGGTTTTATCTCCCCAGTTGGCGAGCCAAAACAGCACGCCAATATAGGCTAAGGCAACAAAAATTAGCGCGATTGTCATAGTAACTCTTATTTTTCTTATCTGAAGTTAAGCTAATTTATCATTTTTTGATGAAACTGTGCATAGCAATAAAATAACAGTAAATGCTTGAATTTACTTAATCAATATGGAACTTGCCAAACATATTCGACTAATGTCGTACGTACTGCTAAAAAGTACTAGTTACGTTTACGTAAACGTAACTCTGATGCCCTTGAAAGCCTTAATTTTACTCGTTTTAGCTTAACTAATGTTCACAAATGTTTTTGCTTATCCACTTAAGTAAACAAAATGTTACGACTAAGGTCGCACTTTAATCTTGCGTTTGCGTTGCTAGAGTCAATGATGACGATTAATTAACGTGCAATTTTGCATGACTAGGGGATATAAAAATGGCTTTTAAAGATAATGACCAAGCCAAAGCATATTGGGCGGAGAATCTTTCGCTGGTGCTAAAGCTATTAGCTGTATGGTTTGTCGTTGCGTATGGTTGCGGCATTTTATTTGTCGATGCGCTTAACGAAATCCGTTTCTTTGGTTTTAAATTAGGTTTCTGGTTCTCTCAGCAGGGCGCCATTTATACCTTTGTTGCCCTGATTTTTGTTTACGTACGTAAGATGACTGCGCTAGACAAAAAGTACGGCGTTGACGAGTAAGGAGAATAATAATGGACGTTCAAACGCTAACTTTTATCATCGTAGGTGCAAGCTTTGCAATGTACATTGCCATTGCAATATGGGCACGTGCGGGATCAACTAAAGAATTCTATGTTGCTGGCGGTGGTGTACCACCGGTAGCAAATGGTATGGCAACTGCTGCTGACTGGATGAGTGCTGCATCATTTATTTCTATGGCGGGTATTATCTCGTTCGTAGGTTACGACGGTGGTGTATACCTTATGGGTTGGACCGGTGGTTATGTACTACTTGCCCTATGTTTAGCACCATACTTACGTAAGTTTGGTAAATTTACTGTACCAGATTTCATTGGTGACCGTTATTACTCGCAAACAGCGCGTACGGTAGCGGTTATCTGTGCAATCTTTATCTGCTTTACTTACATTGCTGGCCAAATGCGTGGTGTAGGTGTTGTATTTTCTCGCTTCTTAGAAGTTGATATCGAAACCGGTGTTTACATTGGTATGGTAATCGTATTCTTCTATGCAGTATTAGGTGGTATGAAAGGTATCACTTATACGCAAGTTGCTCAGTACTGTGTACTGGTATTTGCATACCTAGTGCCTGCAATTTTTATCTCATTGATGATGACAGGTCACGTACTACCGCAAACAGGTTTTGGTGCAACATTAACTGATGGTTCAGGAATGTATGTACTTGATAAGCTTGATGGACTCAGTGCCGAACTCGGATTTGCCCAATACACCGAAGGGTCTAAATCGATGATCGATGTATTCGCAATTACAGCTGCATTAATGGTAGGTACTGCGGGTCTTCCTCACGTAATCGTTCGCTTCTTCACTGTGCCTAAAGTAAAAGACACACGTATTTCAGCGGCTTGGACATTAGTATTTATCGCAATTGTTTACACTACAGCTCCTGCTGTTGCATCGTTCGCTCGTGTAAACTTAATTGACACAATTAATGGTAAAGACGGCAGCGGTACAGAATACGCAGAAGCACCAACTTGGGTTAAAAACTGGGAGCGTACTGGCTTAATCACATTCGAAGATAAGAATGGCGATGGCAAAATGCAGTATTCAGCAGGCAAAATGGAAGATCCTAACAGTGCAAACGAAGTTAAGATTGACCGTGACATCATGGTACTTGCAAACCCTGAGATTGCTGACTTACCAGCATGGGTTATCGCATTAGTTGCTGCTGGTGGTATTGCTGCGGCACTTTCAACAACAGCTGGCTTACTACTTGTTATTTCAACCTCGGTATCGCACGACTTACTGAAGCGTACTTTGAATCCAAATATCAGTGATAAACAAGAGCTTATTGCCGCGCGCCTTGCAGCAATGATAGCGATTACCATCTCTGCTTACTTTGGTATTAATCCGCCTGGATATGTAGCCGCGATTGTGGCATTCGCCTTTGGTCTAGCTGCATCGAGCTTCTTCCCGACGCTGCTAATGGGTATTTTCTCTAAGCGTATGAATAAAGAAGGTGCGATTGCAGGTATGATTGCAGGTATTGTGTTCACCGCTGGTTACATCATTTACTTCAAGTTTGTAAACCCAGGTGCGAACGTTCCTGCTAACTGGTTATTTG
>NZ_JBFKMX010000167.1:0-6704 GCF_041629635.1 Pseudoalteromonas sp. | reverse complement strand
CGAACAAAACTGGGTAAAGGTAAGGTCTTATGTGCAGCCGTCATAGCAAACATATCGTAAGGCTCACCGTTAGACGTATCGTGGCCATGAAATTTACGGCCATACCATGAAGCAATGCCTGTTTCAGTAAAACCAGCTTCACTGTGCAGCGGGATATATCGTTTACCAAGAACTTCATAAGGCTGACTGGCTGAAATACTTTTCTTTTCTGAAGTAACAATAACATCTCGCATTTCTTCGGGGTAAGGTGCCCGTAACGGTGCTGCATCATGACGCATATTGTATCGTCCTGATGGAGCGCAGGCTGTGATAAATATTAAAAGTAACAAAAGTAGTAGGTGTTGCATTGTGTTATTTCACCAAAATACGCTTATGGGTTGCAATAGACATAATAATACCGAACCCCGCAAGCAGGGTTACCATGGACGTACCGCCATAGCTGATAAGGGGAAGGGGAACCCCTACTACAGGTAATAATCCTGATACCATACCAATATTTACAAAAACGTAAACAAAGAAGGTCAGGGTGATGCTCGCAGCGAGTAATTTGCCAAACGCATCTTGTGCACTAACGGCAATAAATAAACCGCGAGCAATAATAAATAAATACAGGCTAAGTAGAATTGTGACACCTATAAGACCAAATTCTTCGCTCAGTACGGAAAATATAAAGTCGGTGTGCCTTTCAGGTAAAAACTCTAGTTGCGACTGTGTACCATGGGTCCAGCCTTTACCTTCGACACCGCCAGAGCCTATAGCGATTTTCGACTGGATAATGTGATAGCCCGCGCCGAGCGGATCGCTCTCAGGGTCAAGCATGGTTAAGACGCGGGTCTTTTGATAGCCGTGCATACCATAATGCCAAAAACCATAAATAGCGACAGGCGCAACAGCCAAAGCACCTAATATTAAACGCCAATGAAGACCTGCAAAAAACAAGACAAATAAACCAGAACTAGCAATAAGAATCGATGTACCTAAATCCGGTTGCTTCATTATCAAACGAGTTGGTACGGCAACGATAACTAGTCCAATCGCTAAATGGCGATATTTCGGTGGTAAATGATAGCGGCTAATGTACCAAGCTACCATAATAGGCATCGCGAGTTTCATTATTTCTGATGGCTGAAATCGAATTCCTATATAAAGCCATCGCTGCGCGCCTTTACTGGACACACCAAACATGATGACAGCAACAAGCAAAGCTACACCGACTATATAAATGGGCAATGCCCAGCGCCGCATGTCTGTTGGAGATACTTGTGCAAGGGCAAACATCACAAATAAACCAAGGCCAATTCGTGTAGCTTGTCGAATCACTAAATCAATGTTTTGACCACCGGCGCTATAAACGACCACTAAGCTACCAGCCATTAAAGTCAGGATGGCGACTAACAAAGGCCAGTCCAGGTGTAATCTATCCCAGATGGTTTTATTGTGATTAAGCGCTTTCACGGTTTACCTACCAGTGATTCAGGTTTATTTGAGAAATAATAGTCCATTAGGGTACGCGCAATTGGTGCACCGACAGAGGAGCCTCCGCCTGTATTTTCAACAGCAACGGCCAGCACTATTTCTGGTTTTTCAAATGGTGCAAAACCAACATACATTGCATTATCTCGGTGGCGTTCATCAACCTTCTCTTCATCATAGCGCTCACCTTGAGCAATACTTTTGACCTGAGCAGTACCAGTTTTACCGCCTGATGTATACTGTGCGCCAAAAAATGCGTCGTATGCAGTCCCATTACTTTGATGAACGGTATTGTACATGGCACGCAAGGCAATATCCCAATTTGCCTCATTTTTAAGTTGGATCGGAGGTTTATCATCACGTGCAATAATTTGCACTTGATCACTTAATTTGGTTGCAGACACAAGATGAGGTTGAAAGCGCTGGCCTTTGTTAACAATTACACTCATGGAGTTGGCTATTTGCATTGGTGTGGCGGTCCAGTACCCTTGGCCAATAGAAATATTGGGTGTATCACCAGGGTACCAAGGTAGTTTATATGTTGCCTCTTTCCATTCTCGAGAGGGTAAATTAGCTGTTTTCTCTTCAAAAATATCAATACCAGTGAGTTGGCCAAAGCCGAACTGGTACATAAATTCACTAATTCTATCAATTCCTAGGCGATAGCCCACTTCATAAAAGTAGGTATCGCAACTTTCTTCAATAGCTTTATAAACGTCCACTTTCCCATGCCCCCATGGCTTCCAATCGCGCCATCTATGTTCAGCTTTCGGTAGTTTAAAGAACCCAGGATCATGCATTTGCGTATGCTCTGTTACAACAGTCTCATCCAGAGCAAGAATAGCGAGGTGCGGTTTGATTGTTGAAGCTGGTGGATAAACACCTTTGGTTACACGATTAACAAGCGGTCTATTTGGATTAAGCAGGGCTTTGTAGTCAGCACCACTAATGCCATGGACAAATAGATTAGGATCATAACTAGGATTGGAATAAAACGCTAGAATGCCACCGTCACGGGCATCCATCACAACAACAGCACCGCGTGCACCGTCCAGCGCAGCTTGGGCAATTTGTTGCAACCCAATATCTAAAGTTAGAATGAGATCTTTGCCTGGTTCGGGGGCAGTTGATTTTAAGGTTCTTAAAATTCGACCACGGTTGTTGATTTCAACTTCTTCACTGCCAACAGTACCGTGAAGAATTTCCTCATAATATTTTTCGATACCGAGCTTGCCTATATCGCGTGTGGCACGATAATTAACATCTCTTCCTTGTATTTCCAGTTCAAGATGTTCGCCTTTGTTTATTTTTGCAACATAGCCAAGAGCATGTGTTAGTGCATCCCCATAAGGGTAATGGCGTGCCAAGCGTGCTTCAACACTAAAGCCGGGATATTTATGTTGATTAACTGAGAAAAGAGCAACTTGCTCTGGCGTTAATCGTGATTTAAGAATTTGACTTTTAAAGCGGCGTTTACGTTTAATGCTTTTTAGAAAATCCTCTTGCTGCTCTGACGTAATATCAAATAACCCAGCAATTTCTTTAAGACTTTTATCGAGGTTTTCCGTTTCTTCCGGTATCACTTCCAGATTATACACCGGACGATTTTCCGCCAGTAATACACCATTTCGGTCGTAAATTAAGCCACGGTTGGGTGCAATAGGAATGACTTTAATGCGGTTTTCGTTGGAGCGTGTTTGATAGCTTTGGTACTGATTAACTTGTAAATTAAAGATGTTAACAAATAGAATGCCGACCACAATCAAAACAAATATAAATGCCACAAACGCACGACGAGCGACTAAATTAGCCTCGGCTGAATGATCCCTGATAGTAGCGCGTTGTTTTAACATCTATTTGATTTTATTCTTATTCTCTATGGTACGGGTGATTATTATTCAAACTCCATGCACGATACAAGCTTTCTGCGACAATAATTCGAACCAGCGGATGTGGCAGTGTTAAATTTGATAACGACCACTTTTGCTCTGAAGCTGCAATGCATTCAGGAGCAAGCCCTTCGGGACCACCAATAAGTAAACTGATGTCGCGCCCATCCAGTTGCCATTTGCTCATTTCTTTGGCGAGTTGGTGGGTATCAAGTGCTTTACCTGTGACCTCTAAAGTAACTATTTTGTTCCCTTTAGGAATGGCTGCGAGTGTTTTCTCACCCTCTAGTTGCAAAATGCGCTTAATATCGGCATTTTTGCCACGTTTGCCAGCGGGGATTTCGATTAGCTCCAAGCTCATATCGCGTGGAAAGCGACGCTGATATTCTTGAAAACCAGTTTCAACCCAAGCTGGCATTTTTGTGCCAACAGCAATTAGCTGAATGCGCACAATATTAGCTCCACAATTTTTCTAACTGATAAAAATCGCGCGCGCTTTCTTGCATCACGTGCAGTACAACATCACCAAGATCAAGCAGTACCCATTCACCTTCTTGTTGACCTTCGGTACCGATGATTTCAATGCCTTGTGCTTTTGCTTCTAGTGCAACATTGTTAGCAATTGATTGTACGTGGCGTTTAGAGGTACCTGAGCACACTACCATATAGTCTGTAATTGAAGATTTTTCTGTCATATCAAGAGTGGTAATATCAACAGCTTTAATATCGTCTGCTTTGTCGATAACAAAGTCTAATAGCTCGCGTGGATCCAAAATATTTCCTAGTAACTGGTTTATTTCGTGTAATTGTTAAATTTTAACACGGCTAGCGGGTTTATTGGTAGAGACGATGCTGTTTTATGTAGTCAGAAACCGCTTCTGGCAAGAAATCATTTTTCAATTGCATAAGATTTGAACGTAGTTCTGATGATGATATGGCGACTTGTTGATGTTGAGCTAAATAAATATGACCTGCAAGCGGTAGCTGCTCTAGTGAGTCGTTTATATTTCCTTGGATATAGGGCGCGACTTGAGGATCAGGCTGGAAGGTTTCACCAGGGCGTTGAAATACTAAAAAGTTGCTATTGGCTAGGCATTCTTGCCACTTGAACCAGGTGTGTAAGGTATTGAGGGAATCCATACCAATCAGAAAGAAGATTGGTTCAGTTGGGTATTGTTGGCGAAAACTAATTAAGCTTTCAAGGGCATAACTTGGAGTGTCACGGTTTATTTCACGTAATTCAATAGCAAAATTAGCGTCATTTTGGATCGCGAGATTAATCATATTAATGCGATGTGCGCTAGTAATACCAGAAGTTGCTTTGTGCACAGGTTGCTTACATGGCATAAAAAGCACTTTGTCTGGCTTAAGTAACTGATTTGCTTGTTTGGCTAAGGCGAGGTGACCCGAATGAATAGGGTCAAAAGTGCCACCTAAAATAACAATCATAGATTTGCGTATTGTTCGACTTTATTATTGAAAGGTACTGCAAAGGGCAGTGGACCAATAAACATCAATGAAATATGCAGCAAATGTTGGTATGCGTCGATATGCAGGTGTTGTTTGTAGGCTAAATCGAATTCAGCCAGTGCCGTCATAATTGCATTTAGCTGTGATTGATCAATACGTCTTAGGGCACGTTCAGTAAGTGTTTGTTTGTTTTTCCAAACTTTAAACTGCTGCAATACATTACTGATGCTATCACCAAGAGATACTGCGCGAGCCATTGCCTCTAAGCTTTCGCACTCTCTAACAAGTGCCCATAGAATAATGGTTGGCTCAACATTTTCTTGTTTTAGTTTGAGTACAATTTTACTGATTTGCTCACTATCACCTTTAAGCAATGCATCACTTAAGTCAAAAACATCCAAACGCGACTGATTAACTAAAGTCGGCGCTAATGCCTCAGCACTAATACTGCCTTTTAAACCGAGCAATGAGAGTTTCTCGAGCTCTTGCGCAATTGCAAATAAATTATCTTGATTGTATTCGACCAGCAGAGATTTAGCATCAGCTGTAAGTTGTAAATGGTGTTTTTGGCATTGTTGATCTAACCAAGCAAATAACTGGTTACCTTGCAATGCATAACAAGGAATGAAAATGCCATCTTTATCAAAAGCTTTAAACCATGCACCACGCTGAATATCGCTGCCAACTTTTTCACCTTTAAGCATTAAAATGCAATCAGGATTCGGATTTTGTGCGAGCGATTGTAATAATTTGCTGGCAGCAGCATTGGGTTTACTGTCGCCTAACTCAAGTTCAATTATTTTGCGATTGGAGAAGAGTGATAAGCTGGCGTATTCTTGTAACACTTCTTGCCAGTCAAACTGCGGCGATACAGCAAAACGGATTATTTCATCAAAGCCTTGCGACTTCGCTGCTGATTTTATCTGAGTGGCTGCCACATTTAGTAAAAATGCTTCTTCACCAAACAGTAAGTAAAAAGGCGCTAAGCCTTGTTTTAAATTACTTGCTACTTGATTTGGGTAAATGCGCATTAATACTGGCCAAGTTGACGGATAATTAAGTTGCTCGCCTGAGCTCGTAACTCGCTTAAAATAAGCTCCATTTCACGCGATTTTGCCAGTGCATTATCTGGGTCATCCTGATAATTACGGGTGAGCTCGAAACTGTTGGTAATTGGCTTTTGTTGATCGCGGATAAGTCGATAGCGAACGGTATAAATAAGCTCGTGTTCAGCAACCTGACCATTTGGAAACAAACTTAAGGTGCGTCGCGTCAATGAATCATTTAGTAGTTTGAGTTCAGCACTTGCGTGTGATTCATCCGTAGTATTGATATTACTTAACGCTAAGCTTTTTTGCAGCTCGGCAAACAGTTGCGAATCAGGGTTGTTTGCAGTTACCACCAAGTTTTGTAAATCTTCAGGTAACACAGATGCGGTACGCAGTTTAAAACCACAGCCAACGAGTAATACAAAACACAGCAATAATGCTGTGTTTTGTAAAAAGCGTGGTGCAAACATTAGTTAGCAACCACGTTTAGTAATTTACCTTTAATAAAGATAACTTTACGGATAGTTAAACCATCAGTGAACTTAGTCACATTTGGCTCAGAAAACGCTGCTTTTTCTACTGCTTCTTGGTCTGCATCAGCAGCCACAGTAATTTTACCGCGTACTTTACCGTTAACTTGCACAACAACTAGCTTTTCGTCTTCAACCATTGCTGATTGATCAACTGTTGGCCATGGTGCATCAACTACATCACCGTCTTTACCTAAGCTTAACCAAAGCTCATGACATACGTGTGGTGTAATTGGTGATAGCATGATGATCATTGCTTCAAGCGCTTCATAGCCAATAGCAATATCGTTGCT
>NZ_JBFKMX010000166.1:0-6815 GCF_041629635.1 Pseudoalteromonas sp. | reverse complement strand
GTTCTGTATCGCAATGGGTGGTATTCAAGTTAAACGCGAAGATCAAACATGTCGCATTCATTATCAGATACCAGACATCATAGACACCATAACAGGTGAAATATCACGTTCTCAAACAAAGTACGGTGATAAAGCTGTAAATCGCCCCGTTGGTGTTATGTGGGATGCTTTGGTTGTAATTACTCGTAAAGGTTCACCAACCATTGCAAGTAAAAAGCTAATAGAAACACAACGTAAATTAATGATTAACGCTGTTCAGTGGATTGATGAAGCTTATGAAATGGATCTGCTATTTAGACCATCACAGCAAGAACTAGATTTCATTGAATCGTGCGTTCGTCAAGATGAACAATATCAATGTTTATTTGCAGATTATGACGCTCTATCGAGTTGTATTCCTTATGTTGAGGGCGACAGCCCTCAGCACTTGGACTTGTGTCATTAACTGTAACCAATAATTTTAAGGAGCATAAAAATGCAAATCGAAGGCGCAATTACAGATTTAGAAGTTGTAAACAATACAGACCGTGATAACCGACCTTTGCCGCCTAGTGCAAAGTTTAAGTTTCACACCAAAAACCCTGCACAAATTATTGACGTTAAAGTCACAGCTGAACAATACGCTGGTGAAGAATATAAGCAACTTCAAAAGCTTGAATCAGATCCTAACGGATGGGGTTTAAAGCCTGCCCTACTTAATCTTGAATATTACGAGGGTTCAAACGTAGTTAATCAAATGGCTTGGAAAGGCTTCCGCTTACACTCAGTTAGCACAAAGGCTTAATTAAATGTCTGGCTCTAAATATTTAGCTGTTTGCCCTGTTGAGCCAGTCGAAAAGATTTGTCCCGTTGAGTTAGAAATTATCACTTATGAAATGCCGATAGCTCTAACTTACGAGACATTTAGCACTGTTTTATTGCCTCCAATAATCAGTGCTTTGTTACTTGCCTATTGTTGGAGAGCGCTCCGACGAATGGTTTTAAATAAACTTTAACAATGGAAATCTTTATTATGAATAAAGCAATTAAAATTATGGCTGGTTTAGCTGGCTTTGTGGCTGCTGGCACTGCTTCTGCTGCTGTTGATGCAACTGCTGCCGCTGGTACTTTTACAACTGATTTTGCTACTAACGCTGCAATTATCGGTGGTGCATTACTCGGTGCTGCTTTTGTAGCCATCGTTTGGAAGTGGCTTAAAGGTATGGCATTTAACTAATTACTAGTTATTTATGTATCTGCTAACCGCAGACGCAGTACTAATACTCTCTGGTTTATTAGTACTGTATATTTTATTTGATGATTAACTTTATCTTATTCTAAGCTTGCTCCCAGCTGCTTGTTTTATTTTTTAAGGCGCTTATATGCGATTGATAATTTTTTTATTGGCGCTTGTAAGTGCCTTTTCTTTTGCCAGTCCTCCTCCCGACTGGCCTAGTGATTTGAACTGGTACACACGTAAACAGCTTGAAGCACAACCAGTTTATTTTTGTGAGTCTACATATCGTTTTAAAATTGAAATGCAAGATGGAGCAGCCGCAGCTTGTAAAGAAAAAGTAGAACAAGCTTTTGCTGATCAGCCTTGTCCCGTTACTTCATCAGTTAGTAGTACTGGTTCAATATCTTATTACTTTGATAATTCGCAACGCTTTTGTGGTACTAATCAGCTTGCAAGTTTTTATAAATCAGATTTGTATAAAGAGGGTTGTCCGCCTTTAAATCATCCCAAACATAAAAATGAGTACGTTGATTCTCACGGAGAGAAATGGTGCCTTGAATCTTTTGATACTTGTCCTGTTGGTTATTATCCAAAGTCTGTTAGTCATATGATTGGCGATCCAAATATTTGTCATCCTCGTGATTGTCCCGAAGCTGGCGAAACTCAAGAAATGTATGTTGTTAAATATGGCAATGCTGAGCCATTTTCAGAATCGGGTGTATATTGTAATGACGGTTGCGCTGTGTCTGTTACTTTAGATCAAATTGTTAGTCCCAGCACTTCACGCGGTACATCATTAGGTTCTCATTGTGCTCCGTATCTAGATCCCAACAAAAAAATTGCTAATTTATCTGATGTTGATTCGTGTGTATCTTCACTACTTGATAATGGGCAGCCTTTTTTAAATTGTGACGGTACTGCAAACACACCTCCACCTGATGAATCAGATTTAGTACCTGATTCAACAATTAATAATGATAATTCTAAAGTTGATGATACGCCTTCTCCCAAAGCTAACAAACAAACCTGTGACGGTTCTGATCCCAACTGTTATATGGGCAACATTGAAGCACAAGTTGAAAACTCTGGCTTAGATATTATTCAAAATGAAAAAGATTTGCATAACAAGATGGTTGATGTTGAAACGCGCAACACTGATAAATTAGTTGAAGTTGTTCGTGATGTTGCCAAACTACAACTTGATCAAAATAAACAGCAAACTTATACACACGATGAATTAATAGCCAAGTTAGACGATTTAATTGCAAAACAAAGTGGTACTGGTACTGGTACTGGTGGTGGTACTGGTGATGGTGGTACTGGTGATGGTGGTACTGGTGATGGTGGTACTGGTGATGGTGGTGGTACTGGTGATGGTGATTGTGTTGGTACTCCCGAAGAATGCACTGGGATTGGAACTGGTGAAGGTTATGATTTGCCTGTTGAAACTATTGATTTAGAAAATTATCGTCAAAATTACATTGGTTTAATTCCTTCTGCGACTTTAGAAGCACAAAAATGTATTTCTCTTACATTTGGTAAAGAACTTTGCCTTGATTTCACTCACATAATCGACCTAATAAAAGCGTTTGGCTATCTACTTGTATTAGGTTCTTGGATTCATTCAGCTCGTATTTTAATTAGAGGACTATCTGCGTAATGCCTATTTTAATTCAAGCTTTTTTTACAGCGCTTGCAGCGCTTTTACCTCACCTAGTTATACAAGTTTTGTTTTCCGCTGGCTTTGGTGTTGTTGTTTATAATCTCGGTTCTTTCACTATCGACTACGCATTCCAACAAATGGGTGCTTATGTCGGTGCAATGCCTGCGGAATTTATCGGTGTGCTTTCTCTCGCTCAATTTGATGTAGCTGTTTCTATCATTTTTGGTACTTATGCCGCTGTCTTTACTTTGCTAGGTATTCGCTCTGGTTCTAAACAATCATTAAAATTTAAAGGTCTGCCACAATGATTTATTTAAGAACTGGTGTCCCAGGTGCAGGCAAAACGTTAAATACGATTAAAGAAATTTGCCAAGATGCGCGAACTACTCAAAAAACAAAATTTTATAACAATATAAAAGCGTTTCTTTTAGATATTGATGTTTGTAATTCCTTTCAAGGTTTTTTTTACGGTGTTATATGGCCGGAAGTCTTAGGTACTAAACAGCAAAAAACATATAGTGATAAAATCAAGGATATACATTCACAAAATAGACTTTGTGAATTGTCGGATTTTCCGTGGTTGTCTAGTCGTTATGCTCAATATGATACCGCAGCTGCTATAGATTTGTTTGTTAGTTGGTGTAAGCGTTGTTATCCAAAATCCAATCTACAACCGCTTGAAGAATATATTTCTAATGCTGATGATGTAACAATTGACGGTTTAAAACTCTTAAACTATCACTGGACGATGACTCATTCAGTTGATACTTGGTATGACTTACCTAATGGCGCTATTGCTGTTTTTGATGAATGTCAAGACCATTTTCCACCTTTAGCAAACAGTGCAAAAAGACCGCTTCACTATACAAAATTTCAAACTCACAGACATAGTGGTTTTGATATACATTTAATCACACAGCATTACACGTTTTTAGATAGTCACATACAAAAGACAACTAACAAACACGTACACTATTATCAGTTGTTCGGCTCTCAGCGTGTAACACGCTTCGAAAAAGACAGGCAATTTAATACTGATAATCCACGGGATAGGGATTTATGTATAAAAACGCAATTCAACCGTGATAAATCATACTATGGTGTCTATTGGTCTGCTGATGAACATACTTCAAGATTCAAAATGCCGCCTATACTTTTTTTGGGCCTAGTTGTACTCGCTATAATTGGTCTTTGTCTTTATGGCCTGTATCAAAACCTATATGTTAACCCCATAGGCACTGATAAAACCAAAGATAAAAAAACGCAAAACTTACCAGTTCAGCAAACCCAAACACAAACCAACTTTTTAAAACAGACTGATAAAAAAGTTTTGTATACTGATAAAGTAATTCATCCTTTATCTAAACTCTGTAAATCTTATGAATACGCAGGTCATAAAATAATTAAACGTGGTAACTTGGTTGATGTCGAACACATGATTAATTGCGTAACTGGTGATACTCAAATTAAAAAAGATACACAAACATTTACTATTGACGGTGAAGAACGTCAGACTGATAAAGCTGTCGAAGAACCTATTGTTAGACTTTTAAAACAAGACTATTTAGAGCGTCTTGGTTATAAAATTGATTTGCTTGGTTCTATGCCTGTTCTCCAATATTCAAACAAAGAAATAATTTTAGAAGCTTTTTAAAACAGGCAGGCAGGGGCGACCGTTAGCACCGACTGCCTGTTTAAAGCTGTACTTTAATTTTGCACTTTTGGGGTTTATTAAGGGGCTTGCCCCTTGATGCTAAACCACTACATAACTAAACTCGTTCATCATATCTAAACTGGCAAAATACCCTAAATTTAAAAAAATATGGCTGGTTCGCCCCTTGCTAAGCCAAGCCGTTGTATCGTTTAATACTATTGTTAAGACAATACTTTTATTTTTCAGCCTTAGCCAAAAATAAGGAGTTAAAACAATGGTTAAGGATTTTCAAATTCAATTTTATACACTTTTTTCTTCTGACTATGAACTAGCCGCAAAATCATTAGGTAAATCGTCTCGACAAATAAGGCGCTATTTAAAAACGGGTAACGTCTGCCCCACTGTTAAAATATTAGTTGATATTATGTATCGAGGTTATCTACCAAATAGTCATGGTTGGGGCGATATGTATATAGATAAAAACGGGGTTTTACACTCTTCATCTGGCAAGGCCACTTCTGGCGAAATAGCCTATTTACATAATTATAAATGGGTTGCACATCGAACAACGCAACAATTAAAAAACGCACGAAAAAGAATTGCGGAATTAGAAAAAATTTCAAATAGTGAAGAAATACAAAATGATTTATTAGACATAGTTGCCAAACTATCAAAAAAAGCTATCTAATTGATAAAATGACAATTTATGAATTAGCATAAATATATGAATTAAAAAGGGAATCTTTCGATTCCCTGTTTAACTTTAATATACATTAGAGGTTATACGGTCTAATTGAAAGCCTCCTGACTTTCTGGTTCTGCTGCAAGTCCTATACATAGACCAACAATCGCACATGCAGCACTAATCTTTTTTATAACTTCATTCCAAATTTTAGACTCTTCTTTTGATTTAGATTTTTCTAAAGCTAATTGCAATAAAGCTTCTTTAACATCAATACTCATATTTTCAGCAATGAATATCACTTGATTAGCTGTTAAGTGTCTTTCACCTTTTCTTATTTTTGATAAGTTACCTTGATGTAAATTCTCTACATCTGATAAGACTTGCTTGTCCTGTGTGTAACCCTTAAAACTTTTATATTTATCAATTAGATCGCTACTAAAAGCCATATAACCTCCTTAATAAATTAATTATAAGTATAAAAAATTAAAATTCATATTTAAGAAAATATCATATTTGACATATTGACACATGTCATTTTTGACATTAGGCTAAATATCAAATTTGACATATGGTCAATTTTAAGACGGATTTGATAAGGAAATATTTATGAATTTACCAGCTAAGAAAAATCAATTTGATTTATATCGCTCTGATATAGTTGTACTCGACACTGAAACTACTGGCTTAGATGAATATGCCCGTGTTTGTGAAATCTCGATTATTGATGGTTTTGGTAATGTTTTACTTGATACCCTTGTCAATCCAGAAATGAAAATTCCTCAAGAAGCAATCAATATACATAACATCACTAATGATATGGTTGCTAATGCCCCGACAATTATCGACCTTGGTTTAAAAATACAAGAAGCTCTATCAGGTAAAACACTTTGTATTTATAACTCTGGTTATGATACCCGTTTATTAAATCAATCATTTAATGTGCATTTAGATTTTGATAAGCATTGCTGGAATACTGCGTTTGATGTTTGCTGCATTATGCTAAATTACGCTGAATATTACGGCGAATTACAAGATCGTTACGGTCGTATGTCTTACCGTTGGCAACGTCTTACTAATGCCTGCGCTCAACAAGATATAGATACTAAAAATTTTACAGCTCACCGCGCACTCGGTGACTGTCAAATGACTCTCGCCCTTATGAATAAATTTATGAATATTTGTGAGGGTTAAATAATGTTTAAATATTTTGTTTTAATTTTTACTTTGTTAATCATATTTACTTATTTAGTAATTATTTATGGTTTTAATTTGGCTCTTGAGCATCAAAACATTGATCAAGTTCACGCGTATATTACTTATACAATAGGTACGTCTATATTCTGTGCTGTTTTTGTATTTTTGATGATACTTGTTATTCCAAATGATGAGTTAATAAAGTCAAAAAAAGGATTTAAAAATGCTTAATCAAGTTTTAGATCCTGCATATAAAGCAAAACAATCATTAAACGGTTTAGGTGTAGTTACTAACACTCATAAGGCAGTTTACCCAAGTGAAAATAATATTGATATTTATCGCGGTTATAGCTGCGATTTTCAAGAGCTTGAAGAATCTGGTGTTAATACTGCTCGAATGGCT
>NZ_JBFKMX010000165.1:0-6886 GCF_041629635.1 Pseudoalteromonas sp. | reverse complement strand
TATGGTGATAATATGATTGCCACAGCAGATACTGAGGCAGATAAGCTTGGTTTATCCAAAGAGCAAAAAGAAAAGTTAAAAGCATTAGGCATTTATATTAACTACAACGGCTATGGCAGCACTGTTGAAGATTTACACTTCCACCCAGCAGCGCTTTTTGAGTTATTACTCGAATACCCGTCGCCATTTTCGTTGATTGAACAAAAAGATTCGGTTTTTTATCAACTTGAGGCGCTATACAATGCAGATATGGCAAAGGCGCAAGCAGCAAAAGTGATATATGAAACGGATGCCGTTAAAGTTATTTTGCTTGAAGATGCAGCCTGGGCAAGGCGTGTTAGCGGTGTTTTAGGCAATGAGCTTGCCAATCAATCGCCAGATAAAGCCCATGCTGTATTCACTCATCATAAAGACTCGGGCTATACTGTGAGTATTAGGGCACCACTCAATAATAAGCAAGGTGCGGATCAAGTAGTAACCCAATTTGCAACCGGTGGTGGGCGAGCAGCAGCCGCAGGAATAAATCAATTAGCTGAAAACGAGCTAGCACGCTTTTATAAAGTGTTTGGCGATTACTACTCTTAGAGTTTAAGGATTTAACAAATGGCGGTATTGGTTACTGGTGGGGCAGGGTATATTGGCTCTCATACTGTGGTAGAACTTTTACAAACTGGAGTTGATGTAGTTGTCATTGATAACCTATCAAATTCATCACAAGAAGCATTAAAACGCGTAGAAAAAATCACCGATAAATCAGTGACCTTTTATCAAGGTGATATTTTAGATAGCACACTTTTAAATACTATATTTACCAAGCATAACATTGAGAGTGTCGTTCATTTTGCTGGCCTTAAATCTGTAAATGAGTCTATATCCTTGCCACATAAGTATTACGAGAATAACGTTCAAGGCACTCTTAATTTACTAGCTGCTATGGATAGAGCAGGTATTTATAAACTAGTGTTTAGCTCATCAGCAAATGTATATGGTACGCCAGCAATGTTACCTGTTGTTGAAACAGCACCAGTTGGCGGTACAAGTAACCCATATGGTACCTCTAAATATATGGTTGAACGTATTTTACAAGATTTAGCTGTTTCAGATGAAAAATGGCGATTTGCGATTTTACGTTACTTTAACCCTGTTGGTGCACATAAATCAGGTCTGATCGGCGAAGATCCTAACGATATTCCAAACAACTTACTTCCTTACATTTCGCAAGTTGCGATTGGTAAATTAGCGTGTTTAGGCGTGTTTGGTGATGACTACGACACTCCTGATGGCACAGGTGTACGCGATTACATACATGTGGTTGACCTTGCTCTTGGACATCTGAAAGCGCTTAGCAAATTAGAAACTGCTAATGGTGCGTTAGTGTATAACCTCGGCACTGGAAATGGATTTTCTGTGCTTGAAATGGTTAAAGCGTTTGAGCTGGCTTCTGGTAAAATAGTCAAGTATAAGATTCAACCTCGCCGTGAAGGTGATATTGGTGCTAGTTATGCAAACCCAGAAAAAGCGAAAAACGATTTAGGCTGGGTAGCCGAGCGTGGGTTAAACGATATGATGGTTGATGCATGGCGTTGGCAAAGTCAAAATCCAAATGGTTACACTAATAGCTAATATTGACTTAGCTATCACTGTAAAAAGGGATGCTTTTGAGCATCCTTTTTGATTACTGATTTTTAACTGAATTATTCAATAGGAAAAAGTGCATCTATTTCAGTTGGTAAAAATGGCCTGCCTTTTTCATTAACTGATGTACCGATAACGAGCGCATCAACCGCAACTTTTTCATCGTGCTTACGAATAACACGTTGGCGAAAGCCAAATTTTAGTTTTGATAGCCGTGTTGGTATTACTTCTACAAAAAATTCATCGCCCGGTTTTAATGATGTTTTAAAATCAAGTTCACTACGTACAACTACTAAGTTAATCTTCTCGGCTGCCAGTTTTGCGAAATCAATGTTATTAGCATGTAAAAACTCATGGCGAGCATGCTCGAGGTAGTTAAAATATACGCCGTTATTCACTATGCCTTGTAAGTCGCATTCGTAATCTCTTACTTTTAGTTCTAAACGAAATGTCATTTTTGTTTTCTCAATAAAATTTTTATGCAGTTTACCGAATCTTTGCAAAAAAGAGGTACGACTTATGCTTTCAAATACGAACTTCTCTCGCTTACCTTTTTAACTTCTTATAAACTATGCGGTAATTTTATGTTCAACAACCTTAAAAACTGGATACCAAAGTGAAAACCAGCCTAAAACTTGTCTCTGTAGCTATTCTTTCATCAATATCAGCAACCAGTATTGCGAACCAAGGTTCAGATAACCTTGAAATCATTACTGTGACTGGCGACTTTAAACGAGAGAGTGTGCAAACCTTAAGCGCGAGTGTTCACGTGCTTGGTGAGCAAGACATTGCGTTAAGAAATGCAGTTCATTTAGATGAGCTTTTAAACACCGCAGCTAACGTAAATTATACATCTGGTGCTTCACGTGGTCGTTTTATTCAAATTCGTGGTATCGGTTTACGCTCGCAATTTGTTGACCCAGTAAACCCGTCGGTCGGTTTACTTATTGATGGCATTAATTATTCAGGTTTAGGTGGCTCGGCATTATTGTTTGATACTGAGCAAGCTGAAATTTACCGCGGCCCGCAAGGCACTCGTTTTGGTGCTGATGCAATGGCGGGGATGATCCATATTAATACAACATCAGCTTCAACAAGTGCGCAAGGCAAGGTACAACTGGGTGTTGGTAATTATAATTCGTATAACTTAGGTGTTGCTGCAGGTGCCGGTATTGATGATGTTGTTGGATTCCGAGGCAGTGTTTATCAAAATGTATCTGATGGTTACGTTGATAACATTTATCTAAACGAAGCAACACAAGATCAAGACGAATTTGTTGCTCGCTTTAAAGCTAAATCGGACTTTAGCAATGAGTTCGTCAGTGAAATCAATGTGCATTATATCGACATTGAAAATGGCTATGATGCCTTTACCTTAGATAATTCACGCAATTCTGTAGCTGATGAGCCTGGCCAAGATAATCAAGAAAGTGTTGCATTTAGCTGGCGCAATAATTTCTCAGGATTAGATGTGTTTGACATCAACTTTAATGTAACAGCACTTAATGCAGATTTACTTTATAGCTATGATGAAGACTGGGTATGTAAAAATGTAAATGAAGCTGAATTATGTGAAGCGGGCCTTCACCCGTGGGGTTATAGTTCTACCGATGAATACTCTCGCGACCGTCAAGACCGCTCTTTAGAGCTAAACGCTCAAAGCAAAGAGGGCGATTGGATTGCAGGTGTGTACTATCAAACTAAAGATGAAGAGTTAACCCGTGATTATTCTTGGTTTGGACCAGACAACCTCTTTAAGTCAACATATCAAGTTGATAACCTTGCCTTATTTGGCCAATTAGAAACGCGCATTGATGAACGCACTATGCTAATTACAGGTCTACGCGCTGAAAATTATCAAGGTGATTACAGTGATAACAATGGAATTGTTGAATCAGTTGATGATTCAATGGTAGGTGGAAAACTTGCTCTTGAGCATCAAGTAAATCAGCAGGCGATGATCTATACCAGCCTTACGAGTGGTTATAAAGCGGGTGGTGTAAATGGTGAAGCATTGGCTAAAGCGCGTGATGAAGGCGTAGATCAAAGCTTTTTTGAAACCATTAAATATTTTGATCCAGAATATTTATGGAGTGGTGAATTCGGTGTTAAAGGCGTGTCAAAAGATAAGCGATTGGTACTTCGTTTAGCGGCGTTTTATATGTACCGAGATAATATGCAAGTTAAGGCTTATAAAGAATACAAAGCCGATGAAACATCAGAGCCTGTGTTTGTGGGTTACCTTGATAATGCAGCCAGTGGCCGTAACTATGGTTTAGAAATTGACGGTCGTTATCAATTAACTGACCGCATAAGCATAAATGGTGCGCTAGGTTATTTACGCACCCGAATGGATGAATTTGTTAATGCAGATGGCGAGAGCAAAGATGGCCGAGAACAAGCTCAAGCACCGCGCTACAACTATGCATTCTCAGCGCGTTTTGATGCAACGGATAATCTGTTTGTTAATTTAGGTATTGAAGGCAAAGATGACTACTATTTCTCAGATAGTCACGATTCAAGGGCTGAAAGTGTTAATCTAGTCAATGCTAAAATTGGTTATATGCAAGGTGACTGGGAAGTGAGCGCTTGGGTACGCAACATGTTTAATCAAGAGTATGCGACCCGTGGTTTTGAGTTTGGTAATGATCCTCGAGACTTTTACGAAACCCATACTTATGTGCAATTTGCTGAGCCACGTATGGCAGGCGTAAGCTTTAGCTATCAGTATTAATATATAAAGTGTAATTTTTTAGATTTCAGAAGAGGCTGCTAAGCTCTTCTGAAATCTGAAATCTGAAATCTGAAATCTGAAATCTGAAATCTGAAACCTGAAACTTAAGCTATGAAACTATCAGTCGAAATTAGTAAATATCCGCTGCATCAAGACTACATTCCATTTATTAAAGGGTTTATTGACCGTTTAAACGACCACCCAAATTTAGAGGTAATCACTAATACCATGTCTACTCAAGTATTTGGTGATTATGATATGGTGATGAGCGCAGTAACCAGCGAAATTAAACGTTCTCACCAAGAATTTGGCAAAGCAATTTTTGTTTGTAAATTTATCGGTGGTGATTTATCACCAAATACAGAGGCATAAATGGAATTTTTATCACAAGCACTAAGCGGTTTTACTGCAATGAGTTATTGGGAATACATCGCTGTAACCTTAGGGCTTGCTTATTTAGTGTTTGTGATGAAAGAGAGTTTATGGGCTTGGCCGTGCGCCTTTGTGAGTACGTTTATTTATACTTTATTGTTTTGGAACGGCGCTCTATTAATGGAGTCTTTGCTTAATTTTTATTATTTGGCAATGGCCGTTTACGGTTTTTACTGTTGGAGAAATGGCAAAGAAAAAAAAGCGCTACCCATCTCAAGTTGGAAGTTCAATACACACCTTATCATCATCACGGTAACAAGTTTAATTTCACTAACCTTGGGTTATGTGATGGACAACTATACACATGCAGATTTTGCTTATCTAGATTCTTTTACCACCTGTTTTGCGGTGATGACCACTTACCTAGTTGCCAAAAAGGTACTTGAAAACTGGTTTTATTGGTTAGTGATTGATGCTGCATCAATCTACCTTTATTTGCAAAAAGGGTATTTCCCAACAGTTGTTTTATTCGCTATTTACACTGGTATGGTGATTTGGGGTTATTTGCAGTGGCGTGAGCATTATGAACCACCAAGAGAGCAAGCTTTTGCTTAATGAGTGCCAAAGCTATTTATCTAAACTTGGTTTAGGTTTTGTTGTAAAAAATGCATCTCCCTTAACCCAAGGAGTAAATAACACCTGCATTAAAGTGGAAACAATGTGTGAAAACACATTAGTTATTAAACATTTCGATAAGCAGGATAACTTTAAAGTAACCGAGGTTGAAAAAAGCTTAGCCAAAATTAAGGTTGTGCCTAAGATTGTTGCTCTTAACGCTGAAGAAAAACTCATTGCTTATCAGTTTATAGAGCATAAAGACTTCGATAAACGTCTGCACCTTCCTTTTTTAGTTGCCAAACTAAAAAAGCTTCATCAGCTAAAGCTTGAATATGATTTTGATACCATAAATATTGAGCATACATTCAATAGCTTTAATGATTTGCAAGAATTTTCTGATTATCAAAATGATGTTATTGAACTGATTGCTAAATTGCGCGCTTGTAAGCCATTAATCGGTGTATGCCATAATGACTTAGTAATAGAAAACCTGCTTTTTTCATTAAGCGACAGCTGGATTATCGATTGTGAGTATGTTGGTTTAAATGATGTGTATTTTGATTTAGCAGCGCTAAGTAGTTCGCTAAAATTGAGTGAGCAGGATAAAAATCAGTTACTCAGTGTCTATTTTGAGCAATCTAAAATTTCAAAAAAGCAGCTAGAAAAGCTAAATCTTTACCAGCAAGTTTATAACTTGATTTGTTACTTTTGGTATTTAAAGCATGGCTTTAAAAACCATGCTCTTGCATTAAAACCGTTGATAAACGATTAAATGCCACCAATACGCTCAGCTAATTCTTTATAGCGCTTTACGTCATCTTCGTTAAATTTTGCGTTGCCTGCATCATCTTTTTCAGCAGCAATTAGCAAGCTCTCACGTTCTAAACGACGGACGCGTTCTTCTTTTACGCCAAGGAATTCTGCAACTTGTTCTGTAGTCATTAATGCCATTTTGTTCTCCTAGTAATTAGGGTCTGTTGATCTTTAAAGTTCGTTTTTGCAGTAGCTTGATTGGCTTTTATACAAGGCAGAGGCTGCGTGGCATGGTTATTCCATGTGAGTCAGCCGATAACGCTGTAGAAAAGTCAATCAAGCGCTGCCTCTCGGCTCTTTTGAGCGCACTTTTCTTGTTGTTGTTCGATATTCGCTTAGATGACTAGGCCACACATCGAACGCCGCGATAAAAGCACGCTCAAAGAGAGCAAAAATAGAACCGCAAAGGTCAACAGACCCTAGGCATGCTTCAAGTGAATCTTTTAATTAAAGCGTTTTTTCTTAAAAAATGCGAGTAAATTACAACTTAATTGTAACTATCTTGTTGATATCTTAGCCAAGTAGGTATTCATTCTCTGGTAATTCGTAGGTTTAGACAGTATTATTGTCGGCGTGCTCTCGTGGTGAAATGGATATCACGTGGCCCTCCGGAGGCCGAGTTCTAGGTTCGATCCCTAGCGAGAGCGCCAATTCTTATTTGGCTGCGTCAATTACTTCTCCATTGGTCTTATCAGCGTAATCTTTTATTGCGTC
>NZ_JBFKMX010000164.1:0-6887 GCF_041629635.1 Pseudoalteromonas sp. | reverse complement strand
TGTCGTGGTTATAAAGACATTAATATGATTGCGATGCAAATTCTAAAACCCGGTGGCACGTTACTTACATTCTCGTGTTCTGGCTTAATGGAACAAAATCTTTTTCAAAAAGTGGTGGCAGATGCCGCACTCGATGCAGGCCGTCAACTACGTATTATGGAGCGCTTAAACCAAGCGCCCGATCATCCTATTGCCGGTGAGTACCCTGAAGGGTTCTACTTAAAAGGCCTTATCTGTAAAGTGCTTTAAGCTTAAAACCTGTCAGATCCTATAAATGGATCTGACTGTTAATTTCATCTGGTTCGGTATTAACAATCCCCGCCACCTCCTGAACAATCACTACTCCCACTTGAACTACCACTGCCACTTATAAAGCCACCGCCGCCTAAAAATCCGCTACTATCTGCACTACTGCGGTCACTAGCAAAACTCGTGGTAATTGCTGCTTTGACGATTGAAATGATAATTAATAGTGTGAAAATAAGTGGACAAACAATTGCTTGCATCGTTGAATCTGAATACACATCCGTAAAATACCCTGATGCCAGCAAACCAAATAAAATGATAATCCATGATCTCATAATTAATCCCTTTATTTAAACAGATATCACTAAAACATTAAAAACTTAAGTAACGAAAAATGAAAGCTAATCAATTATTAAGTTTCACTGTAAGTACTGAAACTCATTAAAAAAGGAGCTATTACTCCTTTATTAATTTATCTCTAATACTTCTAAGCCAAGTAAATATTCTTTTTCTTCTACTTCACTGCACCGCACTACTTTTGCTAATGCATCTAGTGAAGGTACACTGTTATTAGTGGCATCAATTCGCACTTTTACCTGTGTAGCTACTTCTATAGGTTCATCAATTTCTATCGACATACCGCTGGCACTTAAATCGCGACACACCCCATCAATTTTTCTTCCTGTAGCGGAGTCTAAAATAACAAGTTGTGCTTCTGCATTTACCAGCATACGAAAAAAATTACGTTTATCTTCATACAACATTAGATTTCCCCTAAACTTCCTGTCGCAGGACTATTATTACCACAGCAAAATGCGTTTTCCAATAACAAAAAATTTACATTTCATGCCGTTTTTATTCAGAACCGCACTCTTTAATCGCGTTTTGTATACGCTTCAACGAGATAGGATACGCTGTTCCTAAATTCTGGGCAAATAAAGAAATGCGTAACTCTTCTATCATCCACCTGATTTCGTCAAGTTTATGCTTTTCTGTATTAGAGCGCGCCTTGCCAATGGCCTCTTTTAAAATCTGTTGTGCCTTTACAACATCCAGCATTTTTAATTTATCTTGATGTGGGTCAATAGGCAGTTTTTCTAATCGGCGCTCTACGCCTTTTAGATATCGAATCACATCTTTAATGCGCGCCGCACCATGCCTTGTTACAAAGCCTTTAAATATCAGTTTCGAAAGCTGCTCCTTAATATCACCTTGCGCCATGATCATGGTGAAATCCGATTTGCCTTTGAGTTTCTTGTTAAGGCTACTGACCAAACTCAGTGCCGCTTCAACATCAAGGGCAATGGCTACAACAGCATCGCCGAGTTCGCCACGAATGGTTTCTTTGACATTATTAAATGAATGTTCATCACGAATATTACTATTCGACGCTAAAATGCTATCAACCGCAGCCGCAATGCAATCATCAATAAGTTCATTAATTTTACCAAACGGATTAAAATAAAGGCCTAGCTTGGCTTTGTTTGGTAACTTTTGCTGTAAATATTTAATTGGCGATGGAATATTTAATAGCACTAAACGACGCAAGCCTTTCAAATGTGCCTCATCCGCTTTTTCTTTGGCATCAAACAACTTAATGCTGGTTGCTTTACCATCATCAACAAGTGCTGGATAGGCTTTGACTTCGTATTGACCTTGCTTTTGTACGTAGGACGAAGGCAGTTCGCCAAACGACCACTCAATTAAATCACTTTGTTCAATGCCCTTCTCTGCCACTTTGGCAAGGTTATCGTTGACTTTACCTTTAAGTTTTTCTTTAAGTTCATCTAAGTCAAAGCCGCTGGCAAGTAACTTATTGTTTTCATCTTTCACCGCAAATTGCAGTTTCAAATAAGCCGGCAATGCACCAAAATCCCATTCTTGGCTTTTAATCGTCACACCCGACATGCGCAATAAGTGTTTACTAATAGCCTCAATAAAACTGCCCTGCATTGGCTCAAGCGAAGCCATTACTGCATCAGCATAATTCGGTGCTGGCACAAAGTTACGGCGTGTGGTTTTTGGTAGTGATTTAATCAGCGCAGTAATTAATTCATGACGAAACGCCGGAATATGCCAATCAAACCCGGTGTTCTCAACTTGGTTTAACAAGGCCAATGGAATTTGCACTACCACGCCATCAAGCGCCTGTCCTGGTTCAAAGTGATACTCAAGTGGTAAAAACAGGTTGTTTTGCTGCCAAACGTCTGGGTAATTTTCTTTACTAATATGCGCAGCATCATGTTGCATTAATGCCGCTTTATCCATATGTAAGAACTTAGGTTCCGCTTTTTTCTGTTTCTTCCACCACGTATTAAACTCGACACGGCTGGTGATGGTGTCTGGCAAACGTTGGTGGTAAAAATCCATCAAGGTTTCTTCATCTACCAAGATGTCGCGACGACGCGCTTTATGTTCGAGATCTTGCACTTCATCAATTAATTTTTGATTGAAGTTTAAAAAGCTTTCACTCTGGCCAAGTTGCTGTTCCACAAGTGCGCTGCGAATAAAAATTTCGCGGCTTAATTTGGCGTCAATTTTATTAAATTGCACGCTTTTACGCGAAACGATGGTTAGGCCATACAAAGTTTGTTGCTCAAAAGCCATAACCGCACCCGTTTTCTTTTGCCAGTGCGGTTCACTGTAACTGCGATTCACTAAATGCTGAGCAAGCGGTGCAACCCAAGTTAAATCGATTTTCGCATTAATACGGGCAAACAGTTTACTGGTTTCAACCAGTTCAGCCGCCACCAACCATTTCGGTGATTTTTTGAAAAGGCCAGAGCCTGGGAATACAAAAAACTTGCTTTGACGTGCCCCGGTATACATTTGGTTATCGTCTTTCATACCAATGTGGCTGAGCATACCAGCCAAAATTGATTTATGAATTGCTTCATAATCACTGGGATTTTGATTAATCTTAAAACCCATTTCTTCACAGGTAGACACTAACTGGTAAACAATATCTTGCCATTCACGCACACGCATATAAGCCAAGAACTCGCTTTGACAGAGCTTTCTGAACTGGCTACGTGATAACGCTTGTTGTTGCTCCTCTACGTAGCGCCATAAATTTAAATAGGCAATAAAGTCAGAGTCTTTGTCAGCAAAACGGCCATGGCTTTCTTGTGCTTTGGCTTTTTTATCTTGTGGAAACTCTCGCGGGTCTTGAATCGACAAGGCCGCCACAATCACAATGGCTTCAAACATGGCATCAAAGCCATTGGCAGCATGAACAATTTTGGCAAGACGTGGATCGACAGGTAAACGGCTAAGCTCTTTACCTGCTTTTGTTAGTTTATAATCCTTTTTCCGAGTAACCGGTGTAATTGCCTGAATTTCTTCAAGTAAACGAAGACCATCGGTTATATTTCGGTTATCTGGCGCCTGTACAAAGGGGAATTCACTAATGTCACCTAAACCAAGTGCAAGCATTTGTAGAATGACTGAAGCAAGGTTTGTTCTTAAAATCTCAGGGTCGGTAAATTCAGGGCGACCTAAAAAATCTTCTTCTGAATAAAGACGAATACAAATACCTTCCGCCACACGGCCACATCGCCCTTTACGCTGATTTGCGCTCGCCTGCGAAATAGCTTCAATTGGAAGGCGCTGAACTTTGGTACGATAGCTATATCGGCTTATGCGTGCCGTACCTGGGTCAATAACATAACGAATGCCAGGAACCGTTAACGAGGTTTCAGCCACGTTTGTAGATAACACAATACGACGGCCCGAGTGTGAGGCAAAAATGCGGTTTTGCTCTGCATTTGAAAGGCGCGCATAAAGTGGCAACACTTCTGTGTTCGCCAGGCCACGTTTTGCCAGTGCATCGGCAGTATCGCGAATTTCACGCTCACCATTCATAAAAATAAGAATATCGCCCGGCCCTGCTTGCATTAGCTCATCAACCGCATCAAAAATCCCTTGCAGCTGATCGCCCTCGGCTTCCATTTCGGTTTTGTTGATTTCAGTTAACGGGCGATAACGCACTTCCACAGGGTAAGTGCGGCCCGAAACTTCAATAATCGGCGCATTATTAAAGTGTTTTGAAAATCGCTCAGGGTCAATGGTTGCAGAGGTGATAATCAGTTTTAAATCGGGGCGTTTCGGTAACAGATTTTTCAAATAACCTAAAATAAAATCGATATTTAAACTGCGCTCGTGCGCTTCATCGATAATAATGGTGTCGTATTGGTTTAAAAATCTATCTTGTTGAATTTCCGCAAGTAACACACCGTCGGTCATTAGTTTTAAATAGCTTGATTGTGAAACTTGGTCACTAAAACGAATTTTAAAACCCACTTTATCGCCAATAGTGGTACCAATTTCTTCAGCAACACGAGCAGCCACACTGCGCGCCGCTAATCGACGCGGCTGAGTATGGCCAATTAGACCAGCAACACCGCGGCCTAACTCCATACAGATTTTTGGCAACTGTGTGGTTTTACCTGAGCCGGTTTCACCTGCCACAATCACCACTTGGTTTTCACTAATTGCTTTTTTGATATCGTCTTTTTTCTGACTGACTGGCAGGTTTTCTGGGTAGCTTACTTTAGGTAGCTGCTTTAAGCGTAACTCTCTTGCGGCAATACTTTTTTCAATATCTTGGGTGATAGTTGTTAGTACTTTTAACTGTTTTGCTTCATCACTTATTTTTTTGACACCATCAAGACGGCGTTTAAAGAGAAACTGATCTTTTTTAAGGCAATTTTTTAGAAGTGAATACAGTTGCTGTTGTGGATTAGCCATAGATAGAATAAAGCGGAAATTCAAAAGCCTAATAATACCAAATTGATTACCATAAAATAAGGGAAGCGATGTGCTTCCCTTATTTTAATTTTACTAAACGAATAAATTAGCTCTATTCGTCTTTAAAAATTGCCACATAGGTTGGCTTACCCGCCATTTTAGATGCACGGTACATGCCTTTGGTGTTAAATGGCAGACTGATATTGCCTTTGTTATCGACAATAATTACGCCCCCAGTGCCCCCAATTGGCTTAAGTACATCATGAATAACTTCATCGCCCGCTTGTTTAATGGTTTTGCCTTGATATTGCACACGAGCACAAATATCTGATGCCACACTGTAGCGAATAAAATATTCACCATGACCAGTAGCAGACACCGCACATGAGCGGTTATCGGCGAAGGTGCCTGCACCAATCACAGGAGAGTCACCAATACGACCAAAGCGTTTTGCTGTCATACCGCCAGTTGAGGTGCCAGCTGCAAGGTTTCCGTGTTTATCTAAAGCCACAGCGCCGACGGTGCCCATTTTATATTGCTCAGGCAGAGCGCGATGATTAGCTTGGTAGTTTTCAGTTTTGTTAAGCTTCTTTTTGGCTCGCTCTAACGCTTCAAAACGGTGTTCAGTATCAAAAATACTGTTATTAACGAGCTCCATGCCGTTTTTCTTAGCAAACTGCTCAGCGCCTTCACCGCTAAGCATCACATGCACTGACTGTTCCATCACCAAACGCGCTAAATCAATTGGGTTTTTAATATGTTTTACCCCTGCAACCGCACCTGCTTGACGGTCGCTTCCATCCATAATTGAGGCATCAAGCTCATGGTGGCCATCATAAGTATAAACAGCGCCAATACCTGCATTAAAAAATGGCGAATTTTCTAAAATATTAATTGCTGTGGTCACTGCTGTTAAGCTTTCACCACCGTTTTCAAGCACTTTATAACCAGCCTCTACCGCTTCTTGCAGTTTAGCGCGATAAGCCACTTCTTTTTCAGGTGTAAATTTACTTTTATCTATGGTGCCAGCACCGCCATGAATGGCGATAGAAAATGGCTGCTCACTTGCAGCAAACGCACTGGTAGATAAAAGCGCTGTAAATAGCGCCGTTGCGAGTGATTTATTCATTATTATTTTCCTTTTGTTTTTAGAGCGTGTTGATCTTTGTGGTCTAAATTCTGTTCAAATCCAAAGCTTTTTGATCGCGGCGTTGCTTTGAAGTCCTAGTGGGCTAAGTCAAGAAGCGACAACAAAGAACAAGACGCTTTGGGTTGAACCTTTTAGGCAGCGCTTGTTTGGCGTTTATACTGCGTTGCCCTACATGGATGTAGGGTAAGGTAACTTTGCAGGAGCACAAAGTCTTTATCGCTCATTTATGTAAAATAACTACACTACAATCACTCAGCCTCGTCTAAATGCCAAACAAACTGCTGCAGAAATAGACAGCAAAGGTCAACACGCTCTAGATACTTGTCATGCACTGGCAAATTTTAATGTAAAAACAGTGCCTTGTTTATCTGAACTAACTGTTATATCAATACCTAAGCGTTTGCATAAACGTTTTACAATCGCAAGGCCAAAGCCAAGACCTGTACTACTGTCACTTTTAACCCCGGCATCAAACACTTTGTTGAGTAATTGCTTATCAATACCACAACCCGAATCACGAATTGTTAAGTGATTATTGCCATATTCAATCAAAATTGTGCCTTCATTAGTATGATGAAACGCATTACTAATTAAATTGCTTAACACCATTTTAAATGCATCATGATTAGTGTTTATAGTGGCAGTTGACTCAACATTCACCTTAATCTCAATCGGTTTATTTTCAATCAATTTATGATGCAACAAAATCGCCTGTTCAATCAGCGGTAATAGTTTAATGTCG
>NZ_JBFKMX010000163.1:0-6942 GCF_041629635.1 Pseudoalteromonas sp. | reverse complement strand
GTTAAGTTGTATCGGTGGTTTAGCTTTTACTGCTCTTTATTTAGCTGCGCTTGGAATTGAGTGGCAAATGTCAATTTCAATACCTGCGATGATTATGTTTGTATTTATCTGCTCGCAATATGGGTTCGCAAATTTAACATCGTTGAGTTTACATGGAGAAGAAGCAACGGTTGCAAAATTAAACCTATTTGTCTTAGCAATCTCTGTTGCTGTATTATCGATGCTTTCACTTAATTATATTAATAGTTCTAATTTATATTGGGTGTTACCTGTAATTTGCGGTGGCTTTATTTTAAGAAACTTTAGAGCCAAAATGGTTGCTCAAAGTAAGTTTGTAAAGCAGTTTTAACCGTGACTTATTTCCAGCAAAACGTCAGACTATTCAAAAAGTGGGTAATTCCATATTTACCTTATTTATTAATTCTCGGCCCTTTATTGGCAGATATTTTGACGGGATTATTTGAAATCGTTCTTGGTTTGGGTTTGCCTTTTGGTGCTTTTACTCGGTTTTCGTTAGTTGCTTTTGGTTTATTTATACTCTTTAAATCAAAGCATACGCTAACCAAACTCGTCTTATTAATTATTTCGTTTTATTTGGTTTTATTTCTTTATTGGTTTACCAGTCAAAATGGAATTCCAATTTCTGCAAATCTGAAACCGTTATTATTTTTACTTTTACCTTTTTTTGTTTATCTCATTTTAATTGAAAAGGAAGATTCAAGTACCTTTGATAAAGTTACTCATGCTGTATCTCTTTATGGATTAATTGCTGCGGGTTCTATCGTTGTTTGCTACTTTTTAGGCATTGGCTATGAATCATATGGCGAATACACTTTTGGTTTTAAAGGTGTTTTTATATCTGGTAATGATATTGGCATTTGCATCTTGCTTGCATCGGCAGTTGCTTGGTACAGAGCTATTAAATCTTTTAAATTAATAGAGTTATTTACATGCTTTATCTGTTTTATTTCGTTAATTTTTATAGCAAGTAGAACAAGTTTGCTCGTCGGATCCCTTATTTTAATGGCGGGTGTTTTAGTCTTTCTTTTCTATAGCAAGTCTAAAAACTTATTGAATTTGCTAACTAAAATTATTATCTCTATTGTGACTTTTTTAGTTATTTCTGCAGTTGTATTTTTAGCAATTAAATATGCTGATGATATAGCCTATCACGCTGCACGTATTATAGAGCTTCTTGAAGGTGTAAGCCCAAGAGCGCATTTAGAATTAGCCGCAGGACTCGCGAGAGAATCACGTTCAACGTTAGACTTTTTATTTGGTCAAGGTTATCAGTATTATTATGTTGTAGGTGAAGAGCATCATTTACGCGTTAAGCTAGGTTATAATAAGCCATATGAAAAAAATGTAGAAAAAGATTTTCATGATTTATTAGGTTTGTGTGGCATTGTATTCACTATTTTTTATTCACTTATTATTACTTATGTTTGGCTTAAAATAGCGAGAAATTTCATTCACTTTAAGTCACTTGTAACTGCTATATCACTATTATTGGTTTCATTTTTAATATTACACGCATTTATTGCAGGTCATGTACTGTTAGGTTCACAGGTACCTATAGTTATGGCTGCGATAGTATATATCGGCCTTCGCGCTGAAAGAGTAGAGGGAAATTAGTTTGTTTAAAAAGCTTGGTAACTTCATTAGTCTTAAAGAGTTTCTAACTATTTCAATCGTTTATATTTTGATTGTGGTAGGCATGGTTTTTGTTTTGCTTTCAATACCAAATAAATATCAAGCAAGAGGAACATATGCACCTGCTGAAGATATGCAAAGTTCATCTCTGGGCTCTCTAGGCGGCTCTCTCGGGGGGCTTGCAAGTATGGCTGGGTTAAACCTGGGTGGCGGAAAGCGTGATAATCTTCAGCTTGCTTTAGAGGTTATTAAATCTAAAACATTTATTTATAAGATTATTGATAAGCATGCATTAGATATTGAAGTTTTTGCTGCAAAATCTTGGGACCCTATTTCATTAAAACTTGAGATAGATAGTGAAATTTATGATGTTCAAAATCAAAAATGGGTTAGAAAAGTGAAGGCACCCAAAACCCTTATTCCAAGTGATTTTGAATTATATGAAGAGTTTCGCTCTAACTTAAGTGTTAGTTGGGATGAGAAAACGAATATCGTGAAAATTGGTTATATTCATGTCTCTCCATATGTGGCACAAAAATTCGTAAATATTATTGTCAATGAAATTAATGACATGTTGCAAAATAAGGAAATTAAAGAAGCGAATGTGTCAATTGATTTGCTTAGAGAGGCGATAACGAAAACGAACTATGCGGAAATGAGAGGGTTATTATATGAGTTGGTTCAAGAGCAAACAAAACGACTGCTTCTAGCAAAAACAAAAGAACATTATGTGTTTGAGCCAATTGACTTACCAATTGTGGCGGAAAATAAGCACTCGCCAAAGCGTGCCTTAATTCTAATTATATTTACTTTTGTCTATGGTCTTTTAGCATTGCTCTACTTGGTAATTAGGCCTAAGTTAAGTTCGAGAAATGATATTTTTTAAGTTAACTGGCTATTTATTAATAGCCAGTATAACGGTATTTACTACAGAGTATTTTGACGTATTTAAAAAAGATGCGACAGAAACTTTCCTTCTTTATGAGCCAAATATTAGTATCGACTACAAGATCTTGAAAGAAATTGGTCGTGATAAAGGTGTTAAATTATCAGGTGCTTTATCGAAGAAAGAAGATAGGGAGTACAAAGCGCTTTCAAGGCTAAATAATAATAACTTCCTTTCCTCAATCGCTCATTCATGTGGTATTGATATTGAAGATGAGTCTACTCCGTTAGCAAAATACTCAGAAATAAGACGACACACAATTTATAAGTTTTCTGTTATTAAATTCAGTGGACCGTTTGCTGGAAAAGGTGCATGTTTACTGGATGCTTTTAACAAAACCCTCGACTTTGCTTATAAGCAGGATATTACAAAGCGGTTAGATAATATCGCTAAGCTAGACATAGATGCATATAGCCAAGATATAAAGCTATTTATCAGTGATAAAAAAGAATACCTTGAAGTGTTATCTAGATTGCATTCAACAGACGCGCGCAATTATACTTTTTGGCAAATTAATCAATCAAACCCTAATGCATCGACATTGTCAGACTCCATTTCTTTTTCAATTATCCTTATGATATTGTGGTTCTTTATTGTTCGTTTATTTAAAGCTGCTTAGGTTAAGTGTTGAAGGCTATGAAGCGTTATTTGTTATTTTTTATTTGTTTTTTCATTCTGTCGTGTTCTGATGAGGATAGAGTTGAGAGCGACTTAATTTTAACTGATGATAATTTCCAGATTAAAATTAATTCTGCTGTGCAACTCCCTATATTTTCAAATGATACTGGTATTAGTTCAAGTTCTCAGCTTAGCCTTGCTACAAGCCTTACCGAGAAAGGGGGGCAAATAAGCTTAACTAGTGATAAAGTTCTCTATAAGCCTGCACAAAACTTTATTGGTATAGATACTTTTAGTTATCAAATTGTTGAATTTGGAATAATACATTCAGCAACAGTGAGTGTTGAAGTTCAAAAAGCAGATATAGAATCGAGTTCTTTAAGCAGTGAGCACTTTATTGCTGGTGAAGATATATCATTAGTTATCACATTTGACTCAATTGTTTATGACTTATCTGAAGATAATGTTGAGTTTTCTTTGGACCACGAAATAATGTCATCGGTGCTAGATATTACCCATGGTGAAAACAAAACAACTTTAAAGTTAACTCTTAAAATTCCTGAAAATCATGATTTTATTAGGAAGCAATCGGGAGAGGTTAACGTTAGCTTTCCTTTATATATAGAGTCTAAAGTAACAAAAAATTACCTATATTATTCTCGTCCCAGAATGGCTCAATTAAACTGGCCACAAAGAAGCCTTTTTAAAAATGAAAAGTCATTAGATGCTGCATCAAGAAACAGTATTGACTTTTATTGGTTAAATCTTGGTGAGTGGTATGTCCCTGAGCAACTAAATTGGCAAGAAAACCCATTTAATAACATTAGTTGGGTGATGTTCTTTAATAGCTTAGGTTGGTTAACCTCATACGGAGAACTATATTTACAAACTACTGAGCAACATTATTTAGATCTAATCGAAAAACACATAATTAGTTATAACAAACGTTTTTCAGCTGAGCAGGATTTGACTAATGAACTCTCATACCGTGAAGATGCGGTGTCGTTGAGGGTAAACCATTTGCTATATATCTATTTGAACCTCGGAAAACACCTATCACAACCAGCGATAACAGCTCTTGAAGAGTTAATCTCGAAAGATATTCGAATGCTGTCTGTCTATGTTGCAGATCCTCAGTATGATGATGATAACCATGGACTAATACAGGCAAAATCAGCGCTTAATCTATATGCGGTTTTCCCTTATAAACCTGAGCTTGAACATGTTTTAGAAAAAGCAGCTTTGCGAGTTGAAAAAGCATCAGGTTACATGTTTGATAGCATAAGTGGTCAAAATATTGAGCAATCACCAGAGTATCATTATGTTGGTGTTTCTATGTTGCTTGAGGCTATGGCTCAATTTAAAAGCTTAGATATTGAGGTTCCTGCCGTATTAGAAAAAACACTAATCAATGCTGTAACTCACGGCATGTACTTTTTATATAGCAATGGCGAAATACCGGCTATCGGCGATTCGTACTCGGATAAATATTGGGAGTACTTTGTTAAACGATATTATGAAATTTTAAATATTCCCATTGATGAGTTTGAACAGTTTTTAGTTTATGGTCAAAAGGCGCTAAGCGGTTTAAGGGTTTCTCCGCAAGAGCGGCTTGTTATTGCAAAGTCAGATAGCTCTAAAGAGAAATTTACGAAAGTATTTTTTGATGCAGGCCCAAAACGTATCGTACATGGTCATTTTGACAATATGAACTTAGTCGGTATGTTGGATGGTCATAAATTATTGGTAGACTCTGGTGGGCCCTATAACTATACCGGTAAAGGGCGACAATACTTCTGGAATGCATCAGCTCACAATATTGTTACTATCAATGGCTTTGAGCAAAATGAGGTGGATGCAGAGCTTCATTTTTATGAAGATAAAAATGAATTTCTTCAGTTCTCAGGAACCCAACCTTCGCGTAATTCTGCTTTACACACTAGAGCTGTATTGCTTCCGAAGGAAAGTGAAAATGCCATTATTGTTGTAGATTTAGCAAGTGGTAATAGTTCAACTAACTTGTTTAAGGAATATTGGCATTTTCCAGCAAGTTCCAAGTTGAGAATATTGAATCAAGACAATTCTGAAATCGTGCTAAAAAACGGCAAAAAATATCTAAATTTAACTTACGGCACCAATGGTGAGTGTGAAACTGTTGAAGGGCAATATGATAAGAATGGTATCCCTAAATTAGGATGGGTTACAAGAAAATACAATGATGCAACTGCTGCGCCCGTTAAAGTGTGTGAGTCTACATCAAACGCCTATTTTAAATTAAATATTTTTATAAGCGAAGATGCTTTCCAAAGCTTTAAAGTATCAGAAAATAATGCTGATTATTTGCTCTTCGAACTTAATAGAAAAAAATATAACTTCTCTAAACAACAAGCTCGATTTGACGTGCTTTAAAGGTTCATTTCTAAACTATGAAATATTACCGTGCTGATATAGATGGCCTTAGAGCTGTTGCTGTATTACTTGTTTTGTTTTTCCATATTGACTGGCTGGTGTTTCAAGCTGGTTTTATTGGCGTAGATGTTTTCTTTACGATTTCAGGTTTTCTTATTACGTCTATTTTATTGAAGGACATCAATAGCGAAAGCTTTACCTTTTTAGGTTTCTATAAAAAACGCGCATTTCGACTGTTACCGGCATACTTATTTATGCTCATTATTGCATTATGTGTTTTTTACTTTATTTTAGGACCTTTGGCATATCAGGATTTACTCGCAAGCGGCTTTGCGTCCACTATTTTTGCCTCTAATTTCTACTTCTTTTTTCATCATGGTGGGTACTTCTCAACACTGGTTACTGAATTGCCATTGTTACATACTTGGTCACTTGCGGTAGAAGAGCAGTTTTATTTACTAATGCCTATATTTTTATTGCTTTGGGTAAAAGTATTTAAACAAAAAGCAGCTATGTTTGTTTTTGGTTGTTTTTTCTTGCTGAGTGTTTTTGTTAGTTACTATTTAACAAACTTAAATCAAAGCGCTGCATATTTTCTATTATTTGCGCGAATTCATGAGCTTTTATTAGGTGCTATGCTGGCTGTCTTTTTATTTAAAAAGCCCGAACATAAGCCTGCGTTATGGTTTGCCAATACGCTTTTTGTAATCGCCATTATTGCCATAATTGCTGTGGCTTTATTGTTAGAGTCAAAGCAAGCTTTCCCTGGGCTTATTGCGCTTATTCCTTGCTTGGCATGCGTTGCTATTTTGTATGCCGGAACTAATACAAAATGTCTTTCTCACAGCGTTTTAGGCTTGCCAGTATTTGTTAAAATCGGTTTAATTTCCTACTCACTTTACCTTTGGCATTGGCCAATTGTGGCAGGCTTAAAGTATATAGGTATAGAGTTCACCCTATTAGTGCAGCTGGTAATTGTTGCCTCTTCATTGTTAATGGCTTTCATTAGCTACAGGTTTGTAGAGACAAAAGTTAGGTATAGTAAGCTCGCGAATAGTAACAAAGCCATGCTTGCAATTTACACCTTGCCTGTAGCGCTAGTGCTAGGGCTGTATTATGTAGCTCCTTCAATAAGTAATAATGCGAATCCTCAATTTGTCGAAGCTGAAAAAGCACACCGTTCTAAACCGAATGAATTGCGTGGTAAGTGCCATTCTGCAGATATTCAAAGTGAGCAAAAGTGTGTGTTAGGTGACAAGAATGCTACAAAGTTGAATGCAATTTTATGGGGAGACTCTCATGCAAATCATTTTGCG
>NZ_JBFKMX010000162.1:0-6980 GCF_041629635.1 Pseudoalteromonas sp. | reverse complement strand
GCGGGTTCGAGTCCCGTCCACTCCGCCATCTTATGTCATTTAAAATTTGCTCAGCGGAGTGGTAGTTCAGTTGGTTAGAATACCGGCCTGTCACGCCGGGGGTCGCGGGTTCGAGTCCCGTCCACTCCGCCATTAGCAAATTTTTCCCCGATGCGGAGTGGTAGTTCAGTTGGTTAGAATACCGGCCTGTCACGCCGGGGGTCGCGGGTTCGAGTCCCGTCCACTCCGCCATTTTATAATTCCCTTTTTAATGTTTTACGATAAACCTTGCCGTTAAAAAGTCTGTTTTCTTCTTGAATCATTAATATAAGATTCTAATTCACCACCAATGCTTATCGTAATCTAACACGGTTAGTACTATTTTTTGTTTTTAATATCGCTTTTAAATCTCAAGCTTCTTAACAAAATAAACTTATTATCTGTCTAACTCTTAGCTCACTACTTTACTTTTTGTCATTAATTATACCAACTCACTTAAGTAGCAAATCATCTTAGCGGACTAAATATTATGTTAACTGCGTTAGAATTTATCAATGTAGAGCAACTGCATAAGAAAAATTCCGCCTTGTTAGCTTTTCATTTATCCAGCACTATCCCTCATCACATACTTAACAGAATTGGTATTAATCCAATATTCAGCTTGCTCTATTTAAGCTATGGCAAAACTTTTTGGAAAAGAGATTAATGAAAAAAGTTGTGATATCCGCACTTGTTGTCTTTGGGCTTATGGTGGCTATGTGGCCTTCAGGATTCGCTATCGGTTATCAAGTAAAAGAGCGTGAATTATGTCAGAAGGTACAGGGAAATGGAGTATTCTTTCGATATACCGCAGGTGGTATTTTGCGTGGTGAAAACGCAGAGGGTACATTAAGAAGTCGTTTGTATGTAGATGGTTTGAAAAAAGGCATGCTCTTTAGCTTAAAACAGTGCTTTGATAACACGCAAAACTAATAGAGTCAGTACCAGCCAACAATTGTTGGCTTTTTAACACCCTGAGGAGACAACACCTGTATTTGGGCTTGTGCCATCTTGTTTGTTGTAATAGTAAGCGTAGCACTCGTCTGAGAGACGTAATCCTTTTGGCCAAATTAAAATAAGTCCAGCGGTACCATTTGTGGTGAGTGGAAACCCCGGTGCGGTTCGTTGTCTTCCAACACCGCAAAGTGAATTCAAAGTGCAAACGGCACTTGCTGATGTAAAGGGAATTTCTTTACCTATGTTTAGAATGTAACGCCACGCGCCATTCCAGTAACCTTCAACGTAGCCGTTATACACCAGCACATTAATGCCAAGGTCATCAAGTTCGACGTTACCATTTTTAACATTTTGTATTAGTGCTTTAGCTTTTATCTGCTCTGCGGTTGTTTTCATGGCTGCAGCTGTTGCCTTTAATACACTGATGCGCGAATCTTGTTGTAGATTGAGAAAGCGGGGGGCTGCAACAACAGCAAGCAAGCCTAAAATAACAATCACAATGATCAACTCAATAAGTGTGAAACCGGTTTTTTTCATCGTGTAACTCCAAATAAAACACTACAAAAGCAAGCTTATTAGGTTTAAGCATAGCTTATGATAACTCTTTGACTATTAGAAAGTAAAAAAGCAAAATTAACAATGCTTAAGGATAATTTTGGACGTCATTTTGTTTCAGATAAAAGGTTTAACTAAGCTTTATTTCGATAAAGTGGTTTTTTCAAACTATACCGCGCAATTTGTACCTGAGCGTTTGCTTATAACAGGTCAAAATGGTCTAGGCAAGTCAACGTTATTAGCACTGCTTGCTGGGCTTGAAACATTTCAAAAAGGCGAGATCAGGCTTTGCGGAAAAATAGTAAATGCCACCAATTTACAACAATGTGTATCACTTGCCAGTGACAAAATTACTTTCCCGGCGTTTTTGACTGCGAAACAAATTCTTGAATTAACAGCTACATACCAAGACTGCAAACATTCAGACAACCTAGTTAAACAGTTTAACTTTGCTGATTTCCTAAATACTAAGGTCGTAAACTTATCGAGTGGTAATTTAAAGAAGCTACAGCTTATTAACGCGATGATGCGAAATGTTGAGGTGCTATTACTCGATGAGCCGACAGCAGCACTTGAACATAAAAGCTTACCTGTTTTGATGGACTGGATTAAGCAGTTTAAAGGGCAAGTAATTGTAACAAGTCATGAACCAGAACCTTTTATTAATGCTGGTTTTACTGTACAGGCATTGTTGAATGACTAACTTAGCGTTTTTAAGGTATCGCTTTTCAGCCTTTCATCACTTTATTGCTGAGCAACTTGGGCAATTAAAACAGCTTGGCACTATTTTAGTTTTATTCATGTATACGGCAGTAGCAGGGCTTGTACTGTTGGTTTATCTCGCGCTTGGCAAAATTTTAGTAGCAGATGAATTAGCGAAAGTACTAGTTGTGGCGCTTATTGTCGCGCAAAGTGAACTGAGTGTGGCATTAAGCCAAGGAGCAACAGATAACAAGCATCGTTTATTTCAGCGTACTTTAGTTAAACGATTTATGCGCAACGTTGCTGATATTGTAATGGGATTAGCAGGTAATCTCTTATTTTTGTTATGTCTGCCATTGTTGCTATCAATTGAGTTGGATAAATGGCAACAAGCAGGGCACTTTTTAATTTTTTGCCTGTGTTTATTTGCAAGTGGTTTGGTTGCCACATTTAAGCCAGCGCGCATTAAATCGTATAGTATATGTGTCATTGTGTTACCAATGCTGTTTGATTGGCAATTAGTAACGTTATTAAATACGTATTTGCTTTTGCTTACAGTGATTTTTCTTTTGCCAAGCCAACAGTATGTAAATTTGAGAATAAAGCTGCCTTTAGGTTTTTGGCTTAGCTACCATTGGCATAATCTTGCGGAAATTTGGTGGCGTCTATTATTGTTGTTGGCGTTATTGGTTAGTGCCAATGTGTTATATACCGAACGGCCTGTTCTCGATTTTTTTATCCACTGTTTTATTTCCCCTTTTGTTGTCTATATCGCGTCTAGCCAACAACTTAATCAAAACGAATATGTTGCACAGCATGTGCATTATATTAACAGCATGGGGACACCGAAAAAATTACTAATCGGGCAATTTCTCGCACCTAGTAGTTTGCTTTTAATAGGGCTTTTGCCTTTACAGAGCATAACGCTGGAACTGCCAAGCTTAGTTATTTTCACTGTGTCTGGAATCTTGGCAATTCTATTTGCAAAACGAAAGCCCACACATTATGCACTAGGGTGGTTTGTGATAAGCGGTATAACGATTACGCTAAGCTATTGGTTACACTAAAACCCCGACTAAATCACCAATTAACTGCACAAGGATCAAAACCGTCAAGGCTAGAAAGCGTCTTAGCTTGATTGATAAGAAAGCTGTTGGCTGCAACTTCGCTACTGTGTTTTAAATACTCAAAATATGCAAGTGCGTATTGTTTATTACGCATTATAATCTGAGACGCCTTAGCGTTTTGCATCATCTGCTGATTAAACCCTTTAGATTTTTCTTCTAAAAAGCTAAGCGCATTTTGGTCATCTAACTTACTAAATATTTTTCTTTGTAGAGCGACACCAATTGCGGTTGAGATGAGTGTACTTTGGCTTAGTTCTAGCTGTTTTCCCAAGTTAATACATGCATCGAGTAATCTAATGTCGTTAGGATCTGCGTTCTGACAAATATCACTGATAACCCTAAACCCGGGTAGTGGAAATGCGGCTGAAATAGGTTGAGAGAGTATTGGTGAATATTCAGTATTAATTCCAAGCTGGTTAAGGGTTTCCTCAACTAAATTAAATCGTTCTGACCAATACTCAGTATAAACAGGCGCATTGGCAGCATTTATAAGAGCACTGATGGTATTTTCGAGGTTTTCTTCACTGTGGATTAAATTAGCGTAAGCAAGCCAGCTAGCACCATTATTTCTGTCGGTGTTTAAAGCAATAGAAATAAGTGTTTTGTCACATTTTTGAGTTTTGCATGCGATTAATACGTGATGCGCAATGAGTTTATTGTTTTGATTCTCTTGATAGAGTTCTAACAAGGAAGTGATGTCGTCAGGATTTTTCGAAAGTGATAAGAGAGCTTGTGTTGTTTGACTCTCTAAAGACACGGCATCTTGGTCAAGCAAATTACTTAGGTAGGTGTCATCAAAAATATTATTTTCTAGAGTTTCCTGAGATGCAAAGTAGTGGTAGATATCGAAGTTAGGCTCTTTGTCACATGTAGCGATTTTTGAGTTGCTATGTTCTGTGCTTTTGTTTATCTCAGAATGTGATGTGTTTGATTTCTCTTTAGCATAGTTTAAATTAACTGTGCCATTATGATGTAATACTTGATCTTCAATAACCCTATCATTTTTATTTTCTAATGATTCCCTTTTTAATGGTTGATTAAAAAGTGTGTCAGAGAACACATAAGCTATTGATAAAGCTATCACCGAAACTGATATAAAAATACTTTTCTTCACATTGATTCCATTCGTTATTATTATTTTGCAACCGGCATAAAAAAGCCAGCAAGTGCTGGCTTAGTTTATAACAGAATCAATTAGTTAAGAAGTCGTTTATGCAGCTTTCACCTTCTTTACAGAATGGGCTGCTTTACCTGCAAGTAAATCTGCAGGGTCAAAATCATCTACATTGATAACTTGTAATCGACCTACTTCAGCAGCTTTTAATTGCTCGGCTTCATCAGTAGTAATGGCACCTAGTTCCAGTCCCATCTCTGCAACTTTATCTAGAGCAAAGAACGGCAGCTTATCGCCTTTAGCACGACATACTTTGTCGAAGATAGGCTCAACAGCAAGAATGTCTTTTAGCGTTTGCTCTTGGCGGCCAATTAGGTTTAATGGCTCGTTAGTAACATAAATATTATGAGCTAAGCGGTCACGCGTTTCGCTTGGTGTTTGTAGTAAACGTGCTACTTTTTGCTCTAATTCGTCTGTTGGTTTACGAATTGGACGACCCCAAGGGAATAGTACCAGCTTTAAGAAACCACGAAGCGGTGCAAACGGCATGTTGTTGATAAGATCTGCAAGTGCACGTTGGCACAGGTATAAGTGATCCTGGCAGCTCCACTGAACAAGCGCGAAGTCTTCTTTGCGGCGACCTTCATCGTTGTAACGCTTAAGCGTTGCAGATACTAAGTATAGATAGCTTAGTAAGTCACCTAAACGTGCTGAGATACGTTCTTTACGCTTCAGTGAGCCGCCAAAAACGGCCATACAAATATCAGACATTAATGCAAGCGATGCACTGTAACGCGTTGCGGTGCGATAAAATAGCGCTGTTTCATCGTCGTAAGGCGTTTTAGTAAAACGTGCTCCCGTTAGAGCAAGCCATAAAGTGCGTGCAAAGTTCGAAATGGTAAAGCCAATGTGGCCCATCAGTGATTTATCAAACTGAGCAAGTGCGGCTTCTTTGTCTTCAATGTTACATGCTTCAAGCTCAGATAACACAAACGGATGACAACGAATGGCACCTTGACCATAGATAATCATATTACGTGTTAGAATGTTTGCACCTTCTACTGTAATAGCAATTGGCGCACCTTGATAACCACGGCCAAGGTAGTTATTTGGGCCTAAACAAATGCCTTTACCACCATGAATATCCATAGCGTGTTTAGTTGAATCACGCATTTGCTCAGTTAGGTGATATTTTAAAATAGCTGAAATTACCGATGGCTTTTCACCTAAATCAACAGCACCTGTAGACATTGAAACAGCAGCATCTGAGCTGTAAGCATAACCACCAAGCTTTGCTAATGGCTCTTCAATACCTTCCATTTTACCGATAGGTAAGCGGAATTGACGACGAATACGGCTGTAAGCACCACTGGCAATCGCAAGTGCTTTAATACCACCTGCCGAGTTTGATGGTAATGTAATTGCACGACCAACCGATAAACATTCAACCAGCATACGCCAGCCTTGACCGGCCATTTTTGCGCCACCGATAATGTAATCGATAGGTACAAATACCTCTTCACCTTGCGTTGGACCATTTTGGAATGGTACGTTCAGAGGGAAGTGACGGCGACCAATTTTAACGCCTGGGGTGTTTGTTGGAATAAGGGCACAAGTAATGCCTAAATCTTCTTTATCCCCTAGTAAACCATCTGGGTCACGTAGTTTAAATGCAAGACCAAGCACGGTTGCAACTGGCGCTAGCGTAATATAGCGCTTGTTCCATGTTAGGCGCATACCTAACACTTCTTCACCGTTCCATTCGCCTTTACATACAATACCAAAATCAGGGATTGAGCTCGCATCAGAACCGGCTTCTGGTGAAGTAAGCGCAAAACATGGGATTTCATCACCTTTAGCAAGGCCTGGTAAATAATGGTCTTTTTGCTCTTTAGTACCATAATGTTGCAGTAGCTCACCTGGGCCTAATGAGTTGGGTACACCTACAATTGATGAAAGTAGTGTTGATTTTGATGTTAGTTTTTGCAGCACACATGACTGCGCGTATGCTGAAAACTCTAGACCACCGTATTGCTTTTTGATGATCATGGCAAAGAACTTATTATCTTTTAGATATTGCCAAACATCTTGTGGAAGGTCGGTTAATTCATGGGTTGCTTCCCAATCATCTAACATTGCACACACTTCTTCTACTGGGCCGTCAAGAAATGCTTGCTCTTCAGCTGTTAAACGTGGCACAGGGTACTGGTGCATTTTTTTCCAGTTAGGATTACCACAGAACAGATCTGCTTCCCACCACGTAGTACCTGCATCAATCGCCGATTTTTCGGTGTCGCTCATACTTGGCGTCACTTTTTTAAATGCTTTGAAAATAGGCTCAACAATATATTGACGGCGAATGCTTGTTACCGACAGAGGAATAGCAATTGCTAAGAAAATTAACCAACTGATCATTGAGAATGCACCCATAAATGAGCCAATCAACAATACCGCAGCAGCAACGGTTAAATGAGTATGCCAGTTTGCTCTGTTGTAGCTAGCAATTG
>NZ_JBFKMX010000161.1:0-7133 GCF_041629635.1 Pseudoalteromonas sp. | reverse complement strand
GCCGGAAGACTAGTAATAAAAAAACTTTAATCAATGTCATTAACACAGGAGATAACACAATGGCAGATATTTTCGCAGCAGTAGACCTTTCAACAGTAGCAACTTTCATCGGTGGTGCAGGTGTAACAATCATTGGTATTGCTATGGCGTTTAAAGGTATCACGTTAGGCAAACGCGCAGTTAACAAAGCGTAATAATAATGGGCGGCTTAATTGTCGCCCTTATTTATACAATAATTGTATTTATAGGGGCGTTAACAGCTTATATAGTTTCTAAAAATTTTGGGTGGGCTTGATGAAAGCTTTATATAAATTTTTTACAAAGAGCCTTTTAAGCTCTTTTTTTTTCGCTAGTTTTTATGTTTTATCAGCTCCTGACGGTTTGCCAGACTATTTAAACTGGGACACAAAACAGTTCACACAGAAAAAACCTATATGGCTCTGCACTGGTGCAGGTGATCCCATTAAGATGTCGCCTGATGATTTAGGAGCTTGTATGGATAAAGTCAGAACTTTTCAAAACCAAAATCATTGTAAGCTTGTTAGTCAGCAAAATTCTTCAACTTCTTACAGTTTATCTTTTCGAATGATTGACCATCGCTTTTGCCCCACACACAACGTTGGTGCTTTTTACGAAACTCAAGAAGAAACTGAAGTATGCCCACCTGAAGGTTATCCAAGACATAGATTTACATATCATGATACTGTTAACGCTGTTCGATATTGTTTAGAAGAACGTACAGACAATTGTCCCAATCCCACTGTCGATGACATGTATATTTACGGTGGTACAACAAACGAATCTTATTCATTTTGTTTTAACAATCTCAATGGCACGCAATGCAAAATAACTACTGATAACACTGGTGGTTATATGCACCCTAAAAAATATGCAACCCAAGAAGGTTCAACATGTTTAGATCCAATCGAGTCTGATGACCCAGACGCAATAGAAGAACCGCCAGAAGTAGAAGATTCTGCACCCGTTGAATCAATCGAACATCAAGAAGCTGATGATAGTGATAAAACAATTGAAATCGATGCCCTTAACCAAGCAAATGATAATTTAAAAATTATTAACGACTCGATTAATCGAAATACCGATGAAGTTGCTGAGCGCCTAAATACAATTAAAGACAACATAGACAACTCAAATAAATATTTATCTGAAATCACGGATAACACTGGCCGTTTATTAGGTTCAAACCAAGATCAAACAGGTTTGTTAACAGAAATTCGAGACGGTATAGAAAAAATTAATTCTTCATCTGGCGCTAGTGATTGTGTTCCATCTGATGAAATTCAATGTCCGCCTGATGGCGGCAATGTAAATATAGACTTAACGAATGTTGAGGAATATACCAAAGGCACAATGGATGCTTTAACAGTTGAACCAGAGCAAGGTTTTAAAGATTTCGTACCAACTGAGGATATGACTTCCTTCTGGACGACTGAATATGAAGATGGTATTGCTGGCGTTTGGGAAGAAAAAAACCAAGAACTGCAAGATACCTCTATGTTTACCTTTTTAGATCAGTTCGTCATCAATGGCGCTGGTCAGTCTCCATCAATGTCGATTGATTTCAGTTCTTTGGGTTTTGGTGGCTCTGTTGCCTTTGAATTAGATAATCGTGTTTATGGTTTTCTATCAGTTTTCTTTCTGGCCTGTGCCGCTTTCGCTTGTAGAAAAATAATTTTCGGAGGTTAAACCATGATTCCTTTATTTTTACTTTTCCAAGAAGAAATGAACGTTTTTAGTTATCGAATGTTACTCACTTTGATGGATATGCTCAAAGACTTGGGGGTCTTTGCCTTTGGTGCAATCATGGACTTAATCATTCTTATATTAAATGGTATGGGTCATTTATTCGATTCTATAAACATTACTCGTTATCTAACTGGCTTACCTCCAGAGGTTCTTTATTTTGCAAACCTTTGTTCTATTGGTGAATGTCTAGGCATGATAGTCACCTCTATAACAATTCGAATTTTATTACAGTTAATACCGTTTACACGCTTAGGGAGTTAATTATGATTTATGGAATATCAGGCAAAACGGGAGGCGGAAAGAGTTACGAGGCTGTAGTTAATCATGTGATTCCTACCGTCACGCAGCAAAAGCGCAAAGTTGTGACTAATTTACCATTAAATGTTGACCACTTTTGTGCGGTTTATGGTGATTATTGTCGCGATTTAATAGAAGTTGTTGAGGGGCAGTTCCATAACTTTGGCGGTGAAAGGCCGTTTTCAAAAGTTGCTCATTATCTCCAGTATGAAGATTGGAAGAACGACAATAACCAAGGTGTTTGCTTTGTTATAGATGAATGTCACTTACCACTTGGTAAAGGTAAGACTAACGATGAGGTTAAAGAATTTTACTCAATGTCACGTCATTATGGTTTTGATATAACTTTGTTAACTCAGAACTTTCGAAAGGTTGATGTTGATATTAGAGATTTGGTTGATGTGCATTACAGATGCATAAAAAAATCATTCATGGGGCAAATGGATAAATACATTCTAAAAGTCCATGATAGAGCTTCAAATTCAACTCAATCAGTTATTAATACCGAAGAACGGGAATACCAACAAAAGTATTTTAAGTTTTACCAATCGCATACTAAAAGCGCTAAACCTGTTATTGAGTCAGCCGCTAATGATGTGCAGCTCTGGTACAACAACTGGTATTTTAAAGGTATGATACCTATGTTTTTGCTTGCTGCTTATCTTGTTTATTCTGGTTTCTCAAATTCGAAACCAGAACCCGTTAAACCCACAACGCCTAAGCAAGTCCCTGCTACAGTTCCAGTTCAGCAAATTAATAACCCTGGGCAACTTCCGCATCAGGATAAAAACCAATACGCAAATGCTCAACCTCAACCAAAGCAGAAAAAGCCCGAACCCAAACCTCAACCTAAAAAGCCTTTGCACCCATTCTATAAAGTTAATTTACACATATCTGGTTGGATGCAAAACAGGCATAGAGGAAGACTTGTAAAGGATTATCATATATCAGCAAGTCAGAACGGCCAGACCGTCTTTGAGATGAATTTAGTTGATTTAGCTTTGGCTGGCTACAAAACGATTGTGCGAGGACAGTGTATGATTGAAATTCAGTTTGAAGATTATCATGATTATCTAACTTGTGATTATCCACGTGTAAATATTGATGTTGGTTCAAACGTACCAGATTCTGGTGATATGGTTGCCAAAAACTTTTAATCTTATTTTCAATTTTAACTTGACGGTGCGATGTGGGTGCGATATATTAAAACCGTACCAACGAGGTGCATAACATTCAGCTAAGATACCCCTTAAATGAGGGTGAAAGTTAAGGAAAAATTATGAATACTCAAGAATTAAACATCACACTAAACCGCATCGAAAACGCAAAGCGCCTTACTTCATCACTACTTGAAAAAACACAGGCTTTCGCGCAATACATAGAATCACAAATGTACGATCTTGGCGTAAAAAGCTTGATGGATGGCAAATATACTTTACGTACTATTCGAGCTTCAGTTGGTGAAGATACAAGTTTATACCTAAAAACCGATATTGATTGTGGGTATGGTTGGCTTTACGTGTGTTTAGACGTGTCAGGTGTAGATGCTGATCGTGACGAATACTTTTTGTGGGGCGATTTTAATGCACGTTACAACAAGCCAAATCGAAGTGATATTTTTACATTCATCAATGATGCACAAACATTGCTTGATGAATTGGCCGCGCTAGATAAACAACCAGATACGAGCGCAATTGATTCAGTAATTAATTAAATCATAAAGGCCCTTAGTGGCCTTTTTCATAAGGAAATAACATGACAGCAGTTAAAAAATCAGTGCGCTTAGTAGACGCGACACAGGTCATACTACACAACCTAAGTTTATCAGGTGAAACCAATTGGTCTGGCTCTATCAATGCAATGGCAGAGCAATTTGAATTAATAATGGTCGACAATCTGCCAGAACTAACAGATAACGAGTGGTTGTCTTTTTACTGTGCATTCAATGGCTACATGCCAAACCCAAGTGCAGAACAGGAAGCGCGTTTATTACCGTGGCATATCAGTGAGGGCTATCTGTACGATGAACAAATACGCGGGTTCTTAGGCAGTGAAGAAAATGCGGTTAACTTTATTGATCGTATAAAAACATGGTCTACCACTGAGCGCTTAGCAGTGATTTATAAAGCGCGATCTTATTGGCGAAAAGGTCAAGCTGAGGGAGGCGATTTTGAGGAATAAAACAAAATAGGCCGCACGGCCTGCCGTCCGAACTCAGTAAATAATTTGAAAACTTGAAGTTTACAAGGACGGTTAACCAGCGAAGCGAAACCCCTTTTCATTGTCCACAGAACCGCGCAGCAATGCGCCCCCTGCAAAACCTAAAACAATGTCAAAGTTTGCTCAAATGTCGGTTAGGTGATATTTTTGTTTAATACAGTTTGAATCAGGTCTAACAGGTCTGCTAGAATTCAGGCAATAAAAAACCCAGCATAGAGCTGGGTATTTCAAAAACATAAACCGTGATTATCTAAGCCCTACGCCAATAGTCTCTTAGACAGTCCTTATAGGCTACAAAATGGATTATAAGCATACTAATACAGATTTACAACAAACTAGCGCAAAAGCTCCTCGCGATGTAGGAGGGGCACCCGCTCTGCGGGGAGGTGTCCTGCCTCGCGCGGAGCGCCTTGGCAATAATACGGAATCCGCGGTCAAATCAGACTCTCTATCTCGCTCTGACCTTTATAAATTAAGGTCTACCAGCCAAAAACACCTCGATATAAAACATCGTGTTCAATCGTGTCAAAAAGTACCGTCTTACGGTGTTCAGCAAGGTACGGATAAAATAAGAATTTCTAAAAATGAAAATGGTCGTGCTTTTTGGTCTGGCCTTGGTTGTTGTGGTGATTTACGGGGTTGTCCTGTTTGTCGTGATAAAGTAGGCCGTGTAAGGTCTCAAGAAGTTTTACAAGTTTTGTCTGGTCATTCTGCTAATGGTGGTGCTGCAATTCTTGTGACTCAAACTTGCCGACACCATAGAAATGACTCTCTTGAGGATATGATCCCACGATTGGCCGATGCTCGCCGCCGTTTTTCGAGTTGGACGGAAGTTAAAAATATTCGCAAGCTTTTAGGCTATGACAATCAGATTAGCTCACCGGACATCACATATTCAGACAAAAACGGCTGGCATCCTCACTACCACGATATTTGGCTAATTTCTCAGGAAAACCTAGAGCAAAACTATTTTTCTAAATTACAAGTTTCAAACTCTAAACTTGCTGCTAAATATTCAAATTGTTTTGATTCTAACGGTACTTTAAAGCTTGAAGCTGTTCAGATCCTTTTAGCTAAACAATGGATCAAAGCGTGTGAGAAAGTAGGTTTGAAAACTCCGTCTATTAAAAATGGGTTTGATATTCAGTATCGAGACTCGGATGGTTCTTCTGCTGCTGGCCGTTATATAACTAAATGGGCGTATGAAACAACGCTTTCACATAAAAAAGAAGCTAACAAAGATTCAATAACGCCTTTTGATATTTTGTATTCACTAACACATGATGCTTTTGATTCAAAACGTACTCCTAAATTTATTCGCTTATGGCAAGAATACACAAAAGCCTATTCTGGCCGCTCTATTATTTATTTCGGTAGAGGTCTTAAAAAGACTTATTGTATTGAAGAACTGTCAGATGATGACATCTTAGATTCTCCAGAAGTGGAGGAAGTTACAGAAGTAACTCAACAACAAGCTTACGCATTAGAATATTATTGTCTCAAGGGAGTAGTTTTAGATCTTGCTGAAAAATACCCCTCTAATATTGTTTCTCAATATATCGAGTCTGTTTATCAAAAATGGATGAATGACGAACGTGGATACCGAAAGTATAGACGTAATTTAGAAGACTCTATCAAACGACATACACAAGATGTTATTGAAAAATATAGAGAAGAAAGAACAGGATATTTTGTTTAGACTGGATATTTTGAAATAAGAGTCGATAATAAATACCGACTCTTAGGGTCTACCTTTGTGGGTTGTCTATTGGTAGTGGATACCCACAAGGGTTTTCAAGATGTTTTAACAAGTAACTAAAACTTATTCCTTTATTCTTGGCTAGTTTCTTTAGGCCATTCATCATTTCCGTTCTTACTTTCCCAGTCACTTAATAGTCTCCTTATTATTTCTGGTATTGGTACTGATTCACCTTCTTTAAATGTCGCTAACTGCGACAATTCTTTTATTCTGTTGTAGTCAGCTATATAGCAATTTGCTTTCACGCTCTTAACTTCTTTGTTCATTTATTGACACCTTTTAAAATCGGGTCTATCATCCCTGACATACCTAACAGGTCTGTTGTACCTGTTAATACATACGTTAATTATGGAAAATTTTATGAATACTACAATAACTGCACTTCAACTCAAACATTCTACTCAGGGATGGGCAAAGCTTATTGGCCTTGGTCAATCTGTTAATAAAACAGCTAAGTTAGATGATTCAACCATGATAACAGTTGGTATTGATACACTTGAATATCAAGTTTCACCAAATGCACTTACAGCTTTAGAAGGTATTTTGCGCGGTGCAACTTCTCCAGTTGAAATAGATGTTGTTGTTTCAATGGTTCAAAAGAAAGGTGTTGCAGCATTACAAATCGAATCAGCTGAGCCTTTGTAATGACTTCTTTAATAGAATCAGAGCCTTTCTCAGCCTCTTTATTCGGCACAATTTTCTTCGTTTTTCTTTTATATAAACTTTTTAAAAGGAAAAAGTAATGCAGTGCGTTTATTTGAATCAAGACGGCACATTAACAGCTACCACTGATACCGCTGAAACTTGCCAAGCCTTTGCGCTCGTATCAGCTAACGAGGTTCAAGCTTTTAACGCTGCTTCTCAAATAACCGCACTCGACATTGCTCAAGCTTTCACTTGGGGCTTTGGCACTGTCATTTTTTTCGCTTATCTGAGTTATTCAGTTAGAGCCGGAAGACTAGTAATAAAAAAACTTTAATCAATGTCATTAACACAGGAGATAACACAATGGCAGATATTTTCGCAGCAGTAGACCTTTCAACAGTAGCAACTTTCATCGGTGGTGCAGGTGTAACAATCATTGGTATTG
>NZ_JBFKMX010000160.1:0-7264 GCF_041629635.1 Pseudoalteromonas sp. | reverse complement strand
GCTGGCGATTTTGCGGCAAAACAAGTTGCGCCTAAATTAGCACAGTTTTGTCAGCGTTATACTCAGGTATCTATGGTGATGGACTTTAATAACCGCAATGTAGACTTAATTGCAGAAGGTGTTGATTTAGCGATTCGCTTTGGCCGTATGGCAGATTCCAATTTAATCGCTCGTCCTTTAACCACACGAGTAATGACTTTAGTTGCTTCTCCTGAATACCTAGCAAAGTTTGCTGCACCGACTCATCCAGAGCAGCTTATAGAGCATAATTGTTTGTATGCGGTTACTAATCGCTGGCGCTTTAAAGTTGATGGCACCATCAAAGAATACAAAATTTCTGGCCGATGGCGCAGTAATAATGGTGAGGCGTTACTGCAAGCGTGCTTGTCGGGGGTGGGTATCGCGCATCTTGCTCAGGATATTGTCGAAGAGTATGTGGCAAACGGGCGGTTGGTAAGCTTACTAGCGCCCTATCAAGTAGCTGATAACGCCTCGTGGTTAGTTTACCCAAATCGCGATCTAATGCCGCTACGAGTTCGCTTACTCATCGATTTTTTAATTGCAGAGTTTAATCAAAATTAATACTTCAATTTTTGAACTATTATTGCGCGATTATATCGTGCACGATATATTCACTGACAATAGAGGAGAAAGACCATGACACCGTTTTATCAATTAAGTATTAATAGCCTGCAAGGGCAAAAAATAGATTTTTCAGAGTATCAGGGCAAAGCAGTATTAGTGGTTAATACTGCTAGCAAGTGCGGGCTTACGCCACAATACGAAGGGCTACAAGCACTTCACAAAAAATACAGTGATAAAGGGTTGGTTATTATTGGCTGCCCATGCAATCAATTTGGTCAACAAGAGCCTGGTAGCGCCGAACAAATTCAAGGCGAGTGTTTAATTAATTATGGCGTTGATTTTACAATGACTGAAAAGATCGATGTAAATGGTGAAAATAGTCATCCGCTTTATAAATACTTACGCAATGAGTTAACAGGCATCTTGGGCAATAAAATTAAATGGAATTTCACGAAATTTCTGATTGGCCGTGATGGTAAGCCATTAAAGCGTTTTGCACCAACTACAAAACCAGAAGCGCTGGAAAAATACATTGAACAAGCATTGGCGCAGTAGCCATGGCAAGTAATGCTGACCAATTATTAGAAAACCAACTTTGTTTTCCGATTTATGCTGCATCACGCTTGGTGACGCGGCTATATCAGCCTGAGTTGGATAAGCATAAGTTGACTTATCCCCAGTACGTGATTTTACTTATTTTGTGGCAACAAGATGGAGTGACAGTAGGTGAGATAGGTCAGCAAGCTATTTTAAATAACAACACGCTAACGCCAATTTTAAAACGCATGGAACAAAGTGATTTAATAGAACGTCGTCGCGATGACTGGGATGAGCGTAAGGTGCGTATTTATTTAACGCAACAGGGTCATTCACTGCAGCAATCACTTTCGTGTTTGCCTTCTCAATTAGTTGATAAAGTAGGGCTAGACCTTGAAAAAGCAAAGCAGTTAAAGGCATTGCTTGGCGATTTAATGGATAAGCTAAACGATCAGGTTTAAAGCTCATCCCAATAGTTATGCGTATCATCCATGCCGATGGATTTACGCAGTCGCTTTTGTTCTAAAATATCTTCTAAACGTTTTTTTACTTCACGTTTATGTTGGGTATCTTCGCTGTTTTCCAGTTCTGAATTCAGCGGCTCTTGATTATTGATGTCTTGGTAATTGTCTTTCATGATCACCCTCAACATTGCATTTTAAAGCACTCATAATCAGTAAAAACCCATATTGCAGTTAGCGCAAGTAATGGTGTTAAATTTTAATTGGTCAAATTCAATAATATAGTGGTTAAAAAAACCACTTATTAGTTTTAAGTATTTATTCCTCCTCGCTATTCTTAGCCTAATTCTATTTATGTTATTGATAATTAATGATTTTTAATTTTTGGCATTGAGTTTGATAAAGCTATAACACTTAGAGAAAAAAATTAAAACGCGACAGAAACGGGAATCACTATGAAAAAATTAATTATCACAACAGCAGTAGCAGCATGTATGGGCCTTTCAGCAAATGCGATGGCGCACCAAGACGGTCATGATAATAACATTAACTTTTCATCAGATAGCTGTAATTTAAAGTTCAACAATAAGCTTTCAATTACCCCTGAAACGCTCAATATTGAAGCAGCATCAGGTGTGGTAGCAATTGATCAAGATGGCAATCTTCAAATAAATGGTGAAGCGCAGTCTCTGTCGGCAAGTGACCAAACCCTATTAGCTCGCTACTCGGATAATGTACGTGGGCAAGTCCCTCAAGTTGCTGAAATCGCAATGGAAGGTGTTGCACTTGCGGGAGTTGCATTAAGCGAAGTGGGCAATGCATTTGGTTTAGAAAATATGGCTGCAATGGAAGAGGTTATGTCGGAAATCGGCGAAGAAATCCAAGATGCATTTTATGTCGGTGGCACCTTTGTAATGGACCAAGGTCGTTTTGATAATATTGGCGATACATTCGACAATAAGTTTGATGAAAAAATGGAACAAGCGATGGAAGAAATGATGATGGAATCCATCGGTAGTTTATTGATCACCCTTGGTAGCGAAATGATAAGTTCAGGTGGCAATATGAATGATTTCGAACAGCGCATGGAACGCATGGGTGAACAAATTGAAGAGAAAGTTGAGCTGCAAGCTAAGAACATCGAGCAAAAAGCGGATCAAATGTGTCACGACTTTAAAGCGCTCGCATTGCAAGAAGATGAGCTACAAGCGCGTATTCCAGCGCTAGAAAATTACGATGTGTTTAAAGTGGAAACTAAAAAATCATCAATCTAATGTAGGTAAACATTAGTTATAGCGTCAGTCATCATTTAGGGAGTAGTTGCTCCCTTTTTTGAATGAATTGCCGAGATAGAATAAGCTTTCTGGATTAATTATAAAATTTTTATAGTTAACGCATTTTCTGCCACTTCAATAACCGCTGGAGTATAACCTGCTGACTCACCATCTGCTTGAATTGGCAGCCCCGGGGTTAAGACTTCAAGTTGTGTAAATGCGTGTTCCTTCACTTCAGTCAACTTTGTGTGTGTACCTTGGTAGAGTTTTGGCAGTGCCCATAACTTCTTTACAAGGTGTGTTTTTTCAACGCTATAGCGTATTAAGCTTGACGAATTAAGCTTGGCATTAGGGGCAATTTTCATCCCTCCGCCAAAGTACTTACCATTGGCAAACACAGTAAGAAAGTTTTTATAGTTTATTTTATGACGTCCTTCTTCCAGTGTTAAGAGTGACTCTTTGAAGAAAAAAAGACAAGTAAATGCATGGTATAAATAACTAAAACGCGCAAGCCATCCTTTATTGCCTTTAGTTCTTTCAACTATTTCAGCATCAAAGCCAACGCCGGCACTGTTTATAAAGTAACGCTCATTTACCTTTCCTAAATCAATGCGTAGCTTGTTTTGACTAAGTATAAGTTGTTTAAGCTCGGCATTGCTGTAATCAAAGTTGCGCACAAAGTCATTACCCGTTCCACAGGGTAAAACAGTGATTGGGCGCGATGAAAAAGCCATGCAATTAGCTAATAGATGCAGGGTGCCATCACCACCTAACATGATCACTTCATCATATTCGTAGAGGTGTTGCTGAAAAAAAAGCTGATTGTCAGCCAATACTGGTGAAGTAGTAAATATGTAATACGACTGTTGATGTTGCTTCAAGTAACTCACAAGCCAGGTTAGCCAATATTTTTTTTGCTTATTTGGCAGCGGGTTTAAAACAATTAAATAATGTTTATTCATGAAATGATGGTAATGACAGTATTATCGCTAAGCTTGCCTGTTAAAGGCTTTTAGGTCAAATGCATAGAGTGTGATGTTGCACAATTATGCACTTTATATTCAATATTTTTGATTGCCTATTCGCATTAGAAAAAGTTATGTGAAAACTGCAATTTTATTGATTGGATTTTAACCGTTATTGAACGCAAAATAAGACTTAGTTAAACAACAGGAGCAATCACATGACTAAACAAGCGTTAAACCAAGGTGGCCAATCTCAAGGTCAATTAACTCGTTCAAATAACGGTAAAAAAAGTTTGCTAGCTAAATTAAATCGCTATGGTAAGAAACTCGCATTAGCAGGCGCAGTTGCATATAAATAAACAATGATTTATTTGCGACCAATCGTACCTGTTTAAAAAGGCTGTAATGATAAATTACGGCCTTTTTAATTTAATAATCTAATGCTTTTATAGCCCTTAATTTTGTTTAACTAAATTTTAAACATGGCTTAGGTAAGTTTAATTGTTTCAACAGGCTTAATTTAGCCATGGTGATTATCATTTGTCTCGCGTTCCTGTATTACCGTCGACTGTAGTTGACGCAAGAATATTATAGTTGATGGTATTTTCAGGGGACAGGAACGCAATCCCAATATTGTTGTTGTCAGAGTTAATAGGTTGGTGAATTATTAGCTCTTTTTACATCTTACAATATAGTAAACTCGCATATTCACAGCTAACTTAGTATAAACGCTTAATTAGTTGTTAACCCATTGAATGGAAAAGCAGTTGAATCACCCTTCTTATCAAATTCAAAGCCGCCTTACGCATAAGCTACTTATTGCTTTAGTGATTATTTCATTGTTTAGTTTGGCAATGGCTGGTTTGTATTTTGATAGCTCTAACCGCTTTAAACAAAACGCACAAAAATCTGAATTGGTTCATAAAATTCTTAATCAGTACTCCAACATAGCCCTTTACACATTTGAAAAATTAGTTGCGATTGGTGAAATGTCACGAAATGGCATTGTGCTTACACCTGAGTTACGTGAAAAGAATGAAATAAAATTAAGAGCATCCATTGTTGGTGTTCGAGATTCACTATTGAAAAAGCTCGCATTAGCACCCGAATTAAGTACACGCAATGAATTAGTCGTATTGGATAAAGTGACGCAAAAAGTTGAGCGTATTATTACAACGTCACAAGAAATTCGCTTTTTAATCAGTAAAGGGGAGCTATCAGAAGCACAAAGCTTATATCGCTTATTACAGCAGCAAGGAGTGCATGCAGAGTTTAACGCTTTGATCAGTGAAGCGGTAAAACAAGAAAATCTGCAAGCTGAAGCCATTCGTGATAATACCAAGGCAATGTCTGAACGCAATAATCGCTATTTAGCGATTGCTCTTGGGCTTTCGAGCTTATTTATGATGCTGACTATTTGGTTTTTTTGGCAGCGTATTTCAAAAGCGACAAAGCAGTTACAGTTTGCGGCTAGCCAATTTACAGCAGGTAAATTAGAACATCGAATCCCTAAACTAAAAGACACTGAATTTGCCAAGCTGGCAGATGCGCTGAATTTTATGGCGAGCGAATTAAAAACCAAGCACAGTGAATTGGGTGAAGCCAAATTACAACTTGAAGAAAAAGTACAAGCACGCACTAAAGCACTGGCATTAAGTAATGAGAAACTTGCCCATGTTGATAAGCAAAGAAGGCAGTTTTTGGCGGACATCTCCCACGAGTTACGCACACCGCTGACGATTATTCGTGGTGAATCAGAAATATTATTGCGCAGCCATTCTGACAATGTGGATGATTATTTAGCGACCTTAGTTGCGGTGGTGGATCAAGTAAGTCATACCACAGCGCTGATTGATGATTTAATGCTAGTGGCTCGCTCTAGTGCCGGTGAGTTAAGGTTATCATGCAGTGAGGTAAATTTAACCAAGGTGGTACACGATCTTTGTTATATTTATGGTCGAAAAGCACAAGAGCGTAACCAAGAGCTTATTTTTGAGCTAAATGAAGAAATTAGTTTAGAGTTAGACGAGCGACGCATCCGCCAAGTATTGATGATTTTACTTGAAAATGCGCTCAGCTATTCTGCGCCAGATGCAGTAACCGAAGTGAAATTAATGCGTCGACAGCAGGTTGTCGTTATTAAAGTGATAGACTCAGGGCAAGGCATTACAAAGCAAGAACAAGACTATATTTTTGAGCGTTTCTATCGAAGTAACCGCTCTAATACGCCGGGCTCAGGCTTAGGTTTACCTGTGGCCAAAGCAATTGTTGATGCTCATGGTGGTCATATTAGCTTAAAATCAAATACTTCGGGTGTAGGCTCTGTAGCAACTATACTGTTACCGTTAAATGGTGAGGAACGTAATGAGAATTTTATTAGTTGAAGATGATGATCGCGTTGCAAGTTTTCTTGAACGAGGCTTGCGCGCTGAAGGATATTTTGTTGTTCGCGCCAGTGACGGTAAAGAAGGGTTAGATCTTGCGCTTGAAGGCGACTTCAATTTAATTTTGCTTGATATCATGTTGCCAGGCTTAAATGGTTTGGAAGTGTGCCAAGCATTACGCATTAAAAACTTTGAAATCCCAATTATTATGCTGACTGCAATGGATGCATCGCAAGATATAGTTCATGGTCTTCGCCTTGGTGCTGATGATTATGTAACTAAACCGTTTGCTTATGAAGAGCTATTAGCGCGCATAGAGGCTGTAACTCGTCGTAAACCATCACAAAAAAATCGCTCGAACACGCTCGCATTTGGTCCTTTGTGCTTTGACCGTGACAGTTACATTGTGACGCTTGCAGAACAAGAGATTTCTTTAACTGTAAAAGAAATGGCGATTCTTGAATTGTTAATGACAAACCCTGGAAAGTACTTAAGTCGTGAGCGCATTTTAAGTAATGTATGGGGTATGGAAATGGATCCCATGACTAATGTTGTTGATGTGTACATAGGTAAACTACGCAAAAAGCTGATGCTGCCAAATAATGATGAAAGTATGATTGAAACCAAGCGCGGTATTGGCTATCGCTTAGTGTCACCAGAATAACCTTTTATCGGTATCAATTAAAAAGGGCGAACTCAGTTAAATGAGTTCGCCCTTTTTACTTCAGGTAATCGTGGTATTAACGTTTTGCGATGTAGCTATTTTTATCGCTTTGTGGATAAAGATTTTTTACAACTTTAGCCGCGTTCATATCTTGAACAAACTGCTCAAGTGATTTGCCATCGCACTGAATGTTTTGTGCAGCTTTACGGATGTGCTTGTTTTCTTGCTTAAGTAAACGGCGCACTTTGCTGGCTTGGTCGTTTGCAGCCGCGGCACAAATTTGTGATGCAAGACTATTATCAGATGGAACTACTTTTGCTGCTGCGTTGAACGATAAAATACTTGCTGCTGCAATAACTGCTGTGATTGATTTTTTCATGTCTCATTCCCTCGT
>NZ_JBFKMX010000159.1:0-7283 GCF_041629635.1 Pseudoalteromonas sp. | reverse complement strand
TGCGCTTGGAATTTAACTAAGCCTTCAGCTTCAAGTTGTAATAGGGCCTCACGTACAGGAATACGGCTCACATCTAGTTCTTCAGCAAGCGCCGCTTGGCGTAATGGCTGACCGGCTTTTACTTCGCCTTTTAAGATTTTTTCACGAATCGCATCAACCACAAATTCGGTACGTGTTTTATATGCTAGCCCCATTTTATCTCTTTGTATTTTGTATAAACTTGGCAATAGTTTATACAAATTATAAAAAAAGGCCAGCATAGCTGGCCTTTTACCTTAGAACGGGAACACACAATTATTTCATACGAACTCTAAAAGGCATTTTGTATACATAGAGGACGCAAGAATCGTTCTATTGCTTGACTGCCAACAGAAGTACTACGTACATCCGTTGAACTTGGGAATGGACCACCATGCATCATCGCATCGCACACTTCCACACCCGTTGGCATTTGATTGTATATTAATCGGCCAACCACATAACTTAACGCATCCACAATGTCAGCATGTTGCTGAACCAAAGCTTCGCTACCATGAATGGTTGCAGTTAATTGACCTTCGAGTTCATCAATTAAAGCGACTAGCTCGTCGTTTGATGAATACGTTGCCATTAACGCTGCAGGACCGAATACTTCTTCATGTAAGGCTTTGTTGTTTCTGAACTCTGTTGCAGTCGTGGCAAATACTTGCGTACTACAACGCAGCTCTTCAGATTGACCACTTGCAACAAGCGTTGCATTGTTTGCGAAGTTTTCACACCCTGATTTATATGCTTTTAAGATAGCAGGCGTTAACATGGCTTGCGGTGCAGAAACTTCCACCTCTTTAGCCACAGCTTGTTTAAAACTTTCAGCTTCTTCTTCAGCAATAAGCCATAAACCTGGGTTTGTACAAAATTGGCCTGCGCCCATATTTAGCGATGCAATAAATGTTGCCGCTAGTTTTTCTTCTTGGCCTTCAACAAAACCAGAAAGCAATACTTGCGGATTAGTAGAACCCAGCTCGCCATAAAATGGAATTTGCTGCTTGCGTTGTTTAATGCTGTCTTGCAGTGCCATACCCACACCAAACGAACCAGTAAAACCAACTGCTTGGATTTTTGGGTTTTTCACTAATTCATGACTTACATCGTAACTTTTCGAATGTAATAGCTGGTAAACACCTTTTGGCATATCGCATTTAGTAATTGCCGCTTCAATCGCACGTACCACAATTTCACTGGTACCTGGGTGTGCCGAGTGAGATTTATAAACCACAGGGCAACCTGCCGCTAATGCCGATGCTGTATCACCACCTGCCGCACTAAAGGCAAGAGGGAAATTACTTGCACCAAAAACTGCTACCGGACCAATGGCAATTTTTGCCATTTTTAATGTTGGGCGCGGTAAAGGCTGACGCTCAGGTAATGCGGCATCCTCAGCGATAAACTCAGCGTCTTTTTCTAAATTTGCTGCAAATAAACGTAACTGACCAACAGTACGACCTAGCTCACCTTTAATACGCATTTCAGGTAAACCAGTTTCAAGAGGTGTGCGTGCAACCAGCTCATCTTCTTTACTTGCAAGCTCATCAGCAATCGCATTTAAAAACGCAGCACGCTGGGCTTTAGTGGTTTTACGATAAATCTTAAATGCAGCATCTGCCACATCACATGCTTGTGCTAACTGCTCAAGGCTACAGTTTTTAAATGCAGGCTCAAGTGGCGTATGGTCAAATGCATTTATTGCGTTAAACGAATCTTCACCTTGTGAAGACCATTCGTTATTAATAAAGCTTAATCCTGTAAACATTTACTCTCCCCTTAAACAAGTTGGAAACCATTGACATAGGGATCATCATCATCCACTAGTATCTGGTTGTATCCGGTAATTTTTGCCCAACCTTGAATTGATGGCTTAATCGCAGTGATGCCAGCAATTTCGGTTACGGCTTCGATGGTGCCAACAAACTGGCTACCAATAATACTTTCATGAACAAACTTTTCGCCCGGCTTTAATAAACCTTTGGCATGAAGCTGCGCCATACGTGCTGATGTACCTGTCCCACAAGGACTACGATCTATGGCTTTATCGCCATAAAACACTGCGTTGGCAACGGTAGAACCTTCAGTTTTTGGCGCGCCTGTCCATAAAACGTGAGAAAGCCCTTTGACATTATGATCTTCAAGGTGAACACACTCCACTGCACGACCCGCAATTTCACGTACCAAAGGACTAAATTTTAAAATATCGCCAGGTGTCCACTTATCAATGCCTGGGAAATTTTCCTGCGGCTCAACAATGGCGTAAAAATTACCACCGTAGGCAATATCAAGTTTGATTTTGCCAAGTTCTGGCACATCAATTTCAATATCTCGATGCGCTAAATAAGCAGCAACATTATAAATTTTTACCCAATCAACTTTATTATTCGTCATTTGGTAATCAACATTAATCTGCCCTGCTGGCACATCAATCACTAATTTACCCGGTACTCTTGGTTGGATAAGGCCCGCTTCTAAACCTGCGGTTAAGGTACCGATAGTGCCGTGCCCACACATTGGTAAGCAGCCTGAGGTTTCAATAAATAAAATTGATGCATCAGCATTATCAGAGCAAGGTGGATACAAAAATGCACCCGACATCATGTCATGGCCGCGAGGTTCAAACATCAACGACTGACGGATCCAGTCATATTCGCGCATGAAGTGCATGCGTTTTTCGCCCATCGTTTTACCTTCAAGCACAGGGTGGCCTGACGTAACTAATCTGACTGGATTGCCACAGGTATGGGCATCAATACAAAAATAGGTCCCTTTTTTCACTTGCTGCACTCCTATTTATTTTTACTTCACTTTATTCGAAATAGGCGCGCAAAAAATTGCGCACCTCGGCTAAAGGGGAAAGCCTAATTTTTTAAAAAACATATTTTGCTAAAGCTACATAATTGCCATTGCTTTAAATACGTTTCACCAATGCTTTTTAGCATCCACTTTTGACATAAAAAGAATTGTGGTTGTTAACAACCATAACCGCTAATTTTATTCAGTATTTGATGCTAAACAAAAAGCTTAAGCACAGTATCTAAAGCTAGTAGAGGTAACAACCAAGGCCAAATTCCAGAAGACTCTGTGTAACGGCTTTATTGTGTAATAGCCTATTTGGTTTAATTTGTTTTTACTTCGAAAAGTGATACTGTACATTGTATACCGATTAAGTTAATGTATATTGTATACAAAGTAAAGTTATATTTTTATCAAATGAAAAACATCTCTAGCTCGGTTAATCAAAACGTTGCTGTTATTGGCGCTGGTGTAATAGGTATTTCAACCGCGATTCAACTACAACAACAAGGCTATCAAGTAACGCTACTTGATAGCAAAGGTATTAGTGAAGGCTGTTCAAAAGGTAATGCCGGGCATTTTGCTACAGAGCAGGTATTTCCGCTCGCGCAGGCATCTTTATTACCACAACTACCAAAAATGTTGCTCGACCCAAAAGGCGCTCTGCGTATTAGCCCGAGTTATTTGTTTAAAGCACTACCTTGGTTTATGCGCTTTTTAGCAAATATGCGTCCGCGTGTGTTTAATCGCAATAAAGAAGCATTAAAACAGTTAAATCAGTCGGCAATTAACGCATGGCAACGTTTAACTAAAACAACAAATACCGAGTCACTATTCCATTTAAATGGCAGCTTACTTACCTTCGAGTCAGACTCTCGTAAAGATGCGCTAGCAACACGTGCTCACTATAAAAAAGAAGGCGTAAACGTAAAGTTATTAGAAAGACACGAGTTAGATGAGTTGCAACCGGGGTTACACCCAGCAATTACACACGCTCTTTACTTTACCGATGTGGGCCATACTTGCAGCCCTTATAAATTGAACATCGCATTGTTTGACTATGCAAAATCATTAGGCGTTAATTTTAAGCAAGTTGAAGTGACATCGCTATTTTCAAACAACTCTGGTGTGACCGTAAATGCCAACGACGATGCGCTAGTATTCGATAAATTAATAATGTGCACCGGCGCACACTCAAAAGCACTTTGCAAACAGCTTGGTTATAAAGTACCTATCGACACAGAGCGTGGTTACCACTACATGGTATCCAGTGAGAAAATGCCCACCATGCCAGTTGTATCATTTGAGAAGAAATTTATTCTAACCCCAATGCAAGAAGGTTTACGCCTTGCGGGGACAGTAGAATTTGCAGGTCTTTCAAAAGCACCAAGCTACCGCCGTGCCGATATGTTAAAGCAGCTTGGCGAATCCATTTGGCCAAATATGGTAGACGACCACCCTGAGCAAGATAAAAAATGGATGGGCTTTCGCCCTACACTACCCGACTCACTACCTGTGATCGGGCGCGCACCTAAACACAACAATGTGTTTTTTAACTTTGGCCACCAGCACCTAGGCTTAACCTTGGCGGCCATTAGTGCAGAACTCATATCAGCAGAAGTACAAGACGTAACACCGCAAATTGACCTTGCGCCTTATTCCATTGCCCGTTTTAACTAAGCGGTAATACTATTTTCGCGACGCAACCACTTTCTGGGTGGTTGCTAAGTGAAATCACCCCATTATGCGCTGATACAATTTGGCGACACAACGCAAGGCCTGTACCTGTGCCTTGTTTTTTGGTGGTGTATAAAGGCACAAAAAGGTTGTCAGGGTTACTGATCCCCGCGCCTAAATCTCTGATTTCAATTACCACTTGTTGCGCATCTTGTTTAAGTGAAACGTCTATTGTTTGCTGTGGGGCTGCTTCATGGGCATTTTTCAATAAATTAATTAAGCACTGCTCTAGTTGAGCGGCATCCACTTCAAGTATGCAGTTATCTGCTAAATGTAAATTACAGGGATATCCTAGTAACTCTGTACTACTTGAGATGATTTTTACTAAATCATGCGGTTTCTTTTGCGGCTCTGGCAAGGTCGCAAGCTGACGATAACCTTGAATAAAGGATTTTAAGCGGGTTGCACGTTCGCCAATAATGGTTAAGCCGCCTTGAATATCTTCTTTGTCTTCGCCGTCAATCGGCAAACTCGATGATATTTTATTTAACGTATCGGTTAAGCTAATAATGGGCGACAGCGAATTATTAATTTCATGACTTAACACACGGACTAAGTCTTTCCATGCTTTTTGCTCTTGATGGCTCAGTACTGTTTCTAAATCCGATAAAATAAATAAGTTATGCTGCTTACCTGCTTCTCTAAAATTATCACGATATAAATGCAAGCGAGATGACGCTTGCTTATTGGCAACCATCACTAACTGATTATTTGGCGCATCAATAAGATCAACCAAATTTAAATCCGCCAATGTATGGTTAATCAACTTGGACTCGGATTTTTCAAAAAAGCGCTCTGCTGCAGGGTTTGCCAAGGTAATTTTTTGATTTTCATCACAGGCAAAAATAATCACGCCAATTTGTTTAATCAGTTTCGCTAATAACAGCTGGCTTTCTTTGTATTCAAAGCGAGTGATAGATAAGTTATCCGCAAGTCGGTTAATCTGCTGAACTAAATCGCCGAACGCCGATGACTCAGCCGCCCCCTTAGCGCGCAAGGTGTAATCACCTGCATTTAACGCTTCAACTAAATTTGCTAACGATAAAAACTGCTCGTTTAATTTATCAAATAAATAATAAAGATTTATCGCCACCACTAAAATTAGTAACAAACTCACCAGCGCTTGCAAATAAATGCTGAGATCTGCCTGCCATATCATCACCAAGGCAATAAAATTACCCGGTAGCGCCGCCCACAAAACTGAACGTTGTAGCTGATTGAAAAAGCTTTTCACAACTAAATACCAAATTTATCGAGGCGACGATAAAACGCACTGCGACTTAAACCAAGCGATTTTGCTGTATCTAGTGCATTACCTTGATATTCCATTAAGCGCTGTTCAATCACAGCTTTTTCAATTTCATCCATTGTGCCTTGGTACTTAGCGGTTATTTGTTCCTGAGCCTGTGGAACTTGAGTTGCAGTCGGCGTTAGCATTAAATGCTCTGGGCTGATTTCGCTTACAGCAAGTAACGTCGCACGCTCTAACGTATGAGAAAGTTCACGTACATTGCCCGGCCAATCGTATGCCAAAAGTGCATCACACGCAGCAGACGATAAACTCGGTGCTGGTTTGTTAAAACGTTTGGCAGCTTTAGCAATAAAGTTATTTGCCATTGGCAAGATGTCATCTTTTCGCTCAGCTAAACTTGGTAAACGCACCACAAACGTGTTTAACCGATAAAGTAAATCTTGGCGAAACGTTGCATCTTCTACCATCGCATCTAAATTGGCATTGGTTGCTGAAATTAAACGAATATTGGCTGTTTGAGTTTTACTTGAACCAACTTTTTCAAATTGGTGTTCTTCCAATAAGCGCAGTAACTTTGCCTGTTGTGGCAGTGGAATATTCCCAATTTCATCCATAAACAAGGTGCCTTTTTCGGCAAGCTCAACGCGACCAATCCGATTTTCCTTGGCATCGGTAAAGGCACCTTTTACATGGCCAAATAGTTCAGACTCAAATAAGCTTTCGCTAATCGCGCCCATATTTACCGAAACAAAACGCTCGTTATTACGGCTACTCAAAGTATGAATATGCTGCGCGAGTAAACTTTTACCAGTGCCATTTGGCCCTGTGATCAGCACATTGATATCGGCTTTGGCAATTTGCTCTAGTTGTGCAAGTAAAGCTTTCATTGGGGCAGATTCAACAATCAACTCTCCACCGCCTTGTGCCAGCTCGCTTTTTAAGTTTTGGTTTTCTTGGTTAAGCACTTGGTTTTTCAGCTTTTGTTCACGCAGTTTCAGCTGATTGGTGATCACCGTTAATAGGCGTTCGTTTTCCCATGGCTTTTCAACAAAATCGCCCGCTCCGGCTTTCATAACCTCAACGGCGATTTCAACACTTGCCCATCCAGTCATACACACAATTGCCAAGCTTTCATCAAGGCTTGCAAGCTGTTCGGTAAGATTAATACCTTCCTGACCTGAGGTGGTATCAGCGTGATAATTTAAATCGATTAAAGCGAGATCAATGTCGTTTTGTTTAACAAAAAAGACAGCTTCTGCTGGTGAACTTGCTGTGCTGACTTTAAACCCTTCGCTCTTTAAAAATAGGCGAAGTGCGGCAACAATACTGGGATCGTCATCTGCAATTAAAATATGGGACACAATTTATCCTTTACTGCGTTAATTCTTGTTTGCTTAAAAGAGCACAAAGGCTACTAGGGTCTGTTGATCTTTGCTGTTCTATTTTTGTTCTCTTTGAGCGTGCTTTTATCGCG
>NZ_JBFKMX010000158.1:0-7416 GCF_041629635.1 Pseudoalteromonas sp. | reverse complement strand
TCGGTTTCCAACACCGTCCGAGTGTCCAATCAGTTGACAGGAAAATGGAGTTTCAGTTTGGTTTGACAACATCTGTAATTGACGCATCTGATCTGCGACTCTGCTCAGTTTTTCTATTTGCTCAGAAGAAGGTTGAGTGTTTGTAAAGATTATCTCCGTTTTTTCAATAAAATCGATGAGTTCTGAGGCAGCTTTTGCTTCAAAGCTGACTAAATTTTCAGATATAAAGTCTACTTTTATTTCAGCCATGAAATTAGTAAGCTGAGTAATCCAGTTTTGCGTAGCATAACCACTGAAAACTACTTGATTAGACTGGACTGACATTTCAACATCAGGGAGTTGCGAAACGAAAGTTTCAACTCTAACAAGTTTGGAGTGCATTGACTCTACTAGGTTGTTGGTTTGCATCTGAAAACCAAAAACATTGATAGTTGTCATTTGTTGTAACTTTTCGATCCACTGATAATCAGCTTCTCCTTGCAGCTCAATAACACCATCAGAAATGGTAATTTGTATGCTGCTAGGTGGAAGTAATATTTGCTTTATGCGCTTCATTATCAATGCTTTATCTAACGAAAAATAACTCTCTAAGCGAAATTCAACCCCATCAAGTGTTAGGTTTAAAGGCTTTAGAGCTCGCTGAGGCTCTTGCGCTAGTGGATCTCGCAAGCCGAATAAAACCCAACGACCAGACTGGTAGCTTACCTGATGGACCACATAGCCAGGTGTAGCAGATAAGATATCTGCGGCTTGATGAACTCGATAGTAGTTAAATGCATATACAACACTGCTCCACAGTAACCAGCAAAGAGCGATGAGTGTTGATGCAAATAGCATTCTTTGTTTAATCATCGAAGAGCGCTGCTGTGAAGTTGATAGTTCGCGCTTTTGCTCAATAAGCAAAGGCTCCAGCATTGACTCTATAAAGATCATAGTGCTGCGATCACCATCAAATAATTCTAACGCTTCACCACGTTTAAAGATAATTTGCTCGAGATTCTCTTGTAATTGTACCTTTAAACTTCTTGGGGCAATTCCTCTAACGGCTACAGCCATAACAGCATCCGGAGAATCAAGAAGCATCACGCTCAAGTCACCAAAATCAACTGAGTCTAAATGTGCATGACTTTCGACTGAAAATGAGTCAACGACAAATTGTTGTATGGCAGTAAGCATGGCTGAAAATGCATCCGCATCTGCTTTTTGTGATATGGCTGGATGTATTACATGTGCCATTAATAAGCCTGTGCAAGGTTGGATCAAGAATATTTGTTCTACACGAAATGCAATTGTCTGACTAACTACATAATCGGGAAAAGGCACCCCTGCTCGCCAAGCCTGCCAACGCCACTTGAGTCCTTGAATAGAAAAAGCGTTTTCCACGGCTTGATTAATGGAACTAATCAGTGTGCGAAAAGTTTCAAGAATAGACATACGAATCGCTGGGCCTATTACAGGAAATAATGCATCGGCGTATAGCTTACTATCTCGCTTTACGCTTTTGTGAATACATTGGGTCACAGCTCCTTCTAGCGATGCAATAAACTCAGGCTTATTAGAAAGGCTTTCAATCGCTTGCGGTAGCACTGCTGCTGTACGTTGGCTAAATACTTTTTGTGAAGAGGTATTTTGCTCTAACTGCTGCAATTGCTGTTTTTCTTCGCTAATCAATAGCTCTTTCAATTGCTCAAGCGAGTCCATGACGCTGCTCTTTATCTAACGTTTCGCTCAAGTCTAATTGCGAAGTTAAGCGTAATGAAACTTCATTGAATAAATCAGCTAAATCATCTCTACTAACCTTACTATTACTGAGTTTAATGCTTTGACGGTTAAGTTGGTCACCTAATTGAGTCTCTGAACTGGACAGCTTATTTAAGACTTCATCTATTTGATTATGCAGCATTTGACGCAACTCGCTATTATCTTTTGTTAATTGCTCAGCTAATTCTATTACTTGTTCGCTACATTGTTTGTTGGTTACAGAAATTTCTTGTTGTACCGACTCTAAAGCTTTCATCCGAGCACTTTTTTCAGTATTTAATTGAGTATTAGTACGACTAAATTCATCTTTAATAAAAGATTCTAGTTTTTGCATTCGGTTATTGAGATCTTCCTTGAGACGCACAATCTCGGCTGAAAGTCGAGTATCTAGCTGGTTGAAGCGACCTTCATAAGCTCGCATTTGACTGCCAAAGATGATGTCTCTGATTTGATCTACTTTAGCTTCATTTAACTTGTCGTGATCAAGAGCATTTTCAGAATGCTGTGAGTTAATTTCAGTAATTGGTTGTTTAATATTTTGTTGCTTGCCCATCTTTTATCTCCTGTATACTTTAGAGTAAAAAGTGAATTAAGCTTCTTTGAAGCCAGAACGTAATCCTATTCAGCAGGGGATGTGCCAATTCCAAGAATTTAACGCTAAAGCGTTCGAAGATTGATGCTAAGCTAGGTAAAGTAGGTGGTAAGCAAGTGACAAGTGTTTATCTCACTCACCTTTTATAGTTGAAGCACTCATACATACTTATAGAAGTATTTGCAGTTCGCTTTGCAAATTGCAATTCATAATACGTTTTTATGCTCAACTTTCGTTGTTAAGCTTTTTAAAATCTTAAAATAGAAGAGTATAATGAGCGCAAATATTAAAATAAAAAACACCACTGTTGGGATTCAAACAAGAATGAAGAAACCCTCACGAGTGGCAAATCAATGTTCAAAATCAATAAACCGTGACTGTTTACTTTAGGGTTAAAGAAATACTCAAGGTAAAGCATACAATTACTCGAATTATGGCCTCATGATTTGATTACACCGGCAAACTCGTAATAAACGCTCTCGATAAATAACTATCAACTATCAACTATCAATTTTCACCTTCATGAAGGTAAACCTGCAGAATTATTGTTTAAAAGACTCGTCATTAAGAGACTGCTCTGCAAAATTTGATAAATGTGCAGATGCATCATTAATAGCAGTTATATTCTTATTAATTTCCTCACAAGTTACACTTTGCTCCTCAACTGCAGTAGCAACTTGAATCATGTGCATACTAATACTATCAATCATACCTGATACCGCTTTAAGCGCTGCATTAGCATTTTCTGTTCGCTCTACATTTCTTGTAGTACGTTCAAGTCCCTTTTCAACGATATTTACTGAGTTACTTACATTTCCTTCCAACTGAGAGATTAATTCATTGATTTCATCTGTAGAGTTACGGGTTTTAGCTGCCAATCCACGGACCTCATCTGCCACTACTGCAAAGCCTCTTCCTTGCTCACCTGCACGGGCTGCTTCTATCGCTGCATTCAGTGCTAACAAATTTGTTTGCTCGGCAATCATATTAATTACATCTACAATTTGGTTGATATTTTCACTACTAACCACAACCTTACTTATAGCTTCGCTTGCAGCAGTTATTTCTTGAGATAATTCTTTAGCCTCCTGCAAGGCTTCAGCTAATGTTGTTTGAACCGACTTAACTGATGCCAAAGCTTGCTGCGCATTATCAGCGGAGTTATTTGCTAAACTTGACACTTCCGCAACCGTTGCAGACATCTGATTCATCGATGCTGCAACATTTACTATTTCAGTACTTTGGGTTTGAATACTGCTTTTAATTTGATCAGAGCGTTCAGTTACCGCTTTTTCTATCACCTTCCGACGATGAGACATGGTGTTTATCGACTCGGCAACTAAATCATCTTCACTTCTTTTTGCCATAGTAACACCAAAATCTCCTGCGGCTATTGCGCCACATAGCTGGCATATCTGACTATAGGAGCTGCTGACTTTCTCCAGACTCTCTTCCATAGCGTCTATTTCATCATGCATTATAGAATCGGTACGAGCGCCATCAGACAGATCCCCTACGGCTACATGCTCTGCTTTAAGCATAACTTTTTGTACCCTTGAACTAATTGAGCGGACAAACCATAAAGACAAAACAATCAAAATTAATATCCCAATGGTGGCAATTAGGGTTGTTTTAATAAGTTGAGCTTGTATCGATCCCAATACCTGGTTTTCGGATTCACGCAACACCAATAACCACTCCCCAGTTTTAACCATCTTACTGGCAAAATAATAAGCCTCCTGATCAGTTGGATCTTCACTGAGCTGAAGCCAATCTTTTGTCCGCTGTTGATGAAACTTTCCCAATAATTTTGAGTAAGAAGTTTCAGTAATCAATTTGGTATTTAAATTACTATCTGCAATTGTGGTGGCAATAAATCGGCCACCGCGACTTATTAAATAAAGGTCTCTCCCTGTTTCTCGCTTTATACTTTCTAAAAGCTGTTCAATATCAGTTAATGCTCGGTCAATGGAAGCAATTCCGACAAATTGGTTATTTTTTATAATCGGGTAAACCTGCTCTACAATCATTTTTCCTTCATAAACATAAGGTTCAGTTACCATAAACTGCGCTTTACCTGTTAACTGATACTGACGTCGAACACCGTCATAATAAGAGCTAGTTTCCATATCGACTAAGGGGCTAACCGCCAGACCATTATTTTCATCACGATACCAATAAGGCAGAAAGCGACCATTATTATCAGTCGTCTTATTGACATAGTCTTCACCCTGAAATTGTTCGTCTAAGCCATCAGCATTAGGCTCATAGCCAAAGGAAACACCTGTAAAATCTGGATGCTCTTCCAGTATTCGACGTACCAGTGCATTAGATCCTTCCCGCATACCAAATAAGGCTTCCTCCTGAGTTAACGCCATTAATTTTGCTGCACGCACTGCATTACCGTTTCTTCGTTCTATTTCCAAGGCGATTTTATCAACTGAAATACGTAGTAACGCTTCCGCATTTTTACGCGCATCGGAAAAAGAATTCATAGCATTAATAATCACTATTAGTGCTGTGATAGTCACTGTTGGTAAAATCAGCTTAAGTACTATGCGCCCTTTTAAACTATTGAAGAAAGTGATTTGATTACTCATTTTAAATTTACCTCTCGAGGTAATAACAAAGCTCGGCAGTGACATTAATTCTAGTTCAAAAAATAAAATTATTTATTCTAGCTAGGGATTAAAACCATACCAATTACTTTAATGAATAGTTAGCAGGTCTATTGCGCATTGTTTACTTTTGGTGTTTAGTCAGCTTGCCATTTTCAAGAAGCGTTTGGTATAAATCCTCAAGCGAATTTGGGATCTTTTCATGTAGTTTGGGTTTTGCTTCCAGTAATTCTATTAGCGCTTGTTCTGCGCCATTTTTATCATTTTTTTCAAGTTTGGCTAAAACAACGTTGAATTCTGAAAGTGGTTCAGTGCCCATTTTCAGCATCGTAGGCGGTGGCGCTTGAACAGTTCGCGCTTTTTGCTCTGGTGCTACGCGTTCAATTCTTGAGCCCGTTACTTCTATTTTTTCTAACTGCACGTCATCAGCTAATAGCTCCATCATTTCAACTTGCTGTTCACGTTTAGCTGCTTTCTTGGCTTGCGGTATCGCAGGCTTATCATTTGATTCTACTGATTTTAATTCTGATTCAAAATCTGGCTCTTGATAATACTGCCAAGGTGCAAACACAGCGATAGCAACCATTGCAGCAGCAACCCCAGAATATTGCCACCAACGGTTTGGCTTTATTATAACGGGCTGCTGTTTGCTAATTGCATCGGACGCGTGGGCTAAAATAGCGTCATCGAGGGCTTTTGGCGGCAGCTCATCATTCCCTTGTTGATAAAGCTTAATAATGTCTTCATCGTCAAATTGCTTACTCATACCTACCTTTCGCCTCCAAGTTCGGTTGCACCCGCTTTTCGCTGTAAACATTCACGAAGTTGCGACATGGCATAGCGTAATCGGGTCTTAACGGTTTCGGGTTTTGCTTCAACAATATCGCACACTTGGCTGGACACAAACCCTGCTTCGTGGCGTAGCAAAAACGCTTCGCGTTGCTGTGGAACAAGTAACTCAACACAATGCTTAATAGCCTTTTGCAAATAATCATTATGCAGGGTGTTTTCGTGATGCGTTTGATTTGAAGCAAGAGCAATGTGATTGCCTTCATCTTGTTCGTCATCAACCAAAGACAAGTGCTCACCTCGCGCTGTAAACTTTCGGTGTTCATCAACCAACAAGTTATGAGCGATGCGATAAAGCCAAGTGCTAAATTTAGCCTCGACTTTATAATGGGTGCGATTATCGATTACTCTCAGCCATACTTCTTGAAATAATTCTTGTGCTTTACTGTGATTCTTTGCGCCTAATTGGCGACACACATAGCGATACAACGGCCCTTTATGACGAGCATAAAGGGCATGAAAGGCAACTTGATTACCTTTACCATAATCAAGCATAAATGCCTCGTCCGTATCCATGTGTGGTTCAATTTTTTGAGTCATATAGTCTTTAGTGATTCAGCTATAAAGCACTGGCAAGTTCAACCAAGTTAACAAATTCACCGCGATAGTTAAATGGATCATCTCCCCTATTTGCTCGTGCAATTGTGGCGATGTCGTGGTAATTCATACTGCCTAAGTACTGACTTTGCTTTAACTTTTGCGCAAATGCCGCGACTGAGGACGCAAATTTAAAATCTAAACTGGCGCTATCGAAATCGTTTAACACCTGTTGTTTATTAACCACTTGGCTAATTAATTTACTCTCCGTATCACCCGGTAATTTATAGCGAATTTTCACCTGTAACAGTTCATCGCTGGCGCTTACCACTTGTTTTTGCTGATAGCGCAGCGCATCAACTTGCCCTTTATTACCAGCGAGCGTTAATTCATAAAGCGCCGTCACGGTGTGACCTGCACCAATTTCGCCAGCATCGACATTATCGTTATTAAAGTCTTCGTCTTTCAGTAAGCGATTTTGATAGCCAATCAAGCGATATTCTTTAACTTCTGCTGGGTTAAATTCGAGCTGAATTTTGACATCATTAGCAATGCTTTGCAGTGTGCCGCTCATTTGCCTTAAAAGCACTTTTTGCGCCTCGTGAAGGGTATCAATATAGGCGTGATTGCCATCACCAATATTCGCTAATTGTTCCATCATGGCATCGTTGTAGTTACCGCGCCCAAAGCCAAATGTGGTTAACGAAATGCCTTGTTTGCGTTTTTCAGCAATCATCTCTTTGAGTGCATCAATATTGGTTGTGCCAACATTAAAGTCACCATCAGTCGCTAAAATGATACGGTTCACTCCGCCTTTAATAAACGCTTTTTTTGCTTCCTGATAGGCCATTTTGATACCGCTTTCACCATGCGTACCGCCGCCTGCTTGTAGTTTTTGCAGCGCATCGATAATAGTTTGCTTTTCATTGCCTTTCGTTGGGCTAAGTACTAATTCAGTATTGCCTGCATAGGTAACCAAACTCACCGTATCGCGTGCCGATAACTGCTTAACCATCATGGTTAAGCTTTGTACCAGTAAAGGCAGCTTATTTTTATCAT
>NZ_JBFKMX010000157.1:0-7492 GCF_041629635.1 Pseudoalteromonas sp. | reverse complement strand
GAAGTCTTTCGCTTCACCACCGTATACTTTTGCAAGTACGTTAGTGATTGCTGCAGTTAGAGTTGTTTTACCGTGGTCAACGTGGCCGATTGTACCTACGTTTACGTGCGGTTTCGAACGTTCAAACTTTTCTTTTGCCATGACGGAACCTATAAAGTTATATAACTAAAATTACATGTAAAGTGTCTACAAAAAGCGCAGACGTATTCAAATAATTGAATAAGTTTATGACAAATTAAAGGAAGTGGAAAATATTTAAGAAAGGTTGTGACTCGGTACTGGTGCTGATAGGCAGATTTGAACTGCCGACCTCACCCTTACCAAGGGTGCGCTCTACCGACTGAGCTATATCAGCACACCAGAAACTGGAGCGGGCAGCGGGAATCGAACCCGCATCATCAGCTTGGAAGGCTGAGGTAATAGCCATTATACGATGCCCGCTTTCGGAACCTGTTCTTAACTACCTCTAACCGTCAAGAGTAAGTGGTGGAGGGGGACGGATTCGAACCATCGAAGGCAATGCCGTCAGATTTACAGTCTGATCCCTTTGGCCGCTCGGGAACCCCTCCACAAATTCTTTTAAAGCTAGACTTTCATATAGTGAAAGTAAAATGGTGCCGACTATCCGAGTCGAACGGATGACCTACTGATTACAAGTCAGTTGCTCTACCAGCTGAGCTAAGTCGGCACATATACTGCTTAAGTACGGGGCGAGATTCTAAGGCAAGGTTTTAGGATATGCAACCATTAATTTTAAAAAAAATGAAAGTATCTGTTCAAGCGTCCAAGTTTTAGACAAATCGCTGCAGATTTATGCTTTTGCCCCGTGTTTTTTAGTAAGCGACTAGCCCTTGCAATACTAAATCCTCGATAAATTCACTATTTTCGAGATGCTGTGCAAGTAATTTCCCGTAACCACCGGTACATAAAACTTGGATATTTTCACCAAATAATGCCCTTGCCTGTTGGATTAAACCTAAATTGGCAGCTAAACAACCATAACTGAGTGCCTCTGGTGTATTGCTACCAAGATTGTTTGCAAACATCACTGTCTCATTGGCAAACACTTTTTCTGCACGCAAAACGATTGATTCCATCATCAAATCGATACCCGGTATTATCCAACCTCCTTTATGGGTTTTGCCATCAATAAGCACGTCTACCGTTGTTGCTGTTCCAGCATCAATAATAATTGACGATTGGTTTGGGTATAAATAGGCTGCTGCTAGCACCACTAACCAGCGATCAATACCAAGGTTTTTAAATTCAGCATACGCACACGTAACACCATTTTGTTGTGCACTCACTTTTGCGAATTTAACCTCGATACCTTTTTCATTAGCTTCACTCACTAAGCTATCTAGTAATGGGTTTGCTCGCACACTGGCGACTAATACTTGCGTGATCCCTTGCCAATTTAATTGTTGTTGTTCAACAAAAGTAATTTTATCTTCATTATAGAGTGCAAGTTTTAATGCAGTATTACCTACGTCAACTAATAACTTCATTATTAATTAACCTTACGTACTGAAATTTCGCCGCCATAATATGTTTTCTCAATACCATCTTGGCGTAATACTAACCCACCTTGCTTATCTATACCTACGCATATGCCTTGCCACGTTTTTTGCCCTGTATTTAAAGTGATAAGTTGTTCTGCAAATGCATTTACTTTATTCCATTCAGAGTACATTTCACTTAATCCTGTTGCTTGGTATTGCGCTAAACGCTGCTCTAAATAATAAGTGAGCGCTGCCGCTAATTCATTTTTATTTACTTCAAGCCCTAAACGTTTTAAATCCACCCAAGCTTGATCAATATGCTCACTGGCACTTTCTGGCATTGCGATATTTAAACCTATTCCTATAACTAAATGACAAGGTCCTTCTGGTTGACCATCAAGCTCAACAAGAACACCTGCTAACTTTTGGTTATTCACCAGAATATCATTTGGCCATTTTAAACTGACTTCAACGTTATATAGCACTTTAATACAATCAAACACAGCTAAGCCAACAGCAACACTCACTCCCATTGCCGCTTGTAAACCATCATCGAGCAACCAGTAGTAGCTATAATAAAGATTCGCGCCAAAAGGAGATTGCCAAACACGGCCACGTCTACCGCGACCAGCATTTTGCATTTCAGCTACAACAACCGCACCCGAAGTAAGAGCTTGCTTACTTGCAATGCGTTGCATAAGTTCAGTATTTGTTGAATCGATACTGGCAAAGGTTTCAAAGTTACCAACTTGCCCAGACAATTTTTGATACTCAGCTTGTAGTTCGGGTTTTGAAATCAAAGCAATCTCTTGTTTTAAGCAATAGCCTTTATTATTTACTTTATAAATATCTAACCCGAGTTCACAGAGAGATTTAATATGCTTTGCAACTGCTGCTCGACTAATACCCAGTTGTTCACCCAAAAGCTGACCTGAAATAAATTCGCCATTTTTCAACGCTTGAAGAATAGCTAATTTCGACCCAGTTATTTGTGACATGTTGGCGCCTCAACTTTAGTTTCACCACTTTTTGCAATTAGCCTTACTTCATGTTCAAGGGCAACACCAAACTTTGCCAACACGGCCTTTTGAATATGTGTAATCATTGCGAGTAAATCTTTGTTAACTGCACCATCGCTATTAATTAAAACCAGCGCCTGTTTTTCACTCACTTCTACACCACCTATTTTATAGCCTTTCAGGTTTGCTTGTTCAATCAACCAGCCAGCCGCTAATTTGATTTGTTTGTCTGAAACGAAATAGCTTGGCATTGACGGATATTTCTCTAACAGTGATTGAGCTAACACGTTTGACACAATTGGATTTTTAAAGAAGCTACCGCTATTTGGTTGTAGTTTAGGGTCGGGCAATTTACTTGAGCGAATAGCAATTACTTCATCCATTACTTGTTGTGCAGTGGGTGTTTGCAAAGACTGTAACGGCCCATAACTTAAATTAGCTTGCCACTCTTTTTTAAGTTCAAATTCAACCGATGTAATAATAAACTTGCCAAGCAGAGCATGTTTAAAAATGGAATCTCGATAAGCAAACTTACACTCTTCATTGGTTAAGACCTGCTGCTTACCCGTGACAATATTAAAACCACAGACTTTAGTAATGACATCTTTTACTTCAACACCATAAGCGCCAATATTCTGTACTGGCGCCGCGCCAACCGTACCAGGAATAAGTGCCAAGTTCTCAAGGCCACACATACCTTGCTCAACACAGTAATTTACAAAGTTATGCCAGTTTTCACCCGCAGAAGCTTCGATAATATAACTAACATCTGTTTCATTTACTGAAATACCTTTGTTTGCTATTTGAATAATTTGCCCGTGGAAATCATCAACAAATACGGTGTTACTCCCTTCACCTAAAATAATAAAAGGAGTGTGCCAATCAACCTGATTTAGCTCGTCTAACTGTTCAATACGAATCAAACTAGTTGCAAATGCAGGTAATGCAAAGGTGTGATGCTGCAGTAAAGAAATCAAAATAGGTGCTCAAATTACCTAACTATAAAATTACGCACATATTAACGCATTCTTTTACTCAACGCATAGAAGTGCGTATTATTGACAATAATTGTATACAACCCGTTTTTAGGAATATTAGATGAAGTTATCTGCTATCGCAGCTCTCGTAGCAATGAGTTTATCAACCAACTCTCACGCCGCTGTAGATGAACACACTTTCAGTAATTTAGAGCAAGTGCTTTCAACACATATTCACCTAGATCTTGAGATTGATTTCGAACAAAAGCAACTTCAAGGATTTGCTGAGCATACGCTAGATTGGCGCATTAACAATGCTAAAACGCTGATTTTAGACACCCGTGATCTTGTTATTGGTAAAGTGCTTTACAAAGATAAAGCTGGTAACTGGCGTAAAGCAAGTTGGCAACTTGCAAAAGATGATGGCGTTAGAGGTGCCAAACTTACCATTAATTTTGCAAATCAAGCCGACAAAGTACGCGTTTATTACAACAGCTTGCCACAAGCATCAGGTTTGCAATGGCTTACACCAGAACAAACAGCTACTAAAACCCAACCATTTATGTACAGCCAATCGCAAGCCATTCATGCGCGAAGCTGGATCCCAGTGCAAGACACACCAGCAATGCGAGTAACTTACTCAGCACGTATTCAAACACCAAAAGATGTACGCGCAGTTATGAGTGCAGACAACACGGATGCATTTATTAAAGACGGTGATTACCAATTCACTATGCCACAAGCAATTCCACCATACCTGATTGCAATTGGCGCAGGTAATTTAGAATATAAAGAAATGTCGCGTCAAACAGCGATTTTTGCAGAACCTACCATTCTGGATGCATCCGTAGCAGAATTCAATGACACCCAAACCATGATTGAAAAAACCAATGCAATTTATGGTGAGTATGCGTGGGGTCGTTACGACTTATTAATGTTGCCGCCTAGTTTCCCATTTGGTGGTATGGAAAACCCACGCCTTTCATTTATTACGCCAACAGTTGTTGCCGGTGATAAAAGCCTCGTAAACCTTATTGCGCATGAACTAGCTCACTCATGGTCAGGCAACCTTGTAACTAACGCGACATGGGAAGACTTATGGTTAAATGAAGGTTTCACGTCATACGTTGAAAACCGTATTATGGAAGAAGTATTTGGTCGAGATCGTGCAGTAATGGAACAAGCACTTGATACTGCTGCCTTACATGGACAAATGCCTAACCTTGAACAAGGCGATACACGCTTAAACCTAAAGTTAAATGGCCGCGATCCAGATGATGCATTTAGCAAGGTGCCTTACATTAAGGGCATGCTTTTCTTAATTTATCTTGAAGAGAAATTTGGCCGTGAACGTTTTGACGAGTTTGTGCGTTTATACTTTAAAGAATATGCTTTCAAATCACTGACCACAGGCGAATTTGAATCATATCTAGCAGACAATTTACTTAACAAGTACCCAGGTATTGTTTCAGTTGAGAAAGCTAAAGAATGGATCCATCAACCAGGCTTGCCTGAAGATGCCCCAAATCCAACCTCTAATGCCTTTATTAAAGTGGATGCTGCAGCAAAAGCATGGTTAACAACTGGTGAAATATCTGCCTTGCCAACAACCAATTGGACCGTTCATGAATGGTTGCATTTTATTAATAATCTACCGCGTGACTTAGCGATTGATAAAATGTCACAACTAGATAAGGTATTTGACTTAAGCCATTCAACCAATGATGAATTAAGCTTTGCATGGTTTATGTTGGCTGTAGGTAATGGTTATGAGCCTATTTACGGGCCACTTAAAAATCATCTTGTAGGCATTGGTCGTCGCAAATTGATTGTACCACTCTACAAAGCACTCATTGCAAATGGTAAAAAAGAATGGGCTAATGAGGTTTATCAAAAAGCGAAACCGGGTTACCACCCACTTGCACAAGGTACTGTTGATAACTTATTTAAATAAGGTTTGTTAACGACTTTATAATAGGCAGCATTAGCTGCCTTTTTTATTACTTAAAAATGCTTTTTTTTCAGCTTCACTTGCCTGAGACCACCAAAATTCAAGCATATTGAGTGCACTAGGTTGTTGGCTAGGAGACGCTGATGGTGCAGCAGCATTAATTTCTGATATTACAGGCGTGACTACTGCAGGTTGAGTATTACTTGTTGCTGTTACAATAGCTGGAGTTGGTGCAGCATTCGTTGCTAGCACAACTTTTGTGTTAACAGCATTTAAACGTTTTGGTTTTTCAGTACTTCCCAACTTTTCAAAATCAGCATAGGGTTGTTTGCTGTATTTTTTTGCTGCTGAAATATCATCAGCGCGTTGCATTGACAATTTATATTCACGATTCGCATCATCAATGTCCACAATTAACCAAAACGGTTTTGATTCGACTGTTTCATGTTCATCATAATCAACTTCATAAATGTCTTTATATTTGAGTTTTATTTTATGAACACCTGCAGGTAAATTAATTTCGCTAACACTCGAGAAAAATGAATGTTCAACCTTCTGCTCATTCACTTGAAGTGGGATCAATTCTTCCACAAATTTAACAGTGGCCGCATAAGACAGCATTGGCAGTAGTAAAGTTATACCCAGTAGTTTTTTCATTGTTATTCCAAAAACCCTTGCAGATAAATTCCATCAATCTAAACTGGCATAATTAACACAAAATTACTACTAGGATGTTAGTATGAGCGAAGAAACGCTATTTACGAGAATCATTAATAGAGAAATTCCAGCAGATATTGTCTACGAAGATGATATTAGTCTTGCCTTTAAAGATATTAACCCTCAAGCACCATTTCATGTGCTGATTATTCCAAAAAAGCCCATTGCCACAATCAATGATATTAACTTAGAGGACCGTGAAATTGTCGGTCATTTATACTACGTAGCTAAACAGCTTGCAAATGAACATGGCTTTGCCGATGACGGATACCGTGTTGTTATGAACTGTAATGAAAATGCTGGTCAAACCGTTTTCCATATTCATTTACATATGCTTGCTGGAAAGCTTCTTGGCTGGCCTCCTTATACTGAAAAAGCAAAGACCTAGATAAAAGTATTACATATAATAAAAAAACAATACAAAAGTTTAAATAATATGTTAAGCTTCAATAATAATTTTGTTGAAGCTTTTTTTGTTGAGTTAACAATGAACAACACAGCATTTATCATTCTAAACACAAATCCAACGAATAACTCTGGATTAGAAGTTCTTAAACCATTATTAACCACACAGGGCCTTAATGTTCTTCATGGTTTTGATGGTAAAGAAGTACCAAGTAATACCCGTCTATTATTTATAGAGTCTAATGGTGATAATGTATGGCAACGTTTGCAAACTCATATCTCTGAGTTGAAATGCGAATGTGACATTATTCTTTTCAATATTAGCGATAATACTGAACTGGCAAATCGTGCTTTATTATCAGGTATTCGTGGCGTGTTTTATGAAACTGATAATGCCGATGTATTGATGAAAGGGATTCGGTTATTACTAGATAACCAATTATGGTATCGACGTGATGTGATGTGTAGTGCTTTAAACCGCCTACTACAATTCAATAAAGAAGCAATTAATCAAATTACAGATGCTGAATTAGAACCTGTAAAACTTACTAAGCGTGAACGAGCAATTATCAGCCTGATGAGTAAAGGTGCAAAGAACAAAGAAATCGCTGATGAATTAAATATTAGCCCGCACACTGTGAAAACGCATTTATATAGTGCGTTTAGAAAAACCAACTGTCGAAATCGTATTGAGTTACTTTCTTGGGCACAATACAACATGCCTAACGAATTACGTTAATCACCTTTTTAGTTTTCCCCTTTTATGCCGGGCTATGCCCGGTTTTTTTATTGTTTGAGATTTAGGGTTCAAGGTTCAAGGTTCAAGGTTCAAGGTTCAAGGTTCAAGGTTCAAGGTTCAAGGTTCAAGGTTCAAGGTTCAAGGTTCAAGGTTCAAGGTTCAAGGTTCAAGGTTCAAGGTTC
>NZ_JBFKMX010000156.1:0-7618 GCF_041629635.1 Pseudoalteromonas sp. | reverse complement strand
TTATTAAGAGGCAAGTTGCCTCTTTTTCTACCGCAACATCGCCTGTTTACATTCTAAAGCAATTTATAACACTAATAATTAGTTGTTACTAGTCAGATAGTTATTTGAAAATTAACATTTTATCAGTTGCAGAAAACAGGCAAATTGCCTGTTAATATTATTAAGGGGGAAGTAATCAATAATAAATGGAATTGGCATAATTTTTACTTCTAACAACTAAGAATTTGATATGTGCATTGAGTAATTTATTCAATGACCGTTCCTCGCTCAATTGAGACCTTGAAGACTGTTGCTGAGATAAAACTCTTCCATTAATCAAACCTGAAAAAGTGGCATTAAATGAATAATGCTAGACAGGGAGCGAAGCGGTAGAGCAAGCCATGCTGAGGCAGGGATGCCGATTCATGGCGTTTATGTTCATATTTAAGACACGTTGAAGATAAGTTTGATTTTTGGGCGTTGAGGGATTCCAAAGGGAGACCGGCGATAGCCTCCCTTTGGCTGCTGTCGCCAGCGCGACAAATAGCGTATCGAAAATTATTGAACGCTGAGATTAACTTTGAAAGTTACTACTTATTAGCAACCTCTACCGGCATGGTATCCATTTGCGGTTCGGTATCTTCTTGTGGCTTAGGCTTATGGCGCTGGGCAATAACTACGCCAATAAATACACAGCCAATGGCGAGCCATTGTTGCCACGTTAGAAACTCATGAAGAAGTAACGACGCAAGTAACAAGGTGAATACAGGAATAAGGTTTGAAAACGCGGCGGCGGTTAATACCGATACTTTTGAAATGGCATAGTTATACATACCATAGCCACCAAGGGTTACAAACGAGCCTAAGTAAATGATGGCAGCGATGCCTTCTATCGACATTTCACTTGGCAATTCAACAAAAAACAAAAAGGGTGCAAAGAATAAGGTGCCGCTAATGCCTTGCAAAGCGATTAAACTAAGCGGTGAGTAACGGTGAGCTAAATGCTTTACACACACCGCATAAATAGCGGCGCACACCATGGCTAAAAACTCTAAAAAGTTACCTAAAATTGGGTTTGGTGCTGCGCTGGTATCGGGCGATACAAGGGTTAATGCAATACCCCCGACAATACAAAAAACAAATCCGGTAATGATGGATTTAGATAAATACTCTTTCAGCATAAAAAACGCCAAAATCGCTACAATAAGTGGGAAGCAACTCACAATTACACCTGCTTGGCTCGCAGAGGTATATTCAAGGGCATAGCCTTCAAATAAAAAGTACAAACAGGGTTCGGCAAGTGACATGCCGAGTAGGTACTTCCAATCACCTTGTTGGTAATCAAACTTTTTCACATAGCGCCAAAGCATTAAGCACAAAGTGAATGTGGTGAGCATACGCAGAAAAATCACTACCGCAGGGTGGTATAAATCAATGGCGTACTTTAAGGCAATAAACGAGCTTCCCCACAAAAAGGTGGCGATAAGCAAACATAAACTAGCGGGCATAACGAATACTCAAATTAAAGGGGCGGTGAATTTTAACAGGGTAATAAGCACTGTGCGATAAGTCTCTACCAAAGAATAGCAGAACATATAAATGCAAATTTTATGCTGTTATGGATTAGGTTTTCTTATTTATATTTGGTGTATTTAGTAGTTTGCATGATATTTTTTTGTGTGAGACCATTTTACCCTTGTTGATTTTCTCAGCTTTGATATAACAAAGGTTGTTGCCTGAGGTGTTAGGTGTTGGGAATGAGTGACGGGGAAAAAACAATTGTTGTAAAGCTGGGTACGAGTGTATTAACCGGTGGCAGTTTTACTTTAGATAAAGCGCATATGGTTGAATTAGTGCGCCAGTGTGCCCAATTAAAAAAGAAAGGGTACAAAATTATTTTGGTATCGAGCGGTGCAGTTGCTGCGGGCAAAGAGCATTTACATTTAAGCTGTGATTTAAGCAATGTGAATAACAAACAAATGCTTGCTGCAGTTGGCCAAAGTCATTTAATTCATACATGGCAAACCTTGTTTAACTTGTATGGTATGCATGTGGGGCAAATGCTGTTAACACGTGCAGACTTAGATGACCGCGAGCGCTATTTAAATGCACGCGATACGCTAAAGGCGCTGATTAAGCACGATATTGTGCCGATCATTAATGAAAATGATGCGGTGGCAACACAAGAAATTAAAGTTGGGGATAATGATAATTTATCGGCTTTGGCTGCCATTCTCGCTAAGGCCGATAAATTGTTGTTACTGACGGATCAGCCGGGATTATTTACTGCCGATCCGCGCGCTAACCCCGATGCTAAGTTGATTAGCTTGGTTGATAAAATTGACGCTAATTTAAAAGCATTGGCAGGCGGCTCGGGTACCCATTTAGGCACCGGAGGCATGGCAACCAAACTGCAAGCAGCCGATATTGCATGCCGAGCAGGGGTTGAGGTGATTATTGCTGCAGGCCATAAAGACAATGTAATTGTTGATGCTGCCCTTGAAAAGGAGGTGGGCACACGCTTTTTAGCCACAACATCAGTGAGAGAAAGCCGCAAACAGTGGTTAATGGCAGGGCCGCCAGCAAGCGGTGAGCTAATATTAGATGAAGGCGCTGTTCGCGCAATGAAACACTCGGGCTCAAGTTTATTAGCAAAAGGCTTGAGTGATGTGCTTGGTGAATTTGAACGCGGTGCCATGGTGAAATTATGCGACCAAAATGGCGAGCAAATAGCACGTGGCATATGTCGTTATTCATCAAGCGATTTGGCCCAAATAAAAGGGCAACATTCCGAGCAAATCAATCAATTGCTCGGTTACGACTATGGGGCGGTGGTGATTCACCGCGATGATTTGGTACTTTTTGGAGGATTAACGTGATTACGCAATTAGCACAGCAGGCAAAGTTAGCAAGTTTTGATCTCGCTGTGGCGACAACAGCCCAGAAAAATACAGCATTAGAAAATATTCGTTCCATCATTTTAGAAAATGCCGAACAAATCGAACAAGTGAACCAGCGCGATATTGATGCTGGTAAAGAAAATGGCTTAACCGAGGCCTTACTTGATCGTTTGTTATTAAACAAAGAACGCATTCTAGGCATTGCCAATGATATTCAAAGCTTAATTGCAATGGATGACCCTGTTGGCGGTGAATATGATGGTAGAGCGCTTGAAAATGGCCTGCGCTTAAAAAAACAAATTGTGCCATTAGGTGTGGTAGGGGTTATTTACGAGGCGCGCCCCAATGTAACTTTAGACATTGCCTGTTTATGTTTAAAAACTGGTAACGCTAGCATTTTACGCGGCGGTAAAGAAACACTTCATACCAATACTTACTTAGTTAAATTAATTGGTAAAGCACTTATTGATGCGGGCATTAATAAAGACGCAGTGCAATTAATTACCAACCCAGATCGCGCTTTAGTGCTTGAGCTTTTAAAGCAAGATAAGTACATCGATATGATTATTCCGCGCGGTGGCGATACGCTGCAAAAAGTATGCGTGGAAAACAGCACGATTCCGGTGATCACTGGCGGTATTGGTATCTGTCATTTATACGTTGATGCTTCAGCAGATTTGCAAAAAGCGTTGTATGTAATTGAAAACGCTAAAGTGCAGCGCCCAAGTGTGTGCAATGCACTTGATACTGTGCTTATGGATGAATCAATTGCAAAGCAGTTAGTGCCACTATTAGCAAAGCGTTTAGAGCAAGTGACACTTAAAGGCTGTGAAAGAGCCGCAGCGCTAAGTGAACGCGTTAGCCTAATTGCTGATGGTGAATACAGCAAGGAATGGTTAAGCCTAACGCTTGGTATAAAAGTGGTTGAAAATATTAATCAGGCGATAATGCATATTCGTGAGCATTCATCAGGCCACTCAGATGGTATTTTGTCTGAGAGCTTAAGCAACACTAATAAGTTTGTAGCAGCGGTAAATTCTGCGGCAGTGTATGTAAATGCGAGTACACGCTTTACTGATGGTTCGCAGTTTGGCTTAGGTGCTGAAGTAGCAGTATCAACACAAAAGTTGCATGCCCGCGGGCCTATGGGCTTAGACGCATTAACCACATATAAATGGGTAGGTGAGGGTGATTACCTCATTCGCCAATAAGCTAAATAATAAAATCCCACCCCCTGTGGTGGGATTATTTTGTATGGTGGGCATGTATTTAGTGTCGGAAACTGAATTCACATTTGAGATTACTCGCACACTTAACTTTAAACTGTTTGTACTCGCTGTTTTGCTTGGGGTAGCGATTGCCCTTGCTGGTGTTATTTCATTTCGTAAAGCGAGTACCACGGTAAACCCACTAAAACCCGAAACCGCCTCAAACTTAGTTATAAACGGCATTTTTCAATATACGCGAAATCCAATGTATTTAGGTATGAGTGTGGCGCTTTTAGGATTTGCTATTTTACTTGGCAGTTGGTTAAGTTTGTTAGGTGTTGTGGCATTTATGCTGTTTATTGAGCGCTTTCAAATTAAACCAGAAGAAGCCGCACTAACCGAGTGCTTTGGTGAGCAGTTTACACAGTACAAAACAAACGTCCGCCGTTGGCTATAAATAAGCAAAACAAGCTTAGGACTAATCTTTATTCGTTCCAATATTTACAGTAGAATGCCGCCAAATTGATTGGAGGTTGTATGAAGTTTGTTCGTTGGCTATTAGGCCGCATTATTTTATTTTTTGATTTTATTACAACACCACGCGGTGTTAAGCGTGATGCGCAGCTGCAGACTGAAATTGACGCAAAAACCCAAAACCTAAGCTTGTATCAATTTAAAGCGTGCCCGTTTTGCGTAAAAGTTCGCCGCGCAATGAAGCGTAATAGCTTAAATATTGAGTTGCGTGATGCAAAAGCCGAAGGTATTCACCGTGAAACACTTGCAGCAGAAGGCGGTAAGGTAAAAGTGCCGTGCTTACGTATTGAACAAGACGACAAAGTAACATGGCTTTATGAATCAAACGATATTATTGCCTTTTTAGAAAATGAAGTAGCCAATAAAGCTGCTTAAATTCCTAAAAATCAAATTGATATAAACGCAGCTTCGGCTGCGTTTTTTATTTAAAGTCAGTGCTAGCTGTCGCTTTTTTCAGACGATTTAGCAACAGATGCTTTAGATGTTTTTTTTGCTGAGGTTTTTTCAAAAATACCTAAGCGGATGCGAATAAAGTGGAAGATTTCGCGCGGTACGTCAATGTCGACGGCGTTTTCTAACCCTTCAAAACCTGGTGATGAGTTTGCTTCGCAAATTTTAAAATGTTCTTGATCGAATAATAAATCAATACCCGCTACATCTAAACCAAGCACGTTCGCAGTTTGTGTTGCAAGCCATTCAATCTCAGGTGTAATAGGGTAAAGTTTACCTGTACCTCCTAAACTTACATTTGCTTTGAAGTTTTCACCGTTTGAATTACGTTCCATACAGGCAATTGCGCGACCACCAATGGTAAATACGCGTAAATCACGTCCGTGGCTGGCTTTTACAAACTGTTGTAAAATGATATTCGCTTTTGGACTTGTTGCTTCAATAAGCTGCATTAAGTCATCAAATTCACCTGGTGATTTTGATAAAAATACACCGCTGCCTTGTGAACCAGAAAGTGTTTTAACAACAACAGGAAAACCAATTTGTTTTTCAACTAGCGCCACGTTTACTGGAAACTTTACTAGCATAGTGTCTGGTGTTGGTAAATTTTTCTCAGCTAAGATTTGCTGTGCAAACAGTTTATCTTTAACGGTTTCGATTGAATGTGAGCTATTTACACAGTAAACACCTAAACGCTCTAAGTGGCGAATAACCGCAAGTGTAAAGTACGTTGTGCCAGCACCCATGCGCGGCATAACAAAGTCTGGTAATTGCTGACGCTCGCCATCGATCAAAATACTTTTTTCGTCGTCACGCGTCACCGTAAGGTCAAACTGATCTGGGGAAAAAACTTGGAGTTCGATGTTTTCTTCTTTTGCTACTTCAACTAAGCGATTAATTTCATATGCTTCTTGTCGCAATAGCATGTCATTGTGTTTGTAAATTATCCAACCACGCACTAATAATTACCTTCTAATTCATTAAAAGTGTTGCCAACATTTCCAGGTGTACAGCCTGTGAGCGTGTGAAGCCTTCTACCTTGTGTCACCGATTTATATTTGTGCCACAAACTTTCGATACGCGTTTCAGCTTCACGTTTAGTTTGGCACATAATCACGAAATTCTCTTCCGTATGATTTTTAGGCTCTGCAAGTTGATGTTCTAATTGGAATAATCGCTTACCAATGGCTGTTAACAACTCTGCTTCTTGAATTGTAAAGTGGCCGCTACGGTTAAATCCTTGTGGAAAATTCAGGTCATCATAGAAATTGCTTGTTTTTACAAAACCATATAATAAGTCCATATGATATTCTCATGTTGACAACTTTGCCCATTTTGGCGGAGTATGCGTGAATTGCGTTTAACAAGTACAACAATAAAAATTTATCGTCACGATAAGAGATAGCGTTTTGGATATAGAATTAATTAAGACCTTTATTGAAGTAAAAGACTGCCGACACTTTGGCAAAGCAGCCGAAAATTTATATCTAACCCAAGCCGCAGTAAGCTCCAGAATTCGTCAGCTAGAGCAGTATTTTGGTGTGGAGTTATTTGTTCGCAACCGCAATAATATTCAACTAACAGCAGCGGGAGAACGTTTTGTTTCTCATGCTGAGGTGATGATGCAAACGTTGCGCATGGCAAAGCAAGATGTGGCATTAACCCAAGAGCAAGTGACACAAATTTCGATTGCAGGTACCCCAAATACGTGGGATACCTATATCCATGATGCTATTTCTAAAATTTATGCATCACAGCCTGATGTCAGTTTGGTTGCGGAGATTTTGGCGCGTGAACAAATTACTCGCCAATTACTTGAGCGCTCATTAGATATTGCGATTATTTTCGATCCTCCGAAAGCGGAAGAATTAAAAATAGAGTTACTCTATACCTTTGCGCTTATTCCAGTTTCAACCACGGCAAACACTATTGCACAGCCAAGTGATGTGGAGCGTTATATTCGTGTTGATTGGGGTGCGCATTTTACTGCGTGGCATGCAAAAGAGTTAAAAGGCATGGTTACCCCGGTGATGCGAACAAGTACTGCACGTATTGCGCTAGATTTAATGTTGCAGTGTGGCGGCACAGCCTATTTACCAGATGTATTAGTCGAGCCTTTTATTGAGCAAGGTTCATTGCATCGATTAGATGCGTTACCTGAGTTTAAGCGTGATGTGTATATTGCGTATCATAAAGAGAATGAGCACGCACAAAAGCTACATGCTATTCGCCGTATGTTAGGTAAAGAAGAGCCAGAAGCACCTACCATTATTGTACCTTAAGGCTGATAAATATTCGGTAAATAGATTTCTATATTTGTGTCTGGGAATTTAGGCGCTTTAAAACCAAACTGTTGATAAAGCCCATGAGCATCTTTAGTCGCAAGAGTAAAACGCCTTAAACCTTGTAACTTTGGATGTTCAACAATGGCTTTTATGAGTGCTTTACCAACTCCAAAACCTCGGTTCCGAGGTAAAACGAAAACATCGAGTAAATTAGCGAACGTGGCATAGTCACTTACCACACGTGCAAATGCGAGCAGTTCAT
>NZ_JBFKMX010000155.1:0-7822 GCF_041629635.1 Pseudoalteromonas sp. | reverse complement strand
CGAGCTAAGATGTTATGTAGAAAGTGATTCAGAACAAACGTCAAAGCATATTGTTCAATCTGTTTTACAAGCAATAACTCATTTATAAGATTGAAGCCACTTACTTATTAAGTGGCTCTATCTGAGCTTAACTTTACGTTTAAACCTTATAAAGTGTAATAACGTATATAAAATTTTAAAAAAATAATAACCTTCATATATTAAGTGGTTATAAAAAAATACAACCTTTTTGGTTGTTTTCATTTTTTTTTAATATCAAATTGCATATAATAGCGCGGTTTTACAACACAGTTTATTAACTACATGGAGGTAGGGTGAATCCTTCCCGTACATTCAAACCATCTAGTAATTCAGGTGCAAACCTTTATCGTGCTACCGATCTTAGCGTAATTATTATTACGTTATTCGCGGCAGGATTATTTTATGGTGTTGACATAAAACAAGGTTATTTTATTGTTTTAGGTTGTGTACTGGTAGCCTACCTTTATACTGCCGAATTACTTAATTTATACCGTTCTTGGCGCGCTGGTAAGTTTAGAGAAATGGTATTTAACTCTTGGGCGTGTTTATTTCTTGCATTTAGTGTTTTATTTTTAGTTGCTTTTTTATTTAAATTTACCGAACAGTTATCACGCGTAACCTTAGTATTGTGGTTTACCTTTTGTTTTTTTGGTTTGTTTTTAAGCCGCTTTGTTGTTCGCACATACAAAAAAAACCGCCGCCGATTGGGGCTGAGCACAAAAAAAGTTGCCATAATTGGCGCTACCGAAGCAGGTGCTAATTTATTTAATCAAATAACACAGCACGATGAACTAGGCTATGAGTTTGTTGGTTTTTATGAAGACAGAAAGCCAGAACGCCTGTTTGAAGATTTACATTTCCATGTTGAAGGGGCAATAGACATTGCCGTTGAAAAAGCAAAAAGTGGCGAAATCAGTGTATTGTTTATTGCATTGCCTTTTAAAGCCGAAAAGCGCATCGCTGATATTTTACTAAAGCTGGGCAATAGCACAGTAGATGTTCACTTTATTCCAGACTTTTTACTTTCTAATCTAATTCATGCTCGTATTGAGCATATTGGCGATGTAGATACCTTGAGTGTGTTTGAGTCGCCTTATTTAGGCGCAAGAGAGTTTGTAAAACGTACAGAAGACATCGTTGTAGGCCTTCTCATTTTATTGTTTATTTCACCAATATTAATTGCAATTGCCCTTGGCGTTAAGTTCACTTCGAAAGGCCCAATCCTATTTAAACAAGATCGCTATGGCTTAGGTGGTGAAAAAATACGGGTGTGGAAATTCCGCTCCATGACGGTAATGGAAAATAGCGATGTAGTCACTCAAGCTAAAAAGGGCGATGTACGTATCACCGAATTTGGCGCATTTTTAAGGCGCACAAGTTTAGACGAATTACCCCAATTTTTTAATGTAATTACAGGGCAAATGTCGATAGTGGGGCCACGCCCACATGCTGTTTCACATAATGAAGAATACCGCCAAAAGGTCGAATTTTATATGCTGCGCCATAAAGTAAAACCCGGCATCACTGGTTGGGCACAAATTAATGGTTGGCGCGGCGAAACAGACACGCTAGAAAAAATGGAAAAGCGTGTTGAACACGATTTATTTTATATCAAGCATTGGTCTTTATGGTTTGATATAAAAATTATTTTATTAACGTTTTTTAAAGGGTTTGTAGGTAAAAATGCCTACTAAGTAAAGGAAATAATAATGAAAAAAAGCATCTTAACTTGCGCAATTGCAACGTTATTATCTTTTAATGTTCAAGCCAATAATGAGCCTGGTGCAATTAGAACGGAATCTGGCTTTATAGTTACGCCATTATTAGATCTAGGTTTAAAACATGACGACAATATTTATAGTCGCTCAAGTGATGAAACAAGCAGTGCAATTTTTACAGTTGACCCTTCAGTAAACTTCTTACTTGATGATGGTGTAAACAGTTATACGATCGATGTTGGTATTTTATCGGGCTTTTATTCAGAAGATAGCACCGATAATTTTGTTGATGGTTTTCTGGGTTTGGGTGGCCATTTCGAGCCAAGCTCAAAATCGCGTTTTGATATAAATCTTGATGCAAATTGGACTACAGAGCAGCGTGGTACAGGTTTAACCGAAGGTACGGGTAATACAGTTGATAAACCTATACGTTATGCTGAACAGACTTTATCTGGTGAATATGAGTATGGTTCAAAGTCAGCTTTCGGCCGACTAGCTGTTATGGCTGAATACTATAATAAAGATTACCTTAATTATAAAGAGCAAACACAGTATAGAAATTTAGAACATGTAATGCTTGGTGGAAAATTTATTTATAATACCCAATCTGGCAGTGATGCTTTCGTTGAGCTTAAAAATACTGCTGTTAATTACGATGTGACCAATCCAAATGAGCTTTCTCGTGATTCCAATGACATTAATGCTTCTGTAGGCATAGAGTGGGAAGCTACAGCGTTAACTTCGGGCAGTGCAAAAATAGGTTATGAAGAAAAGGAGTTTGATGACAGTGGACGTGCTAAGCATTCAGGCATTAGTTGGGAAGTTGGCGTTACTTGGCAACCTTTAACTTATTCTAGTTTAGATTTTACAACATCGAAAAGTGCTGATGAGACGCTAACTGAAGGTGATTTTATTGACGCAACAACATTAGGAGTTGCTTGGACACATGATTGGAATGATAGAGTATCTTCTCAGTTAGCTGTGGATTATAGTGACGAAAAATATGTTGGGATAAATCGTGACGATAGTGAACTAACATTAACTGCTGCGATTGATTATCAAATGTTACGTTGGGTGGGTTTTAATTTCTATATCGAAATTGTTGATAAGGATTCAACAAACGATAATATTTATTTTGATAAGAATGTTGTTGGCGTAAATACACGCTTGTCACTCTAAGGGTTAAATATGTTGAGGCTAGTCTGCCTTGCTCTATTTTTTGTCCTGCCTTCAATTGCAGCGCAGGACAACTATATTTTAGGGCCAGGTGATAAAATATCTATAAAAGTTTATGGTCAAGAAGATCTTACCGTTGAATCTTTTTTGGGCAATAGTGGAGAAATTAACTATCCATTTTTAGGTGAAATAAAAATAGCAGGATTGACTGTTAAACAAATCGAACATTTAGTAACTAAGGGCCTAAAAGAGGGCTATTTAATAAAGCCAAATGTATTTGCACAAGTGATAGAATATCGCCCATTTTATATTCATGGAGAAGTTAAAAACCCTGGTGCTTACCCATATAATCCTGGCATGTCGATTAATCAAGCTATCGCTCTTGCAGGCGGTTTAACAGAACGTGCTTCTGAAGATAAAGTCTTTTTGTTTAAAGAAGGTAATAACACAAATCAACTAAAAGCTACTCTAGATACTAAAGTATCAGCTGGTGACACAATTAAAATCGATCAACGATTTTTCTAGAGGTATTAATGGAAAACGTAAACTCTGACGGCTTTGATATCAAGCCATTTATCAATGCGCTAAAAAAACGTATTGTTTCTATAGCTCTGTTTTCATTTCTTACCACTACGCTTGTTGGTTTGTACTTGATGACTTTGTCTCCGATATATCAAGCTACTTCAACAATACAAATAGAGTCTAAACAAGCCAGAGCTGTAAATTTTCAGCAAGTATACGGGGTAGATTTTTCTCGTAGAGATTATTTTGATACTCAATTTGCAATCTTAAAATCAGAAACAATAGCAAGAAATGTAATAAACAAACTTAACTTATCTCAATACCCTGAGTTTAGAACCTATGAACCATCAAAGGGTCTTTCTTCTAAATTAAAAGAGCTTTTGCCATTTTTGTTCGATTCTAGAGTTGATGTCGATATCGACTCTGAAGAATTTAAAATGCAGTTGATGCTTAAGAAATTTAATAATTCATTAGACGTGAAGCCAAAATATGGCACGAGATTAATTACCGTTTCATATGAGTCAGGCGATCCTGAGCTGGCAGCTTTAATTGTAAACACTTTAACCGCAACTTATATCGAAAGAGAAGTGCTCCAGAAAACAGGAATGACGCAGAAAGCTGCAGGATGGTTAAGTGATCGACTATCTACCTTGAGAGTACAATTAGATAACTCTGAATCTAATTTGCAAGCTTATAGGGAGGCTGAAGACTTAATAGATTTTGAAGGTTCAATAAGCTTAATCAGAAGTGAGTTAGAACAAACTTCAGAACAATTAGTCATCGCAAGAAATGAATTAACTAAGCTTGAAAATATTATAAGGATAATAAACGAACAAGGTTCAAGTGACATAGAGCATCTTTTATCTTTGAATACCATTACATCACACCCTATTGTTCAAGATGTGCAGTTGCTAGTTCGGGAAGCCGAAAAAACTGTGAATGAATATTCTCAGGTATATGGCCCAAAGCATCCAAAAATGATTTCAGCAGTCGCTGAACTAAATACGTTACAAAAAAATCTTAAACAACAGGTCTCATCATTAGTATCTGGCATAAATAAAGAAGTAAGAAGTGCAAGGGCGAATGTAACTTCGCTTGAAGTATCGCTAAAGCAGTTAAGAGTCGAATATCAAAAAATTACTCGCAAAGAGACAGATTACCTAAAATTAAAACGTGAAGTTGAAACAAATCGTAACCTGTATGATGCATTCCTAACACGTTCAAAAGAAACTGAAGTTACTAGTGACTTTAATCTTGAGACAGCAAAAGTTATCGACAAGGCATTCGTACCGACAATACCAGTTAAACCAAATAAGAAAAAACTCTTGTTACTTGCACTTTTTGCTTCGATTGGTTTTTCTGCAGGGCTAGTAGTACTTTTAACACTTCTTAACGACACAATTAAAAGTGCCTTAGACATTGAAAACAAACTAGCACAGCGTATGCTTGGCTTACTACCACTTCAAGTTGTTAAAAAAGGAACGGATCTTGATACTTATTTATTCTTTGATAAAGAATCTCGCAAGTTTTCGGAAGCTGTTAGGACATTTAGAACTAGTTTCGTTTTAAGCCAAATGGAGAAGAAGAACCAAATTATTGAGGTTACCTCTTCTGTACCGGGTGAGGGTAAATCAACTACTTCAAGTAATTTAGCATTCTCATTAGCACAAATTGAAAAGGTACTGCTTATTGATGCAGATATGCGAAAGCCTAGTATATGTAAAAGATTTAATATACCAGCCTATCATCCAGGGCTTGCAAACTTTATTGCGGGTACAGACAAGTTTGAAGACTGCATATATATTGATGAAAAATCAGGATTACATATAATGCCTTGTGGTCAAGTCCCACCAAATCCTCTTGAATTACTTTCTTCTACAAGGTTTAGCAAGATGCTTGAAGGATTAAGAAGTCGGTTTGACAAAATTATTATTGATACTGCACCAACACACGCTGTTAGTGATTCTTTAGTTATTTCTCAAAATGCTGATGCTGTGATCTATGTAGTAAAATCTGCTAGTACACGAATAGGCCTTGTTAAATCAGGATTAGGTCGCTTGATTGAGGCGCGTGCAAATATTGCTGGAGTTGTACTCAACCAAGTAGATATTAAGCAAGCAGATTCTTATGCAGATTATCAAGGCTATTATGATTACTATGCCTATGGTGAGGAAAATAAATCGTAAATGTATGACATTCACAGTCATTTAATTCCAGGTATCGATGATGGCGCTAGAGACGAGGCTGAAGCTTTGTCTCTTTTACGTTTAGCCGAACAAGATGGCATCACACACATGGTGTTAACTCCACATATACATTTGGGTCGATTTGATAATACCCTTAACAGTATATTTGATGCATTCTTTCAATTTAAATTAGCTGCCTTAGCGAACAATATTTCTATACAGTTAGCATTTTCTGCAGAAATCAGAATAGACGCTGAAATTATTCCTTTGTTGCAAAAAAGAGATTTGCCATTTCTAGGAAACTTTGAATCACGCAAGGTTGTGTTACTTGAGTTACCACACTCTCAATATCCTTTAGGTGCCGATAATTTAATAAAGTGGATGATTAAGGAGGGAATAACACCTGTTATTGCTCATCCTGAAAGAAACAGAGATATACAAAAGAACACAGATCTTATATTAAAATTAAAAAGATTAGGCTGCCTATTTCAACTCACAGCGGGCAGCGTGACAGGTGTCTTTGGAGAAAAACCGAAACTATTATCTGAATGGATTTTAAAAAATGACTATGCAGATTTAATTGCAAGTGATGCTCATAACTTAAAACGACGCCCACCAATATTGAGCGATGCCTACGCAAGTATAAGTAATGTTTATGGCAACAGCTATGCTGAAAAATTATTTGTAAAAACTCCTGCTGAAATAACCAAACACTTATTTTTATGTTAAAACGTTATTTATCCATATTCGTTCTTTTCGCTTTATCCATGAGCTTTCTTATCAAAAGTCTGTCATTTTTAATTGCAGATGTTCATTATGAAAATGCGCAGCACCTTTTTAACAAATGGGTTTCTGAAAAAGGTATTAATAATAAAGATGAATACAAGCTTGCTTTAGATGAAATTAATTTTGCTTTACAAAACAATAAGTATAATGCGCATTATTATGATACTAAAGCGCGTATATTAGATTGGGGAATCGCAGGCAATTTCGAAATAGAAGCAAACTATAATAATGTCGTAAAACTATTTTTAAAATCAACTGAGTTGAGACCTTATTGGCCTGTAACATGGATTGAATTAGCAGCTGTAAATGAAATTGTTCAAGGTATGAGTAGTGATACCCGAACATATATTCAGAAAGCTTTAGTAAATGGCTACTATAATCGACATGTTATCAATGGAATATTAAGTATTTTATTGCTTTCTTGGGATAACTTAACATTTGCAGACAAAATGTTATTTTTTAAACTGCTGAAAGTTACGTCTCAAAAGGAACAGCTTCTATCAAAAGCATTAATGGATGCAAAAGCTTTAGATAAACACACCTTAGTATGTAGTCAAATTAAATACGATAAAGACTATAAAGATTATAAAAATAAATGGCCTTTTACTGGCGTCTGCGCTTTTTAACATCAGATTTCAATTTACTGACATTTAATAGAGTTGCTAATATAGCTATGAAAGTTATCGAATTTGCCCCTGACTGTAAGGAATAATCCACTGTAGAGTGTATTAACATCATCAAAATAGAGGTTATACATCCGAATGCTATGCCTTTTTGAAAATTGCAATTACTTGTAGAGATTATATTTAAACATAAAAATAATAAATAAATCAAAAGACAACCTAATAAAATCGACACTGGCAACCCCAGTTCAGCAGCAAATTGAATGTAGTCATTATGCGCATTATCATAATGACCAAGAATCACTTCGGATTGATATGCTGGAAAAGCAGTATAAAAGCTACCACCACCAGAGCCTAAGATTGGTTTATCTAGTATTATAAGAATTGAATCTCGATAAACTTCATCTCTTGTTTCTTCAACAAAGCTAGTATTACTAAGTCTATCCTTGACTTCTCCTATGCCAATTAAACCACCAACAATTACGAGATCTAAAACGAAAAAACTAACTATTAATAACTTTAATTGCTGGGGCTTATTTTTATAAAAGAAAAATCCGTATAAGCTGATGATCGCTAGCGCTGAAAAAAAAGCAATATTTCCCATTCTACTTTTTGTAAGTACTAAACCACAAACAATAATAATTAAACACAATCGAAGAATGATTTTATTACTGAGAAGTGACTCTAGAATGTCTATTATAAGTTGTTTTATCGGAAGAGGATGTTTATTAATCTTCATTTGGCTAATTAGCAAACCAATGCCCATTGCTAAGCATAGATTTAAATAATT
>NZ_JBFKMX010000154.1:0-7830 GCF_041629635.1 Pseudoalteromonas sp. | reverse complement strand
GTGGTGATGGTGCAAAAGTGTTAGATGAAACTGAATTAGTATTTGAAAACGTATCTAACACCCCAGCGACATTAATTATTTTTGAATTACCACAGGTTTAAGGAGCAGATCATGGGATTATTAGTTGAAGGTAAATGGCACGATAAGTGGTACGACACCAAAAACAGTAAAGGCAAGTTTGAACGTGAAGCTGCCCAATTACGTAATTGGGTAACAAAAGACGGTGAAGCAGGCCCTTCAGGTACAAATGGTTTTGCTGCAGAGTCTGGCCGATACCATTTATATGTGTCGCTGGCGTGCCCTTGGGCGCATCGCACCCTTATTTTTCGCGTATTAAAAGGGCTAGAGCAGCATATTTCTGTCTCAGTCGTAAGCCCAGACATGTTAGAGCATGGTTGGACATTTGATAAAACACAGCACAGTACTGGCGATGCATTATTTGATTTTGATTCTATGCATCAAATATATACGCGTAATAACGCAAACTACAGCGGCCGTGTTACCGTGCCGGTGCTGTGGGATAAAAAACAAAACTGTATCGTCAGCAATGAGTCATCAGAGATTATTCGCATGTTTAATACCGCCTTTAATCATTTAACAGGCAACGAGCATGACTATTACCCGCTGCATTTACGTGCTGAAATTGATGAAATTAACGAATTTGTTTATCACAATATTAATAACGGGGTATACAAAGCGGGTTTTGCGACCACACAAGACGCATACGAAGTGGCATATATTGCGCTGTTTAATGCCCTTGATAAAGTTGAAGCTATTCTAGCTAAACAGCGCTACTTGGTGGGTACACAAATTACCGAGGCAGACTGGCGTTTGTTCACTACCTTAATACGATTTGATGCGGTTTATTTTTCACATTTCAAATGTAATCAACGTCAGCTTGAGTCATATCCGAATATAGCAAATTATATTCGCGAGCTTTATCAAGTGACGGGCGTAGCTGAAACGGTCGATTTTTATCATATTAAACGCCATTACTATTTTAGCCATACCATGATTAACCCAACGCAAGTGGTACCCGTTGGGCCAAAAGTGGATTACAGCAGCGCGCATAATCGTTCGTTACTTTAAAAAGTAATATTATTAAATTTCAGGCAATAAAAAAGGCAGCGAAAGCTGCCTTTTTTAATTAATAACGAATTTGTTATTAAACAACACCGCGCGGAAGACGTGTGTCGTGGTCACGCTCAGCAAGCTCTTTAATCCAGAACTCCTCAGCAGTAAAGCCTTCAGGGTTTGGCTTAGTAACTGTGTATTCTTTTTGTTTAGTTGCAGTTACTGGCGCTGCTTTTTTAGTAGCTGCTTTGTTAGCTGGTGCTTTTTTAGCAGCAGGCTTAGCTGGAGCTTCTTCTTTTGCTTCAGGTGCTGCGCCAGATGAAAGTTCTTCAGTTAGCGTTGCTAAGTCAGCTAGGCGAAGATTTTTACCGCCATCTACACTGTACCAACCACTTTTCGCTGTGATCTCAGGTTTTTTACCATTTGCTGCTTCATACGCTTTTTCAAACGCTGCTAGCACTTCAGTTTTATCGAGTTTACTCATCGTATATCCCGTTTATTTGATACGAAGATTACTGTTAAAAATACATTTATACCTAGTTTCACGTCATTTTTCAATTTTTTGAGAATTTTCTTTATTTTTGACGGTAGGTTAAGGACAATTCAATGATCGAAAACAACTAATAGGTCAGCAATATGCAGCTTTCTACATTGCTCCAAGAATTAGATGCTTTATTAACCCCTCATAAGGTTAAAGACTTTTGCCCAAATGGGTTACAAGTCGAAGGAAGGGAAACTGTTACTAAAATTATAACGGGTGTAACGGCAAGCCAGGCGTTGATAGATGCGGCGATTGAAAAAAATGCCGATGCAATTTTAGTGCACCATGGTTATTTTTGGAAAGGCGAAGCCTATCCAATTACGGGTATGAAAAAACGCCGCATCGGCGCGTTAATTAATAATGATATCAGCTTAATTGGCTATCATTTGCCAATTGATTTACATCCAACCCTTGGTAACAATGCCAAACTCGCAGAGTTATTGGATATTGACTATGAAGCAGGCCTTGATCCATACGGTGAGCCAAGCATTGCAGTGAAAGGTCGCTTAAAAACACCACTTACGGCAGAAGAGTTTGCCGAAAAAATAGAAAGCGTGCTCAATCGCAAACCGTTAGTTGAAAGTGTACGCGGCAAAAAAATAGAAACCATTGCATGGTGCACAGGCGGTGGCCAAGGCTATATCGATTTAGCTGCAAGTCAAGGCATTGATGCATACCTTACAGGTGAAGCGTCAGAGCAAACGATACATAGCGCGCGCGAGCAAAATATCGACTTTTTTGCCGCGGGGCATCATGCAACTGAGCGCTACGGTGTAAAAGCTGTTGGCGAGTATTTAGCTGAGCAATTTGGCTTAGATGTTGAGTTTATCGATGTCGATAACCCTGTATAAAACTAAAAAGCAGCTATTTCTTTAGCTGCTTTTTAAAATTGCGGAAGATGATTTAAAAACCACTTTTTAACATATTTATCTGCTGCTCTATCACGTTAAGCTCGCAGCGCTTATACTTTAACGCTGCTTGCTGTGTATTGGGTAGCTCATTTAAATAACGCCATTGGCAATTATCAGAAATATAACTGTCAAAACTGTTTTTACTGCGTTGAAAGCTTAAAAATAGCTGGGTATTGCCTGTATTATTTTGCTTTATTTCTACTTGTTTTTCTAATTTAGTGAGCCAAGTTTGGCGTGTGCGTTTGTGATCAATTATTGCTTGATCAAGGCATTGTAATTGCAAAACAATATCGCCTTTGCTGCAAGGTGTTGCGGTTGACTCTTGTGCAAATAGCGGTGATGCAATTAATGTCAGTAAAACGAGTATACGCTGTTTATTCATAATCAAATACCAAAGTGAAAAGGGCGCCACCAAGATTACTGGTGCCAATTGTCATTGTGCCGTTATAAGCATCGATTAAATCACCAACAATGGCCATACCGACACCGTGTCCGTGTTCATACGTATCTAAGCGTTTGCCACGAATTGTTAGCTCTTCTATTTTATCGGCAGGTATGCCAGGTCCATCATCAGCAATATCAATAATCAGTTTTTGGCCTGATTGCTTAACTTTTATTTCAATTAAAGCATCACAAGCTTTGCAGGCATTGTCGAGAATATTGCCAAGCAATTCCATTAAATCAGTTTTATCGCCCATAAACACGCTTTCTGCATCAATTGACTGAATAAACTGAATATCTTTATCACGATACACTTTGCCCATGGCGTTTAAAATTGAATCGAGCACCGGTTTTACCTTGGTTTGCTTTTTCCAAGTGTCAGTACCGCCTGAAGCGGCTTTTTTCAGCTGATGCTCAATCATGTTGCTAATGCGATCGAGTTGTTCTTGCCCATCGCCATGGCTGGCAAGGTCGCTTGACTTTAAAACAGCAAGCGGTGTTTTGAGTGCATGGGCTAGATCACTTAAAGACGTGCGATATTTATCTTTTTGCCGTTGTTGGGTTGCTAATAATAAGTTGAGATCTTGCTGTATTTTTTCCAGTTCTTCTGGGTACTCACCAGTGATTTGGTCGGCTTCGCCACTTTCAATTGCAACAATTTCTTTATCAAGGCGTTTGAGTGGATGACTGCTCCATAAAAAGCCGAGCATAATCAGTAAGCCCATTACCAAGGCGATAATTGCTAACCAATAGCGCAAGGTTTCGCGGAAATCTTGCATCTGTGAGCGTATTGACTCTTCATCTTTTAAAACAAGCACAGTGACTTGGTATTCAATGCCATCGGCATCCATAAAAAACAAAAAGCTAAGCTGCCTAAAATCCTTTTCGAGCTCTTCTATTTGTGAAAAGTCCATTACCCCTGGGGCACTGGCAGCATGTTTTGGAATGTACTGATAACCTAAAGTAGATTCAGATTGCCACGCGATTTCTTTATTTAAATAAATATACGCAAAGGTGTCGGAAACCGCGCGGGTGAGCTCGGGGGCAATTAAATTAATTGGGGCAAGCTGCCCTTGTTCAATTTCAACTTTTGCCATTAATGAGTAAAGATGTGCTTCCAGGGTGCGTTCGGTGTTATCAACTAAGCTTGCGTAAAGTGCCTTACCAATCGAAAAGAACATGGCAGGCATTAGCACTAGAAGCAAAAAGACAAGGATAAATCCTTGCCTAATTTTGAGCGATATACGATGGATCACAATTTACCGCTTAAGCGATAGCCACGGCCGCGCAATGTTTCAATGGGCGCGATAGAGCCATCAGGGTCAAGTTTTTTACGTAAACGAAGCACAAATACTTCAATCACGTTTGAATCAAGGTCGAAGTCTTGATCGTAAATATGCTCGGTTAATTCTGATTTTGAAATTACTTTTTCAGGGTTAACCATTAAGTACTCAAGTACTTTGTATTCGTATGCTGTAAGCATTAGCTCTTTTTCGTTTACCCATACTTGTTGTGAACGGGTATGAATACGAATAGGACCTGCGGTAATGGTTGGGTCGGCTTTTCCGGCGCTGCGTCTAATTAATGCATTACAACGGGCGATTAATTCTTCGTTATGAAACGGTTTGGTAAGGTAATCGTCAGCGCCTGCATCAAGGCCTTCAACTTTATCTTGCCAGCGGTCGCGCGCTGTTAAAATAAGAATTGGAATATCAATGCCTGCCTTACGTGCCTGACTAATTACTTCAATACCATCCATTTTTGGTAAGCCAAGGTCAACAACGGCTAAATCAAGTGGGTATTCAGTTAAGTGAAAAAGGCCGGCTTCGCCATCGTTACATACATCAACACTGTAACGCGCTTTTTCAAGGGCATGTTTTAGGTTATCAGCAAGTTGAAGATCATCTTCAATGATTAAAATACGCATTAGTCTTTGCTTTCCTTTTTTATAGCGCCGTTAGATTTCAATACTTTAAAATCAACGACCTTGCCTTGAGGCTGTAACATTCTCACTTTATAAAACTGCGAGCTTTCTTTTACGTTTAATACCTTGCCTGGATACTCTTGGGATACTTTTCTTGCTGCACTGCGCTTATTAAGTCCTAAAGTATTTACATTTTTTAGGGCAGGGTTATGCATTCGTTTATGCTGAGGCTGTTTTTGTGCTGGAATATTATTGGCAGCACCATGTGTACTAAATATTGCAAAAAAACTGAGAAGACCGATTAAAAACTTCATTCTGTACTCGCTACAACATAAATTAAGTTCAGTATAAGTAGTGTTTACTGAACTTATTCTGAACCAATTAAGGTAAAACCAATTTAAATGGTTTAACAATAGACTCTTTGTAGATGCCTGCTTCAATATACGGGTCATCAGCAGCCCAGCTGCGCGCATCTTCTAACGAATCGAATTTAGCAATCACTAGCGAACCGGTAAAACCAGCTTCACCTGGATCTTCGCTATCAATCGCTGGCAATGGGCCTGCAGATAAAAGACGTTCGTCTGATTTTAGCGCTTCTAAACGCGCTAGGTGAGCAGGGCGTGCTTCTTTTCGCATTGCCAAGCTGTTTTCAACATCTATTGAGTAAATCATGTACCACATACAGCACCTTTCTTTTTATTTCATTGAATATACAAATAATTCTATCAACAGATAGGATAAAACTAAAAATCATTTTTCGCGAAAACTTGAAACAGTAGGTTTAACACTGATAGCATCCAGAACTGAGAATAATAATACTAAGGTTCAGCATGAGTGCATCGAGAGAGCATTTTAGCTCCAAACTCGGATTTATTTTGGCCGCTGCAGGAAGTGCAGTTGGCATTGGAAACCTCGTTGGTTTCCCTGTATCTGCAACAAAAAATGGTGGTGGCGCTTTTCTAGTTGTCTACGCACTATTTGTTATTTTAATTTGCTTACCCGTAATGATGGCAGAAATGGCAATGGGCCGAAGCGCACAAAAAGATCCGCTTGGTTCTTATAATAAATTGTCTAACAATGCAGGTAAGTGGAAATTCCCAGGCTTTTTAGCGGTACTTACGCCATTTATGATTGGTGTATTTTACATGGTGATCACGGTGTGGATCTTTGGTTACCTTATACAGGCAGCCATTGGTAATTTAGATGCACTGGCTGATCCCAGTAACTTCGGTCAGTTTATAAACCAAACCAGTGTGTTTTATTACATGATAGGTGTAGGCGTGCTGGTCAACCTCATTTTACTTGGTGGTGTAAAACAAGGCATTGAAAAAGCAGCAAAAGTGTTAATGCCAGCACTGTTCGTATTATTGATAGGTTTAGTTGCTTACGTGCTAACTCTTGATAATGCAAGTGCAGGCCTGCGTTACTACGTTGTGCCAGACTTTAGTAAAGTAAATGCCAGTGTATTAAATGGCGCACTGTCACAGGCGTTTTTCTCATTATCGCTTGGTATGGGTATTTTAATGACCTACGCCTCGTATATTTCTAAGAAAGAAAATATTGTGGGCAGTGCAAAAATGGTTGCAGTGACCGACTCGCTGGTTGCATTTATTGCAGGTTTAATGGTACTGCCAGCGATTTTTAGCTTTAATCCAAACACTAATCCGGCTGAACTATCAGACTCATCTGTATCAATGATTTTTGTTTACTTACCAAAAATCTTCCTCGCGATGCAGCAAGATATTGGCTACGTAGGTGCAAGCGCGATTGCAGTGATTTTCTTCTTGTTAGTGTTTTTTGCAGCAATAACCTCACTGGTTTCAATTATTGAAGTACCAACAGCTACATTAATTGAAGAAAAAGGCGTATCGCGTTTTAAAGCGTTGATGATTCTAGCTGGTAGCATGGGTATTTTAACTATTTTATGTACCATGTCGTTCGGCATGAATGAATGGTTAAGCACTATGTTTAACTATGGCGACCATGATCCTGCAACTAAGAAGAGCCTATTTGATTTTATTTACGATGTTTTCTACGACACCATCTTGCCGTTAAATGGTTTAATGGTGTGTTTATTCGTAATGTACCGCTGGAAGAAAGCAAAGCTTACAGAAGAGCTTAGCCAAGGCGCTCCAAACTATGCAGGTAGCTTTACAGAAAAATATGTAAACTTCTCACTATCGACGTTTATCCCATTTATTTTGGCGCTGATTTTTTTCAACACAGTTGCTAATAAGTTCTTTGCGTATAACTTATTAGGCTTTTAATTCGATTTAAATAAAGACTTAAGCTAAAAGCGGAGCAATTGCTCCGCTTTTTTGTGTTTATCGGCAAAATAAGATGACAGATGGCTGATTTTGATAACTATAAAATGTAGAATAGTTAATATAATTAAGTAGTTAAACAGGGTGGCTAATGGTCAAAATTAATAGTGAACAGAGTAAGCGAAGCGCGCAATTTTAGTTTGTTGCGTACACGCTTTCTGTGGTTTTAATTGCTGGGTGTTTGCTTGCACTTACGTTAAACAATACACTCAATTGGCTGCTTATTATGATTGTGGCGCTATGTGTTGTTGGCTTTCTAATTGCATCACAAGTGGCAAATAATCGATTCCTAACGTTAGGTAAGGCACCTTTAATGCTCGATAGTAAGATTGTGATGTTAGGAGTCGAGACGAAAGGGCAGATAGTAATTAATCAGCCAGATTTTAAGCAGTTTAACCAAGTAACGCTTCAAATACTCGTGCCAGGTTATGAAAGCGGCTTGAATGAGGTGTGGTCAGATACCATACCGTTAACGCGTGAGAATGACGGTGATACCACCTTGCTTGATTTTAGCTTTACACTGCCCACACAAATTAAGCTTCATGCTGGTTCACGGTGTTATCTTTCGATAAGTTATGTGGAAAATATGCAAGAAGTGAAACGTACCTATCGGTT
>NZ_JBFKMX010000153.1:0-8091 GCF_041629635.1 Pseudoalteromonas sp. | reverse complement strand
TGGGTTAAATATTCAGCCAACCACATTAACATGACTGTTCACCTTTCTTATTATTCAGCTCGTCTACTAATAGTTCCATGCGAGAACTACGCGAACCTTTTATGAGTATTGTTGTGCGCTCGAGAGTATTTGCTAAGTCGATTTCTAACGCTTGCTTTAATGCTTCAACGAGTTTTTCACGTGTTGAGAAGTGGCGACCAGGTTGTTCAAAAACATCGCTGGCAGATTGGCTCAATACACCTAATGTATATACATGATCAATGCCTTTTGTTTTGGCATATTCACCCACTTCTTGGTGATAGACACGTGCATCTTCACCAAGTTCAGCCATATCACCTAAAACCAGCATTTTTTCGCCATTAATACCACTTAACAAGTCAATTGCTGCACGAACAGAGCCTGGGTTTGCATTGTAGCTATCATCAATTAACGTCAACTTATTAGACACTTCAATAATATTTACACGCCCTTTTACCTGCGGCATATTGCTTAAACCTGAAGCAACTTGTGATAGTGTTACGCCAAGTGGCAACACTAATGCTGCAGCAACTAAACTGTTTGTCACATTATGCTTGCCTGGAATTGGCAATTTAACAGGCACAGATTCACCTTTATACACAAGAGTAAATTGTGCTCGGCCAAGATCATCAAGTTCGATGTTTTCAGCCCAGATATCTTTTTGTTTGGTTGCAGAAAATTGCGTAACCTGTTTATCTTCAAGGCGCGCTAACCAATAATCAATAAACTCACTGTCGGCGTTAACAACTGCAACACCGTCATCTGGCAGGCCTAAGAAAATTTCACCTTTAGCACGTGCAACACCAAATAGATCACCAAAGCCTTCTAAATGTGCTTCAGCAACATTGGTAATAGCTGCAACCTGTGGTTTCACTAAATCAGTAGTGTAGGCAATTTCACCTAAGTGATTTGCGCCTAGTTCTATCACCGCATATTGGTGTTTTTCTTCAAGGCGCAATAAAGTTAAAGGCACGCCAATATCGTTGTTAAAATTGCCATTCGTTGCCAGCACTTCACCCAGTTGTGACAAAATTGCAGCGGTCATTTCTTTAACAGTGGTTTTACCCACACTGCCTGTCATAGCCACTGTTTTAGGGCTGACATGCGCCATCACGGCTGCACCGAGTTTACCAAGTGCAAGACGAGAGTTTTCTACAACAAATTGAGGTATATCTACATCTTGAAGAGTTTCCACAATCAATGCTTTAGCGCCAAGCTGTTGCGCCGTTTTAGCAAATTTATGGCCATCAAAGTTTGGCCCTTTTAGCGCTAAAAAGACTTCACCTGCTTGTAGCTGGCGAGAATCAGTTACAATGGTTGAAAATGGCGTATTTTCGCCTTGATATGACACACCTAAGACATCCGCTATCCAATTTAGATCAGCCGAAATCATGCATTTTCCCCTTTTAAAATCTGCTGTGCAGCTAAACTGTCACTAAAGTGAACAGTATTAGTGCCTATAATTTGGTAGTCTTCGTGCCCTTTTCCGGCAATGAGTACAATGCCATCAGGTGAAGTGGAAGTAATCGCAAGCTTTATTGCGGCAAAGCGGTCATGCTCTACCACCGCTGTTTCTGGGAATTTAAATCCAGTGAGAATATCCGCTGTAATAGCCTCAGCATTTTCTGTGCGTGGATTGTCATTTGTGACAACCACATTTTTTGCATATTTTTCTGCAATCTGAGCCATCAATGGACGTTTACCTTTATCGCGATCACCGCCACAACCAAAAACACATGTTATGTTGTTGCCAACATGGTGTGATAAAGCAACAAGTGCTTGCTCAAGTGCGTCTGGCGTATGGGCATAATCCACAATACAGGTAGGGTAATTATCTGCGCTGAAAGCTTGCATTCTTCCGACTACCGCATCTAATTGCTCAATCTTATCAATTAACCAATCAAAGTCATATGCTAAATTCAGTAATGTCGCGAGCGCTGCTGTTAAGTTGTATAGATTAAACTTACCAAAAAGCGGTAAGGTTATTTCACTCACGCCCCAGCTAGAACGAACGTGGCACTTTAACCCTTGCTTTGAGTAAATAGCATTATCAAAAGAAACAAAAGGATAGCCAATATCAGTTGGTAAGTTTTCACCAAACACCACTGGGTTAGGTATTCTATTTTCAGCTAACCACTGTTTCACTTGTGCGTCATCAAAGTTAACGACATTACATTTTGTCGAAAACTTAGTAAGTAAAGTCAGCTTTGCTTCGCCGTAAGCATGCATAGTGCCGTGATAATCTAAATGATCGCGACTTAAATTAGTAAATACAGCAATATCAAACTCACTGTGATCAACCCGACCTTGCACTAACCCGTGTGAAGACACTTCCATCGCAACGAGATCATAATCCTGCATTTGCGCGAACAAGTGTTGTAATTCGATGGCTGAAGGAGTGGTATTGGCAAGCGGCGTAAGATCATTTGTTTGCCCCCAGCCAAGAGTTCCAATAACACCTGTTTTTTGCTCGTGTGCATTGGCAAGGTTCGCAATCATACTGGTGACAGTAGATTTACCATTAGTCCCTGTTACGCCTACTAATTTAAATTTCGCGCTTGGCTTGTTATAAAAAGCACTTGCAAAAAGGCTAAGCTGATTTGCCAAACCATCAATCACCAATACATTTTCATGCTCAGGTAAGTATTCGCATTGGCTATCAACCAAAACAAGTGATGCGCCTGATGCTAATGCGGAGTCTATAAATCGTGATGCATCAAGCTGATGACCTTTTATTGCAATAAACGCAGTACCGGGCGCAATGGCCCGGCTGTCTAAAGTCAGAGTGTTTGTTTCAATGCCGCAGCTAGGTTCACCTATTGCGAGCAGTGCGCGATCAATAGGTAACATATTCTCGCCGTTGGTTTAGTTGTGCGACCGCCTCTAAATCAGGGGCAACATTTAGAATACGAAGCGATCCAGACATTATTTCAGAAAAAGCAGGGCCTGCAACATCACCGCCATAATAAACATCACCTGCGGGCTCATTAATCATTACTACCACTGCTAAACGCGGATCCGATACAGGGGCAATACCTGCAAAGTAACCGACATATTCGTCACCATAACCACCAAATGCGGCTTTTTTCGAAGTACCTGTTTTACCACCAACACGATAACCATCTAGTTTAACGCGAGTAGCAGTACCACCTCGTTCAAATACACTTTCCATCATTTCAAGCACAGCATATGCATTACGCTTATCAAATACACGTTCACCATGCACTTTGCCTTCTTGCTTTAGAATTGTCAGTGGACGATTAATACCACCTGAGCCAATAGTTGCATAGGCTCGCGCCATTTGTGCAGTGCTGACAGAAATTCGATAGCCATATGAAAGTGTCGCAACTTCAAAATCAGACCAGCGACCATGAGGTGTGAATAAACCGTCGCTTTCTCCCACCATACCTGTGCCCGTTTCCTCACCAAAGCCTAAACGCTGGAAAAAACCGATGAAGTCCTGTTTTGGCATAGTTTGCGCTATTTTTGATACACCGACATTTGATGATTTTTGCAAAATAGTGCGCAGATCCATTGGCCCATTATTTTTGCCATCAGTGACAATACTACCACCAACACGCATCCAGCCTTTGGTATTGATGACGGTATCAAAATCTATAGTACGGTACTCTAACCCAGCTAATACTGATATAGGTTTCATTGTTGAGCCAGGCTCAAATAAATCGGTTATAGCACGGTTACGGCGTTTATGCGGTGCAGCATCTTTTAAATTATTAGGGTTAAATGACGGGCTATTCACCATCGCCAATACTTCACCGGTATGCACATCAACCACCATGGCACTACCAGAGGTTGCTTGATAACTTAATACTGCAGATTTAAGGGAACGGTATGCTAAAGATTGAATACGCTGATCAATACTCAATTGAATATTTTCCGGCTCAATACGCGCACGCTCGTCTAATATTTCAATCTCGCGCCCTTGTGCATCTTTGCGAATTGTTCGCTTACCTGCTTCACCTGTGAGTGCTTCATTGTAAAGTTTCTCAATACCTTCAATGCCTTCGCCATCGATATTGGTAAAGCCTAAAACATGTGCTGTCACTTCACCCGCTGGGTAAAAGCGTTTTGATTCATCTAGTAGGTAAATACCTGGTAAACTAAGTTCAGAAATATAACGTGCTACAGGTGGTGTAACTTGGCGCTTTAAATAAACAAAACGACGCGAACTGTCGCTTGTTAATTTACCATCGATAAGCGGCTTTTGCAGACGCAGAACTTCAGCAAGATCCTGCCAACGTGAATCACTATTATAAATCTCTTCTTTTTGCTGTGCTAAGCGAGCTGGATCTTTATCAAGTGCTGCTATTGCTTGTTTTAAATCTAATTGATTCTCGCGCGCATGCTTACGTGTTAAGCTATAAGCCTTTGCAGTTAATGCTTTGTCTAGTTGTTTTGGATCACCATAAACACTAACGACTGGAACACTAATAGCCAACTCGTTGCCGTGGCGATCTAAAATCAAACCACGCTGCACATTCACCTTTTCAACACGCACGGTACGTTTATCATTTTCAGACACAGCAAAATCAGGTTCAATCACCTGAATATAGGCCGCCCGGGCAACTAGAGTGGCAAATACAGCAAAAATCGTGACACATACTAATAAGTATCGCCAGCGAATTAATGCACCTTGTTTAGGTTTGTGATTATTTCGTCTCATGGCAGTACCACCAGCTTCTCATCCTTGCGTTCTGGTCGTTTCATATTGAGTTTTTTCTTGGCGATATCTTCAACACGGGCATGCTGTGCGTAGAATTCACTTTCGACCACTAAATAGCCCCATGCCAAATCTAACTCATCTTTTTGTTGTAATAATTTATCTTGTTTGATCACTTCTGCACGAGATGCATCAGTTACCATTACAACGGCAAGTGCTGTTGCAAAAATAGAAAAAAGCAGCCCCAAAGTGACCTTCTCCCTAAAAAGTCCCTTAGCGATCTCGATAAAAAGGTTTGGCCGACGTGTATTATTTTTACTAGCCACTACAACCTCTTGGCGACCCTAAGTACGGAGCTGCGCGCACGGCTATTGCGAGCTATTTCTTGCTCGCTAGGTTTAATAGCCTTTCCTATCGCTTTCAGCGTTAGGTTTTTATTAAGCTGATCTTCAGTCAAGGGAAGGCCTCTTGGAACCGACTCTCCCTTACTCTGTTTTTTTACAAACTGTTTTACTATGCGATCTTCAAGTGAATGGAATGAAATCACTGCAAGGCGGCCATCTTGCTTTAATACATCAAGCGAGCCTTGTAATGCCGTTGTGATCTCTTCTAATTCACTGTTAATGTAAATACGAATAGCTTGAAAGGTACGTGTTGCTGGATGCTTATGCTTATCTTTAACCGGTACAGCTTCATCCACTAGCTTTGCTAGTTGCCTGGTTGTGGTAATTGGCGTCTCATCACGGGTTTCAATAATTTTTGTCGCAATACGGCGACCAAATTTTTCTTCGCCATACTTTTTAATCACAAAGGTAATATCCTCAAGTTCAGCTTCTGCTAGCCACTCTGCAGCACTGCGGCCTGAGCTTGGATCCATTCGCATATCAAGTGGACCATCGTGCATAAAACTAAAACCGCGATCCGCTTCATCTAGCTGTGGGCTTGAAACACCAATATCGAGCAAAATACCATCGACTTGATGCAAGAGATTTAGATTTTCTGCTACTTGGCGAATATTAGAAAAGCGATCATGCACAATCTGAAAACGTGCATCATTTGCAAACTTTTTCGCAGCTTCAATTGCTGTTGGGTCGCGATCTATCGCAACTAAACGACCATTTTCACCTAAACGTTTTAAGATTTCGCCAGAATGACCACCACGACCAAAGGTACCGTCAATATAAATACCATTTGGCTTTATATCTAAAGCCTCGATTGTTTCATCGAGTAACACGGAAATATGTTGTTGGCTTTGAGACATAGAGCGCCTATTTATTAAAAATTGAAATCTTGTAGTCGTTCGCTAACGGTCAGATCTTTTTGTTGCTCTTGGGCGATATCTTGTTGAAGTTTTTCATTCCAAGTATCTTCATCCCACAGCTCAAATTTATTCAACTGACCTACTAGCATTAATTTTTTATTGAGCCCTGCATGCGCTCTTAGTGGAGAAGACAATAAAATTCTGCCGTTTTTGTCGAGCTGACATTCCATCGCACTACCTAGCAAAATACGCTTAACACGACGCTCAGCCTCAACCATGTTCGATAACTGGCTAAGTTTTTGTTCAACTTCTTGCCATTCACTTAATGGATACAACAACAGGCAGGGATCTTTTAAATCAATGGTGCACACTAATTGGCCTTCGCAATCTGCCTGCAATAAAGCACGAAACTTGGTTGGTATCGCCAAGCGTCCTTTATCATCGAGATTAATTGCATGTGCGCCACGAAACATGTAAGCGTTCCCATTTTGTTATTAGTGCCGATCCACTGAGATCCATTTTTTACCACTTTTCTCCACAGCATTAGAGTCTAGGGCTTGACACAGGTATTTGTCAAGAATTGTAACAATAATATTTTTCTCGCAAGCCCTTTGTTGATAAGGGCTAGAGCAAAGTTGATGAATTTAGTGGAAAAAAGTGGAGAGAGATCTTAGATCAAGCCTTTACTAGCCTTGCATTGAACCTTTTTGCATAAAAAGCGATCGAATTAATATTATTTATTGTGCAAACGATTTGCAGCTTGCTTTTGGATTTTACAAACTTTAACGGTAATTTATTGTTGTTATTTTTACCCTCTGGTAATTTGGAGCCATAAATTGCGATCTTATTTAAGGAAGATGTTTATGAAGTTCATTAAATTGCAAAAAGGAATCACCTTAGCCTTATCATTTTCGATGCTTGCTGCTTGTGGCGGTAGCTCAAGTAATGACAGTGAAACAGTTGTTGATGGTGGTACAACTGGCGGTGGAACAACAGGTGGTAATGACAACCAATGGGTTGCCAATGAATTTAAAGCAAAAGAAGATTTTGCAAATAAGTGCGCAATTGTTCGCACAGGTTCCGATCCATACACTGGCGAAGTTTATAAAGATACTGCTGGTACACTGAACGACGAAAAAATGTGGCTTCGTTCATGGAACCATGAATCTTACCTATGGTACAACGAAGTTGATGATGTTGATCCAGCCAACTACAGTACACCGCAATCTTATTTTGAAGTTTTAAAAACCTTCGCAAAAACCGACTCAGGTGCAGATAAAGATAATTTTCACTTCTATCAAGATACTGCGGAATACCGCGAACGCACTCAAGGCGGCGCATCATCAGGCTATGGCATTCGCTGGCACTTTGGCAGTACCACCCCCCCAAGGGAGTTATTGGTTGTGCAAACTGAGCCAAATTCGCCAGCCGCAGTTGCGGGCTTTAATCGTGGTGATCAAGTTTTAGCAGTGGATGGTGTTGATCTTATTAATAGCGATGATGTTGATACCTTAAATGCAGGCTTATTCCCTGAAAATGATGGCCAGACACATACCATTAAAGTAAAAGATGTATTTGGTACTGAAAAAACATTGGCTGTCACCTCTGGTAGCTTTGAAATAGCTCCAGTAAAAGCAACGAATACCTTTGTGCACGATGGTAAGAGAGTTGGTTATATCCAATTTGACACCTTTAGCATTGCCGATGCACAAACTGATTTGATTGAAAAATTTTCTGAATTTAGAAATTCTAATGTCAGTGAATTAGTGGTCGATTTACGCTACAACGGTGGTGGTTTACTCGCACTTTCATCACAACTAGCTTACATGATTGCTGGTGACGTAAATACAAATAACCGCAACTACTACACCTTAAAATACAATGGTAAATGGTCAGAAGATCAGGCACTGGGTTTTTATAATCAAGAAATTGATTGGGATAATAGCCGCTTTACCGGTGTTGATTTACCTACGGTTGCATTAAACAAAGTGTATGTGATCTCAAGTGGCTCAACCTGCTCTGCCAGTGAAGCACTGATCAATGGTCTTGCGGGCATTGATCTTGACGTGGTATTAATAGGTGGACAAACTTGTGGCAAACCTTATGGCTTTGTACCAACAGATAACTGCAG
>NZ_JBFKMX010000152.1:0-8132 GCF_041629635.1 Pseudoalteromonas sp. | reverse complement strand
CAATCGAAGAATGATTTTATTACTGAGAAGTGACTCTAGAATGTCTATTATAAGTTGTTTTATCGGAAGAGGATGTTTATTAATCTTCATTTGGCTAATTAGCAAACCAATGCCCATTGCTAAGCATAGATTTAAATAATTTGCTAAAAAATTCTGGTAAGTAAAAGACCCCATTGCTCTTGGATCATGTTTGAACCCGAATATAAGACTAACTTTTTCGGGACTCAGGGTAAGATAAGTGCCATAAAGTGCCTGGCATACACCTGCTGCTACTAGCCAATATATAAGCGTTTTAATTCTGTCTTTGTTGTTTACATACAATAAAATTAACCATGCAAACATTAGCATAGTGACGGTTTTTAGTAGCATTACAAAGGTTTGATTAGGGTCAATACTTTGCGCTGAGGTTGGTAATAACTGAATGCTTAATACCGCTATCACAGCGAGTAGACTGGCCATTAGGGGCCAACTGGATTTGTCTGGAAAAATAGCTTGTTTTGAATAAGCGCAATTCGCTAGGTGTAAGATAAAGGTACTGCCTACCATAAAGCCAAAAAACATGATGGCCCAAACACGATAACTACCCAGTGGGATAGGCAACCAGAAAATTAAGGCACATAACAAGGCAAAAACAACTTTATCTAACTTATTCAATGTTCAATAACGCATAAAAATTTTATCCAATAATACCACACATGATTTTTAGCTTGAAGATTATAAAAAGATAAACCGCTAATTGTATTGGTCTTTATTATTTTTAGTGCCAAGCTTTATGTTGGCACTTAATGAGGCGTGTGCTTAAGCTAACTCGATAGTGCTTCTGCGACATCGGTAATTTGCTGTCGCAGCCAAATATGGCTGGCATCACGGTGCAGTAGTGGGCTCCAAATCATATCAAGCTCAAACGGCGGAATAGGAAACGGTGGCTCAATAATTTTCAACTCATTGTCGTTTTTATAAATTTGAGCCACTTTTGTGGGCAGTGTTGCAATCAGGTTTTCAGCCTTGGCTAAATGAATAGCAACATGGTAATTACGGGTGAATGATGCAATATTGCGATGTTTACCAAAGTGTGCGAGCGCTTCATCTACCCAACCGAGCTTTTGCACATCGGCAGGGTCCATGCCCACACCCACACCAAAACCTGTTTTACTTACCCATATATGACGTGCTTTTAAATAGGCATCTAGGCTGTAGTTTTCTAATACGGGGTTATTAGCGTTTACCACGCAAGAAAAACTGTCTTTCCAAATACGTTTTTGGTGAAACGATTGCGGCAGGTTATCAAAGCGGTTAATGGCCATATCAACTTTACCGTTTTCTACATCATGAAAGGTCACATCACTGGGTGTTACAATGTCTAATGTAGTGTCGGGAGCAAAGGTTTGCAGGCGACTTAATAGCATTGGCGCAAGTGTGCTTGCAGCGTAGTCACTGGCCATAATCCGAAAAACACGATTACTACTGGCAGGTTCAAAATCACGGTTGGGCTGCAGTGTTTCTTCGAGTGTTAATAACACACCACGAACAACGGGTTGCAGCTCTTTAGCGCGTTCGGTAGGCACCATACCGTCACTGGTACGCACTAAAATTGGGTCGTTCAAAAGTGTGCGTAAACGTTTTAAGCCATTACTCATGGCCGGTTGTGTAATGTTTAGCTGATTTGCAGCGCGTGTTACATTACATTCCCTAAGTAAGGTATCTAGGTAAACTAAAAGATTTAAATCTACTTTACTAATATTCATTATATTTATGCTGTTAAAGTATTCTATAAAAGACTCTAATAAACACTGGAATAAATAACAAGACTTTAGTGAGACTTAAATCTTAGACTTTCGGGATAAGGGTAAATATTGGTACTGATCCCTTGCTTAATTTTTTGCTGCTGCTCGCGCCAATAAGCAGCACAGTTAAGTTCTGGGTGTTGTTCTAATAAAAGTTTTTTAATATGAGGATCGGTTGTCACAAAGGTCGTAAGTTGTTCAATAAATACGTCTTGTGGCGCTACAGAGTAGGCATCTGGGTAATCAAAGTATCCATCCGATTTAGGTAATTCTCTGAAATTCATATCGGTTAAATACTGCACCTCATCGTAGTCATAAAAAATAACCCGTTTATGCTTGGTTACACCAAAGTTTTTGAGCAGCATATCGCCAGGGAATATATTAGCCGACATCATTTCTTTAAGCGCTTGGCCGTATTCACGCATTACATGACGTTTGTCTTGTTCTGGTGCATCTTGTAAAAACAAATTAAGTGGTGTCATACGCCTTTCGATATAAAGGTGTTTTATGATCAGTAAATCACCATCAAATTCGAGTGAACCTGCAATTGATTTTTTAAGACGATCTAATAGTGCCTCAGGAAAACGTGAGATGGGGAAGGCCACATCAGAAAACTCGATGGTATCGGCCATGCGGCCAACTTTATCGTGTTTTTTAACCAGTTGATAACGCTCTAATACCGTGCGCCTGCCAAACGGTTTACCGTCACCAAACTTATCGCGAATTACTTTAAATACATACGGAAAAGTAGGGTGAGTAAATACCTCCATCACCATTCCTGGCGTGCCAGCGGCTACCTCAAAGTTTTCTTTACACGATGCTAAGTGATTTAAAAACTCACGGTAAAATTCGCTTTTACCTTGTTTATGAAAACCAATCGCGTTGTAAAGTTCGGCTGGTGTGCGATTGGGCATTAATTGATTTAAAAAGCTCACCACACCAGAAGGCGAACGGGTATTCACCATAAAATAGGCGCGGGCAAAGCCAAATACTATACGCATTTGCACAGAATTAGTTAGTACAGCATCAATAAATAGGCCTTTGTTTTTATGGTGCAAGATAGGAATAATAAAGGGTTGAACACCGTTTTTACTGACAATTCGACCAACAATATAGGCGGCTTTATTGCGATAAAAAGGCGCTTTTAAAATATCAAAGCGCATCTGATGATTTCGTGAATTAACATTCGGAGCCTGTTTAACAAAGGCTTTGACGATATTTTTAATATCCGATTCAAGATCGATAAAAGGGGCTTTTAAATCAAACTGGGCAAAAATTTGTTTAATGGTTGGTAGTAAGCCATCAACCACTGGGAAAAAACTTTTATATTCTTCTTCGACGGGCACCAGAGGTTCGGTTAAGGTGCTTTCAACAAAAATGAAATCGTTATTAAAATATTTGCGGTGGTAAAGGCGGCAAAATACCGAGTTAAAAAATGTTTCGGCAAGCTCAGCTTGCGGATGAAAACTGAGTAAATCTGTATAGTCGGCTTTAATGGCTAGCCAAAGCTCTGGGTCAAAGTGAGATGCATCTATGCGACGTTTAAGCTTTTCGATACACTCATTTACGCGCTTATCATAATAGCTAATACGCTCAGCACTAATACGTTGCATCGATTGCCAATCGGCATTGGCGAAATGCACTTGAGCCTGCGATGTCAACCCTTGAAACAGTGAATAGTGGTGGCTAAACCCTTTTAAAATCAAGTTGGCGATAACTTGGCTCAACTGCATACATTTACACCTTTTAGTTATTGTGGTTGATGCTTTTTTGCATGATTGGTGATAATTGATACTGCATGTTCAATATCATCAGTAACAGTGAACAATGAAAAGTCACTTTGGTCAATCAACCCTTTTTTAACCAGCTGTTGCTGCATCCAATCGACCAATCCTTGCCAAAACTCACTGCCAAATAACACAACGGGCATTTTTGAGATACGGCCTGTTTGTAAAAGGGTAAGTGATTCGAATGTTTCATCAAGCGTGCCAAACCCTCCAGGCATACAAATGTAACCCATGGAGTATTTTAAAAACATCACCTTGCGTGTGAAGAAGTACCTGAAGTCAAGTTGTTCGTTTTGATAGACGTTGGGGATCTGTTCATAGGGTAATTCGATATTTAATCCGATACTTTTACCTGTTGTTGCACCGCGATTAGCGGCTTCCATAATGCCTGGACCACCACCGGAAATGACAGCAAAGCCTTCTTCGACAAATCGTTTTGCAATATCGACAGTTGCTTGATAATACTCGTTATTTGGATCTAGACGTGCTGATCCAAAAATTGAAATGGCTGGCCCTGTGTCTGATAGTTTGTCAAAACCATCAGCAAATTCGCTGATAATGCGAAACATACGCCATGATTCATCGCCTTTGAGATCATCGATCATTTTGTATCTCCTTTTAAAACCATAAACCACGCGTCAATATAATATGGCATATGACGATTAGCATCATAGTAGGCTTTAATGCCTGGGTAGCTGCCAGCTAAATAATCTAATTGATATAAGTTATTTTCAAATGCGCCACCTGTGTCAGCCATGATTGCCATACGGTATTCACTGTGGTTTTTAAAGTCAAACTGCGCAAATATAAGCGCTCCAAGGCCTAGTTGGTAAATATCACCAGCAAAGGTGACTTCGGGTAACACTTCAATTTTATAGTTGGCATCTTTGCCATAACCTAAAATGCCATTTACCTGTTTAAAATACCAATAACGATTCTGCTTAAAGGGTTTTATAGTGCGATCATATGCAATACCGTTATTACGGTGAACATTATATACTCGCTGCTTGTCATTTAACTCGACAACGATTGTGCCTTGTAACAACGCAGATTCTAAGTCTTCTCGAGTTAGGTAGACGAGTGGCTCGGCAAGCTTATGAAAATCTAACACGCCATTTAAAATTGATTGTTTACCATATTTAAATCGTGTGAGTGTGTTTTTTTGTTGCTCAGCCTCTTCAATCGATAACGCGGATTCATCATAAGGTATTGCATAAAGTGGATAAGCATGGCTTTGCGTTTTTTTATCACTGCCTTTTGCTAAGTGAACATAGTACTTAGTCATAAGCACTTTATCATTAGTTAGCTTTTTTAATAGTAGCTTTTTATCGCTCAGTGTTTTTGCATGGGATGTATCTGAGCTAATACGGTAAAAATCATAATGTTGTTTTAAGAATTGAATGTCAGTTAGCTTTTGTGTGTTGTTTTTTTCATCTGCTTTGGCAAAGTTACACAGCGATTTAAGTGTGCGAGTTATATCATCATTCTCAATGCCATATTGTGATAGTTTTTGTGTGTGAATAACCGCAGGATCATAATCTTTACCGCGAGAAAGGTATTTCACAGTGCTTTTGGCAACTTTACATAAATGTTCAGTATTCGTATTGATTTTAAAATCGTTGCTGGGAGTTTGTTTTGTAATAGAAAAAGAGTTTGCTAATAAAGAGTTGGAGATGAAAACGTTAACAAATAATAAGAATAAAACAATATACTTCATTGAAATATCAGTTAATAAGCTTGAAATAAAACTTAGTTTACTGATTTAAAAAATAAGAAGCTAGGGCTTTAATTCATAACGTTCTAATGTTTTAGGTATTAGATAAAAGTGATTGGCTTTTTAGGATGTAATTAGGAAATAAAGGAGTGAATAAATGGTGGGTCTGAGTGAATTCGAATCACCGACCTCCACGATGTCAACGTGGCGCTCTAACCAACTGAGCTACAGACCCTCGATTTATGTTTCGCATTCTACATAGAATTTTTTGTTGTACAAGCAGAATTTTGCTTATGACCGTTTAACTGATGGATTTATATGCAAAACCTGTCTAGATTAACGCCCTGGAACGATGTCACAGTGTTTGTATAGAGTTTGCCACCAGGTTACATGCTTAATAGAGAGTGCTTTTAAACTATTTGATAAATCTAGTGGATGTATCAACAGGTTACTTTTATAAGGTGTTGAAAACGAGTCCTGCCAAAGCGAGCTAAGTTGTGGATGGATGGCATCGTATTCACGGATCAAGACGTTATGGTATTGCTGTATTTTACTGCCGTAAAACTTAGTGAAGATATTACTCAATATATTCGCCTTCTCCGTGTTGTGACCTGCTTTACACAAAGATGAAATTGAGATTTTGGCCAGTGCTTGGTTTTGTTGTTGCAAAATATGAATTTGTTCGTACATTGCTCTTAATAAACTAGCTAAGTAAGGGTTTTTGTAAAGGGTAGATAAATGATTTTCTAAGCTGATGATTGGTATTGCCTCGATTTGTTTTACATCAAGTGCTGCTTTTATCTGGTAAAGGTAATGCAGGGTATTTAAGGTGGCTTGTTTGTTATCTTCATTTATTTCCATTAATGAATAACGGCTTGGCAAATAAAGTGCTGCTAGTTGAGCATCAAGAAATACTAATTGTTGCCAGAAAAAAAAGATATTAGATGACTTCTCTATATAAACTGAGTTTAACTGAGCTATTAACTTCTCGTCGTTCAGTGTTTTAATACATTGTGGTAAAAGCTGTAAAAATCGTACTTGATATATAAATTGTGCACTTGGTCCTGCCATCTTGCCGAGTTGTGAATTTTGCTCAGCTATTAATTGCCCTAACTGGCAATGTTGAATTTTTGCCAACTGCAAAATAGTTATCTTACTGGTTTGAATTTGTTGAAAAGTGGGTTTTACCAGTTTGTATGTGTCTGAATAGGGTATTAGCTCAGGTAAGCTTAACTGACTTTGTAATCGACTGTGATAATCTAGGTTCAGTGTATCAGGCGCTTTAGAGCACCCAACAACAACTAAAAAAAATACAAAATTAAGAATTATTAAAAGGTGCTTCAGCAAGTCGTTTTCTCACAGTCGTAATTAATAAGATCGCAGCTGTTGATAATCCTACGATAATTCCAAGCCAAAAGCCCTCTGGGCCCATGGGTTCAACAATGAAGTCTGTTAAAGCTAATACGTAACCTAAACTAAACCCGATTAACCAATAAGAAATAAATGTAATGTATGAGATAGGCGCAGTATATTTTAAGCCCCTAAGAATACCGGTTGCTGCCACTTGCAAAGCATCAGGTAATTGGTAAAAACACGCCAAAATTAAAATAGCACTTGCCAGCGCGATGACCTCAACATTATCACTGTACACACTGCCAATCACGCTACGCGATAAAAAAGTAATAAGCGCAACAAGGGTCGAAATCATTAACGCCAATAATAGGCTAGTTGAAACCGTTTTTTTAACTGCAGCATAGTTTTTTTGACCCGCTAAGTTACCAACACGAATACAAATCGCCAGTGCAAGGCTTAGTGGGATCATAAATAGCACGGTAGAAACACTGGCAGCCACTTGGTGACCTGAAACGGCAATTGCGCCAAGTGGGGCAATAAAGAGCGGAATACAAGCAAACAGTGTCACTTCAAAAAAGTGAGCAAGGGCAATGGGAGTACCAAGCTTGGTGATACTTGCTATTGTAGCTAACTTTGGCTTTATGGCGCGTGAAAATAAAAAACGTCCTTTCAAGCGCTTTGAATAAAGCATATAAATAAACAAACTAAATGCCATGCACCAATAAACGATAGCTGTTGCTATGCCGCAACCGGCACTACCATATGCATCAAAGCCGAGTTTTCCGTGAATAAAGATATAGTTAGCAGGAATGTTAATGGCAAGGCCGATGGCCGCGATAAATACCGCTGGTTTGGTATATGCCATACCTTCACAAACGCAGCGCAGTACATTGTAAATTAAAAAGCCAAGTAAACCCCATTTAACATAGTGGATATAACCAAGCGCCAAGCCTGCTACTTCTGGCTCCATCTTTATATACGATATTGGGATCTCAACAAAGTTGATTAGTAAAACGCCAATTGCTGTTAGTAAGAATGCCAAGAAAAAGCCCTGAAACATATCATGACGTATTTCAAACAGTTTTCTTGCGCCAAAATTTTGCGCCACCATACCTGTTAGTGCAAGCAGTACACCAAGCAAAGTTAAAAGCACTGGGTTCCAAATACCTAAAGCAATTGCAAGCGCCGCTAAATCATACGCACTGACTTGACCAGCCATTACAGTATCAACAACGCCCATTAAAATCATGGTTACTTGGGCAATAAAAACAGGAATAGCTAAGCGAAGAATATACCTCGCTTCAAAAACATTAAACGTCATACTTGCGCATTCTAGCAAAATCAGGAAAATCGTATTTTACTGAATGCAGAGATAGATAGGAATTAAATGTTTACTGGTATTGTACAAACAAAGGCGTCGGTGGTATCTGTTTCCACAAGTGGTGAAGTAATGCGCCTAGTTTTGTCTACACCGAATGCGTATTTGAACCATTT
>NZ_JBFKMX010000151.1:0-8299 GCF_041629635.1 Pseudoalteromonas sp. | reverse complement strand
CGAACTCCAAAAACTTATTTAAATACTCTCATTCTTGCTTTTACCAAATCACTCACATCAAATTTTTTATAAAAAATAATCATAACGAAAAGCAGCTTTACAATAGTCGCTTTTTTTATGTTTTAAACTTTTAATCCATTGTTTGGATTGGTGTTAATTTTTATTTTGAATACCCCTTACAGGATTTACTCATTACACGCGGTTTAATTTTTAAAGTAAAAAATCTATTTTTATCTATTAGGGGGCTTGAAAAAAAACACCCATTCAGCGTACACTTGTGCGCTGAGTGAGCGTACACGTGTAAGTTTAAATGAGTTTTATATTCAATCCCTTAACAAATTGGTTTAGTAAACAGTTTTTTCATCATCGTTCGATGGCAGGCTATTTTGAGCCGGTTATTCAAATATTTAAGCCAAGTTGGCGCGATGGCTATTACCGTGCAAATGTGCGTTCAGTTAAATTTATAGCAAACAAAACAGTTGCGATTGAGCTCAAAGTTGAATCTCGTTGGCCTACCCATAAAGCCGGGCAACATATTGAATTAACGTTAGAAATTAACGGTCGCTTGGTTACACGTGTGTTTACCATTGCATCAAGCCCAAATCAGGCAATGCATGAAGGCGTGATCCGTTTAGTGATTAAGCAGCATGATGTTGGTGCATTTACGCCGTTTTTATCCCGTTTATCTGCGAATTCATGGGTTAATATTTCAAAACCCAAAGGCACATTTTTATTGCCACAGTCTAACGCTGTGACTTTTTTTGCTGCGGGTTCAGGCATTACCCCGTTTATTGCGATGTTGCATCAAGCATTACATGACGAAATCTCGCCAATTCATTTGGTGTATTACGCAAAACCAAATGAGCATTTGCTGGTGGCCGAGCTTGCCAGTTTGCAAAACCGCTTAGCAAACTTCACATTTACGTTACTTAGCCGAAGTAATGACGGGGATGTTGATGCAAAATTGCCAGAATTTATTGGTTCACAGTGGCTGGTATGTGGGCCGAATGATTTTTATAAAACCATCAAAAACTATGCAGATACGCATCAGCAATCAATTGAAAGTGAGCATTTCTCGCTAGTAGATTTGCACACACAAGGTGGCGCAAAAGCGCATTTTCAGGTGGATCATGGCGGCATTAAATTTAAAGCCGACAATCAACAGCCACTTTTAGCGCAGTTTCAAGCAAACAAGATTAATGTGCCTTACGGCTGTGGCATGGGCATTTGCCATCAATGCCAATGCGTAAAGAAAAAAGGCGTAGTGCGTGATATTCGCACCGGTAAATTATCAGATTACGGTGAAGAGTTAATTCAATTATGTGTATCGCAAGTGGTGTCGGATGTGGAGTTTAAAGCGTGAACACAGTAGCAGAACCAAATTATGATTTATTAGCCGAGCAGCTAAACGAAATTCAATCAACAACGATGGCAAAAGTGGGTGAGCAAGACGCAAACTACATTCGCCGTGTGATTGTAACGCAGCGCATTTTAGAGTGGTCGGGCCGTATTTTATTGGTGCTTGGCTTTGTCTCACCATGGTTATGGCTTGTTGGTGTACTTGCCCTTGCTACAGCTAAAATTCTCGACAATATGGAAATAGGCCACAATGTAATGCACGGCCAGTACGACTGGATGAACGACAAGCATATTAACTCCAAAGCGTATGAGTGGGATATTGCTTGCGATGGCAAAAGTTGGAACCGTGTACATAACTTTGAGCATCATACTTACACCAATATTATTGGCAAAGATCGTGACTTTGGTTATGGCTTATTGCGCTTATCAAACGATTTTCGCTGGCGTGTTAAAAACCTTTGGCAATTTATCACTTACCTAAATTTAAGTGTGTTGTTCCAGTGGGGCGTGTCGTACCACGAACTCGCCGCAGAGCGCGTGTTTTTTGGTAAGAAAAAAGATAATCGCGACTACAAAGTGCCACACAGCGAGCTAAAAACACGGTTTTTTAGTAAAGGTGCGCGCCAATTAATTAAAGATTACCTAATATTCCCACTGTTAGCAGGACCGTTCTTTTTATGGGTATTGGTGGGTAATCTAATTGCCAACTTGCTACGTAATTTATGGACATCAACCATTATATTTTGCGGTCATTTTACTGGCGATGTAAAAACGTTCAGTGAAAAAGAATGCGAAAACGAGACAAAAGGGCAGTGGTATTATCGCCAGGCATTGGGCTCATCCAATATTAAAGGCGGTAAGTGGTTTCATATATTAACGGGGCATTTAAGCTTTCAAATAGAGCACCACTTATTTCCAGATATGCCAGCCAAGCGCTACCGTGAAATTGCGCCTAAAGTGCAAAAGGTATTTCGTGAACACGGCATTCAATACAATACAGGTAGCTTTTTTAAACAATATGGCTCGGTAGTAAAACGCATTTTGCGCTACTCATTGCCTTAATGAGCAAGTAAAAACAGTTCCTTAACATAATGCGCCCGGTTATTGTCTGCCAACAATCACTTGGGTGCATTATTTTTGTCTCAGCCATTAAGGTCTTTCTTGTTACTCTTTTTATTAGGCTGCCCTTCTGTAAATCAGCCCATAATACATTTACATGCACAGGGGAACAGTAACAAAAATCTCGCTATAGTTAAAAGACTTTAGAAAATAGTGGTCACACCTTTGTAACTGGTGGGTAGGATTTTTCACATTTTCTTTTCACACCACTGATTGTGGCGCCAAAGGGTATGGATCAAGGTATTCATCAGGCTTCAGCAACTCATTTCAGATTTGTTAGGTAATTTCCAATGACGAAACAGGGTAAGTGTAAAAATCATAAATACATTGATAATCACATTGGCATTTATCTGAAAGTCGCGTTTTAGCTCATCAATTTAATTTTCTTGTAGTCAACTTTGACACATACGTTTATCAACGTAATCTCCATAAACCATTTTCTGATTTATCTCGTATTGAATATAGATTGCAAACTTGGGAAGCTAACAATGTTTTGTGCTGATTGTGAAAGAATAGAAAATTATTTATTTCCGGAAACAACGTTCTGGCTGTTTCTGCCAACCTTTGAAAGTGTAAATAAAGCGATTTTATTTTGTGGTAATGGTAATTATCCAGCAGCTCAAATCGATTCACATTGTATCAAAGTGAAAGTTAAAAAAGATAACGTAAACCGCTTTTTATTGGGCTTGTTTGGGGAATTTGAGCCAAATGAATTAAACGCTACCAAAATAACCACAACTGATGGCGGTGAGCCTACATTTAGCGATATTGGCCGCATTGTGCCTGCAAGTGTGCTTATTAATCGCTTGAACAGTCTGTGGGTAATTGATGCAATTGATGGTGGTAGTTATGAAACACATTTTCAGCCAATTTGCGAAATTAATGAACAAGGTGAGGCAACGCCGTTTGCTTATGAGGGCTTGTTTAGAATTAAGGATGAATTCAATAACATAGTTCCTCCTGCGCATGCTTTTAAATTAGCAGAGGGATCAGATCTGCTATTTTCGCTCGATTTGGTTGCAAGACGTTCTGCTGTGAGCTATTTTAAAAAGTCCGGCTTAAAGGGCAGGTTATTTATCAATTTTAACCCCTCAAGTATCTACGATCCTTCCTATTGTTTACGCGCAACGGTCTCAGCCATTAATGTCTTGGGTATACGCCCAAAAGATGTGGTATTTGAAATTACCGAAACAACAACAGCGACAGATGAATCCGTAATGCGGGGGATTTTAAATTTTTATCGCAATGCTGGATTTGGCGTTGCACTTGATGATATTGGTTCTGGTTGGTCAGGTTTGAACATGTTGCACAAGTATCGCCCTGATTACGTCAAAATCGATATGGACTTAGTACGTAATTTACATAACGATCCCTACAAACAAACGATCGTTAAGCACCTTATTCAACTTGCTCACGATAACGGCACAAAAGTAATTGCAGAGGGCATCGAAAGCAAAGAAGAGCTGGCAATCTTGCAGAGCTATCGCGCTGATTATTACCAAGGGTTTTTATTAGCTAAACCGCAATTTTATGAATCAATTTTAAGCCAGGAAGAACAAACACAAATCGACAGTACCTTAACGGGTATTAATTAATTTAGCTGGGTGATCTGTAAGCGCTATCAACGTTATTTTTAGAGGGTTTGGTGTTTACCTTTATCTAGCTAATTTTACTCATTAAGGTTAACAGTATTTTTTGGATTATTGATTTGCTAATTACTAGTCGACGTTTCTTTTTGCATCGAACAATGCTGTCTACCTCATAGTAGGTATTTCCTTTTAATCCGAGTCGATTAGTATGCTTAAACACTTATCAAGATAGATTCAAATATGATTTCAAAATTTTCTGACTTACAAGAAATGGCGAATGAACAGCCAGATCCTCAGCGTTTGCTGTTTCTATTTGCAGAGGTAAATAGCGAAAGCAAAAAACACAAAAGCCAGCAAAAGGGCACAATCACACCAGTAATGTGTGTTGATAAATTACCAAATGAAGTTTCTGATTTTGCCAGCTTAGTAAGCGAAGCTGATGACATTGCAAAAAATTGGGACTTTATGTTTATTGCCAGTCTAAGCGGTGATAAAGGAATTGCACCAACGTCTAAAGATGCAGAGCCCTATTTAACTAAGATGACCAATGATGTAATGAGTGGACATAATATTGCGCGTTATGTTGTGTTTGATCGAAAAGAAAACCCTGTAGAGCTTGTCGCAAGTTAACTGTTAACAAAAATATACGATTGGATCACACCGCATTAAGTTTTTGGGTTTAATGCGGTGTTGCTTGTTAGCTGAAATGAATTCGTAACTTTTCGATTTCTCTTGGTAATTATACCGTCAGTTTCCTTTGATAATTTCATTTATTAATTTTATGCGACTTGCCCCGTTTCCATAATCATAAACATCAAAGAACGATCGGACTCTGAGGCATTTTTATCTACTAACGGATATAGAATGTTTTCTTCTTTATGATTATGTTGCGTTAATTGGTTGGCTAATTCGTCATACAGCATCAGTGTTGTATTAATATCACCAGTTAAACTTTGTTGAAGTTGAGAAACAAGGTTAAGAATTGCGATATGCTCGTTAGACATGACATGGGTGGGGCCATGACTGAATTGTGACTTACGTTCAAAAAATGGGAAAAGCACGGTTTCTTCCCACAAAATATGCGTGCGAAGCCCGCTTTCAAATGCTTGAAAAAGGCCAATAGCGCGAGGTTTATCGTGATCTAAACACGCTTTAAATTGTGCTAATAGTAAGTCTAATCGTTTGTGATCGGTTTCAAAAAACTCGGTAAGTGTGATCATATTGATGCGTTCCTTATTTATAAATCAGCTGGCAATGTGTTGCAATTAATTGGTTAAGCGGTTTGGGTAATCGACTGTGCTCAAAGTTTTCAATAATGGCTTTTACTTCTAGGCCAAGCTCGGTATCTCCTGAGATTGCAAATTGACGATTAAAAAATAAGGTATCTGGGTCGGCATACTGACCAGCTAAAAGCAGGAACTGTTCAAAGTCAGCTCTAAATGTTGTATCAGCCTCATTAGTATCGATGACTACAAGCTGGCCATGTTTTAGGGTAAGGGTGAATGCAAAATTGAGATCGGATACTTCAATACGTAATGACTTGTTGTGCATAAAATCAAGCTCGTTATGTAGTCGCTCCACTTGAAACAAAGTATTTAACGTTTTTTCGATGGCAAAATGAGTGACGTTATTTGGGATCAATTTTAATGATGTGGCTAAGCCTGTTGGCAGTGATTTAGCAAGGCACTTGGCTATCGGTTTAAACGGCTCTTTTAACATAGTTTTTGCTCTTAAATAAAAACTAAGTTAATGCCTTAATACGTTCTAAACCTTAATGTAAATCAAAACTTTTCCAATTTAATAAGTAACTACTCACTATACGCTTAGAGCTCTCGATTTAGGTAGGTGGTAACTACCTATTAAATACCTTAACTCAATGAATAGTAGGTAGAAGCATGCCTAAGTATTCATTACTTAATTTAGATCAATTTACTTCAAAGCAATTGAACCTAGTCTAGCGAGAATGTTTTTAGGTTTTAGGAAAAGCGATGGAACTGTTATGCCCTGCCGGCAGCTTATCGTCATTACAAGCTGCGGTAGATGCTGGGGCCGATGCCGTTTATATCGGCTTTAAAGATGAAACGAATGCACGTCATTTTGCCGGATTAAACTTTAACCCGCGACAACTTGAAAATGGAGTTAACTACATCAAAAAAGCAGGATGCCGCTTACATATAGCAATTAATACCTTTGCCCACCCAGATATGATAGATAGGTGGTATTGCGCAGTTGATAAAGCTGTCGCGATAGGGGCTGACGTATTAATTATTGCCGATTTAGCTGTTTTAGAATATTGCGCGACACGTTATCCAAATATTGAAGTACATGCCTCGGTACAAGCCAGTGCAACGAATATCGGGGCAATTAATTATCTAGTGGATAATTTTGCGGTTTCACGAGTGGTGCTTCCACGTGTGCTTTCTATTCATCACGTCCGAAATTTAGCGCGTCATGCCAAAGTGGAGCTGGAAGTATTCGCCTATGGCAGTTTGTGTATTATGGCTGAAGGGCGCTGTTATTTATCGTCTTATTTTACTGGAGAGTCCCCTAATACCGCAGGTGCATGCTCGCCAGCAAAATATGTTGAATATCAGCAGCAACAAGGCCAGCTCACAACACTGCTTAATGAAGTGGTAATTGATAGTTTTGCTGACAATGAAAAAGCAGGTTATCCAACGTTATGTAAAGGCCGATTTGATATTGATGGAGAACGCTATCACGTGCTGGAAGAGCCAACCAGCTTAAACAGTATGGCGCTATTACCTGATTTAATGGAAGTGGGAATTGCCGCGATTAAAATTGAAGGACGGCAACGCTCTGCGGCTTATGTGAGTGAAGTAACGCGAACTTGGCGCGAGGCGATTGATAATTGTCTTGCCAACCCATCACAGTTTTCCCCATCCAGACAAGCAGAAGCTTGTTTATCTGCATTATCCGAAGGTAGCCAAACTACGCTAGGGGCTTATCACAAACAATGGAAATAACGGCTATGAAGTATTCATTAGGGCCTATTTTATATTACTGGCCAAAAAGAAAAGTATATGAGTTCTATCAGCAAGCGGCGCAAAGTGATGTTGACATTGTTTACCTAGGTGAAACAGTGTGTGCCAAACGACGTGAATTAAAACTGAAAGATTGGCTTACAATTGCAGAACAATTAACTCTCGCTGGCAAGGAGGTTGTGCTCTCATCCATGGCGCTACTCGAAACGCCCTCTGACTACCAGCAATTAAAACGACTCTGCCAAACTAGCGAATTTAGGATAGAGGCAAATGATCTTGGGGCGATTGCGTTGCTTGAAAAGGCGGGCTTACCTTTTGTGGTTGGTCCTGCGATCAATTGTTATAACGGAGAAACATTAGCACAACTACTAGCAAAAGGGATGAAGCGTTGGGTGATGCCAGTGGAACTATCTCGTGATTGGCTCAACAATATACTAAATTCAACCGCAATCCGTGACAAACGCGATCAGTTTACGGTTGAAGTATTCAGTTACGGCCACTTACCACTTGCTTATTCAGCACGTTGTTTTACTGCACGTTCATTAAATCGCTCAAAAGATCAATGTGAGTTGTGCTGTATTGATTACCCAGATGGGCGCGCCGCATTTAGCCAAGATGGCAGCCAAGTATTTGTGATTAATGGTATTCAAACCCAATCTGGACTTAAATATAACTTAATAAACGAGCAAAGGAGTATGCATGGGCTAGTCGATATTGTGCGCATTAGCCCTGAATCCGAAATTTTATTTGATGTGCTTGGCCAGTTTCAGCAACAGGCTAAACAGCCACACTATCTAAAGCTAGACAAAACGAAAGAGGTCGATGGTTTTTGGCACAATATTGCAGGCTTAACATTGGCAAGCGAAGCGTGAAAATTATGTTCTGGAGGATAAACTAATGCATTTACAACCGGATGGACAACTTGGCGTAAAGCCGCAAGCAATCAGCACAGTGCCACTGTTTCGTTTAGCTTTTCGCCCTTTTTTTTGGTTCGCATCGTTATTTAGTGTAATAGCGATCGCACTGTGGGCTGGATTTTTATCCGGCACATTAAACTTTTCGCCGTTGGGAGGCGGCCATTTTTGGCATATTCATGAAATGCTATTTGGCTTTACCAGTGCAATTGTTGTGGGCTTTTTACTTACTGCTGTACAAACTTGGACAGGCAAGCCCAGCATTAAGGGCTATAGCTTGATGGGGCTGTTCGGTTTATGGGCTTTGGCAAGGGTG
>NZ_JBFKMX010000150.1:0-8407 GCF_041629635.1 Pseudoalteromonas sp. | reverse complement strand
TACCGATTTTGGCAAGTGGTAAAAATGCTATATCCAGAATACAAGAAAGCTGAAAAGTGGCTACAAGAAAATGGATTTATGTTAGATATATTCAAGCAATGATACTTTAGGAAAAAGTGGTGGAGGGGGACGGATTCGAACCATCGAAGGCAATGCCGTCAGATTTACAGTCTGATCCCTTTGGCCGCTCGGGAACCCCTCCACTGAAGTAGGCGCAATATTAGAGAAGCTTTATCTTGCTGTAAAGTATTTTTTAATAATTAGCGTTTAACTGCTCGAAAACCAGTCACAGTAGCTAAATTTCACACAAACATTTTTTTAAATCGATAAAGGCAATAAATTGGCCTCAATTTCAAATAAAGAAACTTGACTTATTAGAGCGTAGAGTTTTTAACTTTTTGGAATTTGGAATTTGGAATTTGGAATTTGGAATTTGGAATTTGGAATTTGGAATTTGGAATTTGGAATTTGGAATTTGGAATTTGGAATTTGGAATTTGGGATAAAAGAGAAGTGGTGGAGGGGGACGGATTCGAACCATCGAAGGCAATGCCGTCAGATTTACAGTCTGATCCCTTTGGCCGCTCGGGAACCCCTCCACGAGAACGAGGCGAATATTAACAAACTAAAAAATTAAGTAAAGGTTAAAGCTAAAGTTTTTTATATTTTTGTCGATAACAGCTTTGTTATTGAACAAATTGATTATTAAAAATGCAAATTGAACAGATCATCACACATGAAGCGCAACTTGGAGAACAACTTTGCCAAAGTGTTGCTGCAGACCGTCAAAGTGATTTTGCATTTTTACTTGCCATGCTTAGTCATGATGCAACCGAATTTTCACAGTTTAATCTTCCGAAAAGTGAAAAAGAATTAGTCAGTGATCCATTACTTGAGTTTGCTAAGCAAGGAGCTGGCCCGAAAAAGCCATTAGCTGTTGAGCCATTTAATGGATTGATAGGTCAACAAAACTGTCAGTTACTAATCGAGCAAGGCTTAAATGCGATTCATCTTAACGAATGCTTGAATCCAGAACCATTCACTTGCAAAAATGATACAAAATACATTTCACCGGTTGTTATCGACAATTGCCCACCTGCAACACAAAAAAAATTAATTGCAGCCAAAAATGTGGCTTTAACAAATAAAAAGATGGATATTGACGGCTTTTATAGCAGTATTGAAAAAAGTCAAAACTACGATTTTGCTTTCGTTGCATAGGCTTAATAATAAGCAAAGAATTAATAACGGTTGAATCACTCTAAAACACACAATTTAAAACACAAAAAAGGCGATAATAGTTATCGCCTTTTTTATTTGTGTGAACCCACTAATTAAAACGGTTATGTGTTAATTATAAAGCGTGGCACTTTTTGTATTTTTTTTCACTACCGCATGGGCATGGGTCATTTCTACCAACTTTTTCCTCAGCGTGTTCTGTAATAGTGCCATCTAAGTAACGCCATTGATTGTCTTCCACTATAAAGTTTGAAGTTTCTTCTAATTGACAATAATAACCATCACACAAATAGTCAGCTTTAAAATGCACTGTTGCTGTGTTATCAACTTCTTCAAAATTATAAACAGTGAGGCCAATAAAGTTTACTAGTTCGGCAAATGCAGCAATATCACGAACACTATTTTCTGCCTGTTTAGAACTTGTATAGGTGTTATGAATATAGTTACTGTTATTTATGCAATATGCACTGTAGCGAGAACGCATAAGTTGTTCAGCATTTTCAGCTTTTGTTTCACCGTTAATAATCGGTAAGCAACACATCTCAAATGCATTAGAATTTCCGCAATAACACATAGTTTCGTTTCGTTAAGTTAAAAAGGTATTTTAGCAAAGTGTAGGTTTAGTCGTCATACCTTTACTTGCAGCAAAATGATAAAAATAGCCATTAAAGTGAGATTGGTTTGCCGCAAGCGAACTTAATGTCACTTCATCTAACATATTTGTCCACGATACAACTGCACCAAAATTTCCGTTTTTAAGCGCTGAGTTAACAACATATTCAATGTTAATTAAATGACGCTTACGAATAATCAAAAGTTTACTGTGATCAATCGATAAGCTTTCTAATAATGATTTGCTTGGTACTGCATCTGGTGCTAATAACAAAGTCCATTTGTTTTCACAGGTATGTTTTTGCAAAATCTCAATCAGAGCAAGTGTCTCTTGAATATCATCTTGCACATTTATTACTTTCAGTTTATCTGACGCGATTTCGCTTATTTCTAACGTTTGCTGTGTTGAAAGGTGCTGAGCTTGTAACATAACGATGCCTGTTTAAATATACAGTGGAATTATCTATACAGTAGTTTATACAGTAATCTGTTTCAAGCGTTTTTTGCTATTTTTTAAACAACTTTTTCATTGTTAAAGATATTGTCATGGATAAGTTCATATAAATCAGCAGCTTGCTTTTTTGCATCAGTAATTTGTTTTGCCTGTAAAAGTGGCTGAAGTTTGCCTATCGCCTCGACAGCTTCAATTGAGCCTTGGCTTTCAGCTAAACATAACCAGGTATATGCATGGTAAACACTTTGTGGCAGCCCCGAACCTTTTGCGAACATCATGCCTAAATAAAATTGTGCTTTGACATGGCCTTGCATTGCGGCGAATCGCATGTATTTTGCTGCACCGACATCATTGCGCGCTTTTGACATCGATACCGAAGTGGCAAATAGTCGTTCGCTGTCTTTTGCGTCAGCCTTAGCGTGCTTTTCACTGAGCTCTTTTTTTATTGCAAGTAACGTAGACAGAATAAGTTGTTCAACTTCCGCTATTGTTAACGCGTCTATTTCTATGGGTTGATTCGTGTTTTCCATGATGCTCCAAATAAAGTGAACTCAAAGTAAGTTTAGAAGCTTTTGATTTTTTCACTTAATTTCGGATCACAATGACTTAAAAATTTAATTTTTTGTATGTCACTGGTATGATCACAGCCCCCTTAAGACACAGTAACGTAATCATGTTTGAACAACTTTTTAAAATAAACCAACAGGGCAGTTCGGTTAAGCGTGAGGTGATAGCTGGCATCACCACATTTGTCACTATGGTTTACATAGTATTCGTTAACCCTGCAATGCTTGCAGAAGCTGGAATCGATCAAGGTGCGGCATTTGTTGCTACGTGTTTAGCAGCTGCGATTGGTTGCTTTATAATGGGGTTTTGGGCAAATTATCCAATCGCACTTGCACCCGGTATGGGCTTAAATGCCTTTTTCACCTACGGTGTTGTACTTGGTATGGGTTACAGTTGGCAAAGTGCACTAGCCGCTGTGTTTTTCTCAGGAATTATCTTTTTACTATTAAGTTTATTTAAAGTAAGGGAGTGGATAATCAATGCGATCCCATTAGTACTAAAACGTGCAATTGCCACAGGTATTGGTGCATTTTTAGCTTTAATAGCGCTTAAAAATTCAGGCATTATTGTGGCAAGCCCTGCGACATTAGTGCAATTAGGTGATATTACCCAAACAGGACCTTTACTTGCGATTATCAGTTTCTTCTTTATCGCAGCGTTTTTGTACCGCGATATTAAAAGCGGTGTGTTGTTTAGTATTTTAGGTGTAACCGCAATCGCATTATCACTTGGCCTAGTTGAATATAATGGCATTGTATCTATGCCACCTTCACTTGCACCAACTTGGATGAAACTCGACTTTGCAAGTGCGCTTGAGCTTTCAATGTTAAGTGTTATTTTTGCGTTTTTATTCGTCGATTTATTTGATACGTCAGGCACTTTAGTTGCTGTTTCACAAAAAGCAGGATTTTCTGACGAAAAGGGCAACATTCCGCGTATGGGAAGAGCGCTTAGTGCAGATAGTTGTGCAACGATTGCTGGTGCAACGTTAGGTACATCCACAACAACATCTTATATTGAGTCGGTGGCAGGTGTTTCTGTTGGTGGTAAAACGGGTTTAACCGCAGTTGTTGTGGGTATTTGCTTTTTACTAATGCTGTTTTTTGCGCCACTTGCAACTATGGTACCTGCTTATGCAACGGCGGGTGCTATTTTGTATGTTGCCGTATTAATGCTACAAAACTTAAAACTGATAGATTGGGACGATATGACAGAAGCTGTACCCGTTGCAGTTGTGTTATTAATGACGCCATTAACCTTCTCAATTGCACACGGTATTGCACTGGGTTTTATTGCTTACACTGCGGTGAAAGTAATGTGTAATCGTGCCGACGAAGTAAGTATTAGTGTTTGGATTCTATCAATATTATTTGTAATTAAATTTGCTGTATTATAAAGCTTAGAAAGAATAAAAAAGGCGCCTCGGCGCCTTTTTTATTAAGAACTTATCGAGTGTTAACCTAATTTGTAGTATTTCATAAGCTTTCTGATCTTATATTTTCTTATCAAATTAAGCGGTTTGCGTTTCACGCCTCTTATCAATAATTCATCAACAGCCTGCAAAATTCGTTCAGCGCTTTTACCATCTTGGAATGGATGAACTTGCTTTATGTAGTTATCTATTACTTCTCGTTGACCATCTGATAATTTGAGTGCTTTATCAATGGCTATGTTCAATTCTGAAGGGTTATCTATGTTGATTAATGCTGCTTGTGGTGATGAGTTATTAAAAGTAACAACGGGTTTACCTATCAATAATGCTTCATCCACAGCGCTAGATGTATCAGAAATCACAATATCAGCTTGTTGGATAAGTGGAATTAAGTTATCACCATTATCGATAATTAAATTGTCATTATTATAGCTGCGATAAAGTTGTTGCCATTCAGTTTTGGTTTTAGAGTGAAACTTAATGACAATTTTGAACTTATTCGATTGAGCCAACAGCGTTATCTGCTCAAAAAGATGAGGTAAAGAAGATAAGCTGGGTGAAAAAGTAGGCGCGTATAGTATTACTGGTTTGTCATTGATGCATTTGGCGTAATCAAAATAAGGGTCCAATTTTGGCCAGCCTGTTTCCACCACACTAAAATATCCATGCTTTTTTGCTAATTGTTGAAAAGGTTCTGTGGTGAGTGGGCCGTGTGTGCAATAGAGATCAAAAAAGCCTCGAATCGCAAAGTGGCCTTTCTTTTTGTATTCTAAACCGTGAAATACTTGTACCTTAGCGCCTGGAATAAAATCAGGTACAACATTGCCTGGTACAAATACCGCATCTGGGTTGTATGCTTTTACTTGTTCAATAGTGGATAAGTAATGCTCTTGTTCAGTTAAGCTGGCGGCATTTACATCATTCCCTGATAAAAACCAAGCCACTTCATCACCACGAGCTAATATTGCAGACTGCAAAGGCCTTAAAATAGCATAGCTATAAGGCTGCATTACAAACATCAAATAACGCTTATTCATACTACTATAAAAAATTCACGAAAAATTGATAGTAACATAGTTAAAACGTCAAAATGTTTATTAATGTCGTTGAATATATCATTTAATGTTAAGTATTATTGGTTGTAACACCTAACGAATGGATCCCGGTGCAGTGCGCAAATACTTATTTTTCATATCTCAAAACTATAGCTATGCTATTTTAAGACCGTTACAACAGGAAATTCTTCGCCGTGGCGATACAGCAGCGTGGTTTTTATGGGGTAATGAAGTAAATGCGAGTTATCTAAAAGAAGATGAATTACAACTTGTTACAGTTGATGAGGTAAAAGCATTTCAACCCGATGCGGTTTTTGTACCGGGTAATACCGTTCCTCGATTTTTTCCTGGGGTTAAAGTTGCTGTATTTCATGGCTTTAATGCTGGGAAAATTAATCGCCGTGGTTTGAACGACCATTTTAATATTCGCCAGTGTTTTGATCTTTATTGCACACAAGGCCCAGACACCACACAAACGTTTGAAAAGCTAGCGAAACAGCATGGTTATTTTAATGTAGTAGAAACAGGCTGGCCGACACTGGACCCACTTTTCAAATCGGTAGAAAGCGAAAATCAAAGCTTAAATATTAAAAGTGATAAGAAAACGGTACTTATGTGCTCAACCTTTTCACGTAATTTAACCTGTGCGCCTCATTTGTTTGAACAAGTTAAAAAACTGAGTGCAATGGGTAGGTGGCGTTGGCTTGTGCAGTTTCACCCCAAAATGCCCAAGCAGATTGTTGAGCAATATAAATCCCTCGAAAGCGAACACTTAACCTTTGTTGAAACCGACAACGTATTACCGTTATTAACACAGGCAGATGTAATGCTGTGCGATACCTCATCGGTTATTCAAATGTTTTTGGTACAAAATAAACCAGTAGTGACCTTCAATAACATCGAGCCACAACCTTACATGGTGAATTTTACAGAGTCTGAATTACTTGAAGAAAAACTGGCATATGCGCTTCAGTTTCCAACCAGTTTACAAAACAGCGTAAGCGATTACATTGAGCAGTTACACCCGTACCGAGACGGCCAATCAAGTACACGTGTACTTGAAGCGGTTGAACAAGTGCTGCAAGGTAAACTTACTACAGAAAAAAACAAACCGCTTAATTTACTGCGCAATTTTAAATTAAGAAAAAAACTTAAATACTGGAAATTCAGCTAAAAAGCTTTTGCCTGATATTAAGTTTTTGTGAGATCATAAAAATGTCACATAAATGATTTAGGCAACGCAATGAAGGTTATTTTCGATATTCAACATCTCTATTATTTACCGCAATATTTACCGGTAATCGATGTGTTTAAACAGCACGATACCGATATTGAGTTAATCGGTTACAAAACAGATGATGAAGATTTAAACCGCATTGTTGAAAAGGCTCTTCAAGAGACTAAATTGTCACTTAAAATTGTGCAAAATTGGCAAGAATCGTTAACACATTATTTAGCTCAAAAAGCTGATTGGATTGTCTTTGGTAATGCTGTATCTGATTTAGAGCAACTGCACGAAGTGAGCAAAACAGTACTGATGCAGCACGGTGTTGGCCCTAAAAGTTGTTACTATGATGTTTCCAAAAATCCTACAACAGTGCGTTTTGTTGAAGGTGAAAAGCGCCTTGGTAATCTTCAAACTATGTTTCCAAGCGGAAATTTTGTAGACAGCGGTTATGCCAAGCTAGATCCTGCGATTAACAACAAAACAGCCACGCGCAGTTTAGCCTCAATGGGGCTTGATAAAACTAAACCTACTTTATTGTATGCACCGACCTTTTACCCAAGCTCAATTGAGTTATTTGCTAAATCATTCCCGGATGATTTTGCCAACTACAATATTATTTTAAAGCCGCATTTTTTCTCGCTCACAAAACCGCGTTATAAAAAGCAAAAATTTTTGTTAGAAAATTGGGCTAAGCAAGACAATGTTTATTTAGCAGGGGTTGAAGAATATAACCTGTTAGAGTTTATGGCGATTTCTGATGTGCTGATATCAGATGCATCTTCCGCTATCTTTGAGTTTGCAGCATTAGATAAACCCGTTATCTGGTGTGATTTTTATAAGCTACGCTGGAGTTACCGTGGCATTTTAGCATTTAGATTCAAAAAGCGTATCGATGAGAGCATTGAGGTCTTCCATCAACTCTGTGAGCGTGCTGCTAATTACAGAGCACTTGCCAAGTGCGTGGCTAATGCAGTTGAAAACCCTCAGGCAAAACACGCAATTCGAGTTGCTATCACAAAAGAATATGTAGGTGATGTAGACGGAAATTGTGCTCAGCGAGTTGTTGATTACCTGATAAAGCACTAATCCTTTTTATACATTTACAAATAGAATGGCTTAGCCAGTATTTTAAGCAGTTTTAGAATTTATTGCTCTCATAGGTCATCTTGGTGTGTACTCGTGATATAGTACGCGCCAAGTTACATATCACAGAACTATTGCATTTTAATGAAAAGAGTTATCACTTTTGGCACCTTTGATGTTTTTCACGTTGGTCATGTGCGAATTTTAGAGCGCGCACGAGAACTTGGTGATTGTTTAATTGTTGGTGTTTCTTCAGATGCGCTTAATTTTTCAAAAAAAGGGCGTACTCCAATATACTCACAAGAAGATCGTAAGAAGATTATTTCATCTTTGCAATTTGTTGATGAAGTGTTTTTTGAAGAGTCATTAGAGCTTAAAGGCGATTATATTGAGCAATTCAAAGCAGATGTTCTGGTGATGGGGGATGATTGGCAAGGCAAGTTTGATAATTTCCGATCGCAATGTGAAGTAGTTTATTTACCTCGCACTCCGTCTATTTCGACTACTGAAATCATAGAAGTAGTTCGCTCTACAGAACGCTAAAAAAAGGCTAACCCAGAGGGTTAGCCTAACGTTCACATGGGAAGAACAATACGTAATTTTTTACATTTAGTTAAAGTGGTAAATCCATTTATCCTGCGTTAGTAACTTTTCTTAGCGCTCAGCAATCACATAACCAAAGCTATTTAATGTTGAGTTATCAAAATGATTTGCTTTAAGTACATTGCCTGTCACTGT
>NZ_JBFKMX010000149.1:0-8420 GCF_041629635.1 Pseudoalteromonas sp. | reverse complement strand
TTGCTGCTGCATTTGTGGCGGCTGCTGCTGTGGTGCTTGCTGCTGCATTTGTGGCGGCTGCTGCTGTGGTGCTTGCTGCTGCATTTGTGGCGGCTGCTGCTGTGGTGCTTGCTGCTGCATTTGTGGCGGCTGCTGCTGTGGCTGCTGGTTCTGGCCTTTGTCGAACACTGAACACATAATAGTAGCTCGTTGCGCGTTGCCTTCTTGAATTGCTAGAGCGTTCTGCTTAGCTAATACACCTGAAAGGGATATACTAGGATCTAGAATTACATATTCTTTGCCGCTCTGTGATACGCCGATAGCGCCGATTTTTGTAAACTCGGCCTTTTCTTCATTGCCTTTCATGTATTTGCCTGTTACCGCTACAATGTCTTTCATTTTTTATCTCCTAGTTATTTGAATTTGTCTTGGTTTTTCTTGGCTCTCGCAGGGTCCAGAAAGTTGTCGGTTTACCTCGATACTTATCAAGGTCTACATCGTACAATTCTGGAATGTTTTTGTAGTTAACGTTGCCTTTTCGTGTTGTTCTTGAAATAGTGCAGCCGTTAATTTTGGTCGGCCTGTCGCCGCATAGCTCGACAATATCGCGGAATTTTAAATCATAGGCGTTTTTAAGCTCTGCCTGCTGGCGCTTTATTTCGCGCAATTCTTCAAGCATATCAGTTAAACCTTCGATTTTTTCACCGTCAATATAATCGCGGTCTGTTAGCGCTGGGATTTCAAAATTATTAATACAGTTAAAGTAATCATTCCAGGCTTTTACCAGCTTTTTAATATCCGAATCTTTTACCTTAAAAAGCATCGGCTTTGCTGTTTTTGTGTCTGGGTCGTATGCATAAAGCATAGCTTCACTAACACCCATAACAGCGCATTGGTGGGTTAACTGCCAATGATATATCTCTAGACCGTTATTCCAGATAGCGCCACCCTCTTTAGTGGTTTTAATCTCTAGAATAGCGAGCTTTTTAGCTGGGTCGAACCCGTCAAGACTAGCGGCAAAGTTTTTGTATAACTCAGACTCAGCCAGCAAAGGCTTATAGTCTGCATCAAAAAACCGATTTGCGTGCTGCAATGCCTCGTCCTCGAACTCATGACCGCGCTGCATTGCTTTATTGTAAAAAGGCTTTTCAGCTTGGCCGGTAGCAATTAAATACATTTCATACGGCGTATGAGGAAAGTATTTTGATTCACCCATAACGCTTGGGCTTTGGCTTGCTGTTGCCTTGCCCTCGCGCCAAGCCAACCACTCTGGCGTGTTTTGTTCTAAATCAATAATTTTATACATTTTGTTCCCCTTGCTTCTTTTTTAACTGGTTAAGAATCTGGTTTAATTGCTGAGAATTTAACTGATTCAAGCTTTTTGCCGAACCTCCGGATATATAGCTAACAGCTTTCGATAAATCAGCGCCGATAAAGTTAGCTAGCGAATTAATATCATCAATCAATTGTTGACTAGTGTCGTTATCCTCTGGCGACTTGCTATCAGCATCCTTGTTGTCATCAATACAAAACAGCCCATTTAGCGCGTACTTGCGAGCGTATGAGCTAGCTGCACCTGTTATCTGGCTATCGTCCATGCCTTTTTTCGTTAATGCTTCGCGTGCATAAGCTGTATTAGTTAAAACATTAACGCCGTCTGTGATTGTTGCGGTTGCTTTAATATAGAATCGATCGCCAGCAACAACAATATCATCTGCAACTGTTACAACAAGATCGCCCTTCACTTTTTTGAGCGCCTCTAAAATATCCTCACAATTGCGGTATGAGTAGTTACCAAACTTGTTAAATTGGTTTTTTGGTGCGTGTAGCTCGTTTTGTATCTTTGCCACTTTCGCGTAAAAAGCTACAGCTTGTTCTGCCATAACCTCATGTTCGTGTTGCGCTTGACTCATAAATCCCCCTTACTGGATTTTTAGTTTAAATTCTTGCAGCTCTGGAATATAAACGCCGTTTTCTTCAACGTAAGCGTCTAGGTAATCCGCAAAATCATTGATTAAGTAGTGAAAGGTTGACCTACTGTCTCTAGCGCTTCCAATAATAACTTGGCAAGCTGCAAGCATTGAACAGTTATCATCCAGCTGCAAAACCTCAAGCAACAATTTCGCGTTTTCATTTGATACAATTTCGTCAAATAAATTATAACTAGCTCGGTCTAATGCCTCGCTGTAGTCGATAGATGGTAGTTCGATAGTTTTCATGTTTTCCCCTTATTTCAAACTTGAGCCACGAATATAACACAGCCTTTTTTACTTGTAAAGCATTTCTTTACTAAATAATGGTCAACTGGGCTTAAGCTAGGCTAGGCATTGAACCGTGGCCGCGCTGCTGGCTGCTGAGCAATAGATTTTATTCTCTCCACCTCGTTATAGTCTGCTTCAACAAAACGCTGATGATGTCCTTGGAATACTGCGTAACAAGTACCAGTTTTGCCGCCTCGGTTTTTAGTTACTATTAACTCCGAAATATATTGCCACGGCGATTCCTCGTTATACTTTCTATCCTGGTAAACCATCACAATCTTATCTGCGTCTTGCTCTATCTGGCCGGAATCCCTTAAATCTGAATTGATAGGTCTTTTATCTGCGCGTTTCTCGCACTCTCTCGATAACTGCGATAAAACGATAACAGGACAGCCTAATTCTTTTCCTAGATTCTTTAGGGTCTTTGAAACTTCGCCAGTCTCGGCTACTGCGTTAAAACCTTTCATTTTGATTAATTGGAGGTAGTCAACCATCAAGTACCCAACTTTGCCATACTTGGCCTTGGCTCTGAGTGCTGATGCCCTTATATGCTGGATTGTCTGGTTAGGTGAATCATCAATGTAAAGATTTTTACCGTTCAACCTGCCAATGCCATTAGTAACCAATCCCCACTGTGTGGTGTCCATTCTGCCAGACATAATTGCGCCATAATCCGCAACGCCTGCACTAGCAATCATTCGCTCTGCTAACTCTTCCTCAGTCATTTCTAGGCTATGAATCATCCCGTAGTCGTCAACATTGTTTTCGGCAATGTTTAAAGCTAGTGCTGTTTTACCCATAGAAGGACGGCCAGCAATGATAACTAAGTCGCCAGCTCTCAACCCCATGAAAAGTTCATCTAGTGAAGCAATGCCAGTTGCTAAGCCGTCAAGCTTATTATCAAGCTGTGTGCGTCTTTCCAGGTTATTAACAGCTTTCTTGATAGCGTTGGTTATTGGGTTGTATCCGCGCTTCTCGTTCTCGCTTTCTTGTATCTTGAGAATATCCAACTCTAAAGCTTGTGTAAGCTCGTCTATCGAATTATTTTGGTCTTGCAATGCCATTGTATAAGCTTGCAGCTTTTCGGTCAGTCTAGCCCGTTTCTGCTTCGTTTTGATCTGCTTTGCGTAGCTACTTACTGCCGAAACTGTATTAAATGCGCTTTGCTGGCGTTCTATGATGTTTGAAACATCAATCTTGGTTGTTTCTGCAATAGTAAAAGCGTCAATCGGTTGATCTGTTCTGTGTCGCTCGATAATGTCTTTATAGATTTTGCGATTCTGATAGTCGCTAAAATCTTCCATGCTTAAAATATCGGCTACATCGTCAATCATTGACGGATCAGAAATTATAGAGCCTAAGATTGTGTTTTCTTCGTGTAGTGTGTTTTCCATGTTATTCCCCTTTGTTAGTTACGCCATTCTTCTGCGTTTAGAATTGAAGTCATAGCCTTTCTTTCGAACGGTGTAAACGGATTTCCGCTTTTTAGGTTATGTAATGAATATTCGGCTTCTCTGTTTATTAAGTCGAATAAATCATTAACTTCGTTTTTAAATTCTTCTTCTGTGTGTTTTTTGAAGTAGTCTTTGTTGAATAGTTTTTCAAATGTGATTTTTGCATATTTTTTTGAACCAGAGCCACCATTAGGAAACTCTCTTTTTAGATTCAATGTCTCTGTCCAGATAAAATCAAATGCCTTGTCAACCAAATCCTTTTCTTTAGTTTTATTGGGTGATTCTATAATGGTAGATTCTATAGCCCTATTTTGGGCTAGCTTAGGTAGTCCGTTTTCGGGCTTGCTTTCTGGTAAAATTGGGCTAGCTTCATTGTTAAGTGGGTCCATTTTTGGGCTACCTTCCCTTGTTGAATTAACCATCACCTTGTAAACCTTAACTGATAGCGTTTTGCCAACTCTTTTACCAGTGTCTGACACAAGGCCAGCATCTATAAGTTTTTTAATATTTGCCTTTATTGTTTTTATATTTAAGCAAGTGTCTTTTTCTAATCTCTTCTGGCTCGGGTAGCAAGTAAAATCCTCCCCGCACCTATCAGCTAGAGATAGAAGTATTATTTTTTGAGTGGCTGGCAAATTTTGCTTCCAAGCCCATATAGTGGCATCCAAGCTCATGACTCACCCCCTTCAACGCCTTTGAGTCTATAGAAGTTTTGCAGCATACTATAATCAAATGACCTTGGGTCTATATTTAAAATTGAAGTTGGCTCTGAATCAACCAGTGTTAGATCTCTTTTTTTAAGATAGATACTGGCGCTGCAAATCATTTCTTCATCGCTGCATAGTGGATATATAAGGCACTCATCGGGAAATTCCGCCCTGCCTGGCTGCAATATATTTTCTATTGGTTTTAGTCTGTCCATTAAAACAGATTCATTTATTTCTAATACCTCCCTTCTTGAATCCTTGCATCGGTCATAAAAGTCATCAAAACCCAGGCTTGACACTAAAAACAAATCAACCTTATCAGCAGCCCTGTAAGCGCCAGTTAGGTGCGTGGCGAGCCTGCTAGATAAGTTCTGACTTTGGCCAACGTAGTAGCACTTTTCATCTTTGTATATAGCGTATAATCCGGCAAACTTATAGGTGCTGCTCGCAGCAGAATCATCTAAAAGGTTTAAGGCATTATTTAATTTAAAATAGAATTCTTTTGAATCTCTTGGTCGAGAATAGGAAGTGATCATTTTGATTTCTCCAGTTTGTTAGTCCAGAAAATTAATATTGCGGCTACCACTTCTGGAATAGTGGATTTAGGTCAAGTAGCTACTCAAGACCATAGCCGCATCTGTAAATTTAAAACAGTGTTGCTATTATGTCAATAATAAGAGTATAATTACCTTGACTCCCAAGTATTCCCCTTAATGCCTCCTTGGCATACCTTAAAGCCCCTTAATTGGGGCTTATTTTTAGCTTCCACAATAGCCAGAATCGCAACCAAATAAATCTAGCTGATCCCTTTTTCTGGGCGTGATGGCCCAATCTACGACCGCCCTTATACCGACCGCTCCCTTATGCCGCTTTGGTCTAAACATTACGCGCGGATTTCCTTTTGAATTCACTCCCAATTCACCCTCTATCCTTTCTATGTGTATTATTCTTTCCTCGTCTAGCATTCTCAAATCATTTATATTTGCATGAACACAGGGGAAACATTCTTTGGATCTATGCTCTAAAGGTGTAAAGCCAGCCTGGCTTAATAAATCGTTCCTAGAGTACTCGTTAAAATTAACCAAAGGAGCGTAAAGTTCCCTCCCTCCGTGTTTCTCGCTTGAGTCTGTCCACTTGGGAAAAGTGCGGCGGTTAGCGCTTTCCTCTCTTCTTACTCCTACCATACATATCGACTCCTTTTCCGGGTCATTTTCGTCCAGCCAAGCTAAGGCTGGCTTAACTTTTAACTCTGCAGTACAAAAAGCAGCTCCGCCGCCCATGGGCCAGCCTTTTTTACGCTTAACTAGCGCCTCCATCCCTTCGCTTTTTGTTCTTGCAACATCAAAGCCGTAAGACTTGGCTAGTGATTCGCCTTTTTCTACGCGGTCAATCCACCAATCTGCAGACCACCCAGTATCGGAATATAGAACGCAAACATTCTTTAAGCCTTCATTTTTTGCAAACTGTATTAATGCTATAGAATCATTGCCGTAGCTGGCAAAAATAACATAATCATACCTGCTCATAGTTTACCCCTTTAGTAATCAAAACAATTAAGGTTATCACATAGTGTTTCGCAAACACTGTTTAAAACCTGCTCGAAATCGTCTGGTTTAAGCTCTAAGCTGTTTTTAACTAGAAAACGATTAATCGAGTTACTAACAAATAAATCGCTAATGCTGTGCTTTTCAGCGACATGGTATAGTTCTTTGTAGTAATCGCTTTCCCGATAAAGCGCATTAACCTTTTCGGCCTCTGTTGGTTCGCCAAAGATTTCACTTGGTAAGTGTGTTGTATTAATCATAATCCCACCTCTATCCCGTCAATTAAACCCATACTAGCCGCCAGGAAGAAAATAAATAAACAGCAGCCCGCAATCATTCGTAACCAATCTAAAATTTGCTTTTTCATCAATAAGCCCTCTTGAGTCTGTTTTTAAGTAACTGTTCAACATTGTGGCGTAGCTGAATATTAGCCGCTCGGCGTGCTGTGCCTTCTTTGGCTGCTTCGTTTGCCTCTTGTTTATACTCAGCTACAAAAGTGCTGTTATAGTCGCTCTTAAGTTGAAACCAGGCGTTTTCTATATGCCTTACCTGCTGTAGCTGCTGGCGAATAAACTCAATATCGTGATTAACGCAGTAAAAATCAAAGCCGTAAATGTTGTAACGGTAGTTTGGCTTTGTGAATCTGTGCGTATTATCTGGTAGGCCGCTAATCATTTTATTTCCCCTTTGGTTTTCGGTTTGGTTCTTGTTTAGTCCAGCGGTGCGAACAGCTAAAACATTCGTAAGTCACTGGGTTTTTTGTTGCGTCTTTCATGCTTGGGCATTTGCATAACGGGCATGGGTAGGGGGCGTTATTTTTTATCACTTAAAATCTCCCGCGCTTCTGCGAATGTTATGTTTAACTCGGCTGCTAGCTTTTTAACTTCTGCTAAAGAGTCAATTTTGCGCCTAGCATCTACATTGTGGTTTTGGTCAAGCTCTTTTAGCACGTCTTTTTTATTAGCTCGAAATCGGAAGTGGTCGTTGATATAGTTCATCCCCTTAACTCCTCTTTATTTAGTCGCTTGATGCACAGAGATGATAGAAGAAGCTACAATTGCCAGAAATATAACCAAATCGCTAGGCTTTTCTCCGCTTACATATTTAACACAAGCAAGTGTCGCTATAGTTGTTGCGGCTAAATAGGCTGAAAAAAGCAATACTCGCTGTAATTCTTTAAAAAAAGTCATGGCTACCCCCTTTATTTTTTAGTTAACTTGATTGGTTGAGAAATTAAGTAAATCTTTTTGCCGTCTTCCATAACATATTTCTGGCCGCTTCTTAGCCAGTCGTTTAGAAGTTGAGCGTATACTTTCAGCTTGTACGAAATTTTTAAGCTGTCTTTTTCTAGCTTTTGGAAAGTGTAGGCGCGTAGAAAGTCCACGCGCTTACCTTCGAAGTGAATTTTAATGTATTCGTTCAGTGGCGTTATTTTCATGATTACCCTTAGTTGTTGATATAAGGGTAATCTTTACATAACTATTTGGCTGTGTCAAGTTTGTTTTAAGGGGTGTAAAACCATTAATGGTTCCTTTGTTTATATTAGTTTTTAGGCATAGGTTTGTTCTTGATAAATTACTACCAGCTACTATTAGGTTTTATCGCCATGCGCCATAAGTCACCATTGACAAATTTACAGATTCTATACTTAACCCTGTACTAGCTCCATCTAATTGTTGACCTGTGTTAAAAACCCTCCAAGCAGTGCCAGTTAAGACGGTTGGTCTGTAGTAATTATCGACGCATACTCTGCTGCCACCCCCGCTTACAGCGGTTCTGCCTATGATATTCATACTAGAGCCATCTATGCTTACAAACGTGTCAGGTTGCGTTGGCATGGTAAGTTGGGAAGAAAAAGCTCCGCTAGCCACTGTACCAGTATCTACACTTGTGTTTATAAAAGTCAGCATCCTTCCGTCTGCAAATCTTTGTGATATTCCATTAGCATTAGAGGTTATTTTAAAAGCTCCGTTCCCGGAGTCAAAAAATATCATACCGGCAGTATCGAATGAGTTAGTGTAAGCTACGTTTGATTCCGCTATAACTTGTGCCTCTGAACCTGCTACCCCTTCAATCGTATTGCTAGCAGCGACAGTAATTACACCGCCTATATCTACATTTAAATTGTCTGCCGAAGTTGTTGTTGAACTGGTTGTTCCTACAGCATACAGGTTTGCGTTAGCTATAGATCGCATTGCGTTTGAAACGCAGTTTAAAGCAGAGCCGTTTGCGAAACTAACTTGGGAACAATTTTCTGCCTCAACTCCTTTGTCTGCTGCGCCATCTACATTTGCTTCGTCCATTGTCACAACAGCTCTGCGCGCTATCAGGCCGCTGGCTCCTGAGTTTTGAGCAGAGCCGCCTCTAAACTCTAAAGTAGACGACCTAGAGGCATAAACAGCGGCACTAGTTAGATCGTCTGTACTACAACAATTGTTTGCTGTGGCACTTCTAAAGTTTCCGTTCGATGCTTGC
>NZ_JBFKMX010000148.1:0-8484 GCF_041629635.1 Pseudoalteromonas sp. | reverse complement strand
TGTTAATCCGCAGGTCCCCCGTTCGAGTCGGGGAGGGGGAGCCAATCGTTAATCTTCTTTATGTATGCTTGTTCCCCCTTAGCTCAGTTGGTTAGAGCGACGGACTGTTAATCCGCAGGTCCCCCGTTCGAGTCGGGGAGGGGGAGCCAACTTTTAATACTCCACATTTCCACCAATATTAGACTTTTTTAAGAATATAACTTACCATTACATAAGAGATTTTTTCGTATTAGTGATAGTATTTTTTGACACTATTGTTTCAGTAATGTAAAAGAACTAGTTATTCCCTACTTCATTTAATACGATCTAACTTTTTATACATCGTGAGATAAGAAAAACCATGGCAGGACTGACTCGCTTTATTACGATTCAAGTATTTTTTTGCATGCTAGCAACTGTGTTAACAGGTTATATGCTAAATTCTGCATTACACCAATTTGCTAATAGTCAGCAGTTAAAAATACAACGTGCAATAGACTTTGAGCTAACACAATTAGATCCTGATCAGGATCTAGAAGCATTTGCTAAAAATATTAAACTACAATACAACCTCGATAAACTGATCATTAAAGACATAGAAAATAAAACTCTTTATAGCCATCAAGGAAATCAAGGTTATTTGCCTTTTTTAGTAAAACAATTACAAAAAATTAAACCTTTCATACGCTCGCAGCATGGTGCTGGCAGTGATTTAGGATTAAAAATCGAATTCACTTTGCGCTTAGAACAAGCTGCCGAAATTATGCAGAACGCATTTTTGATTTTATTCTTGGTGATTTTAGTTTTAACCCTAGTGCCTTTCATTACGTTAAAGCTCACCCTACTTCAAGCATCAAACAAAGTGGGTGATGCCATTTCAAATATGGTTGACAAGTATATCGAGAGCGATAACAAAGACGGAAAACTAGATTCATCATTAGTTGATGGTACCATTAGTAATATCTTTCCAAGCATCGTTCGATTAAACAGTTTTTTAAAACGTAAGCAAAAAGACATTGAATCTTCTGCTCTTGATATTAAACGTGAAGCTTACAAAGACACAATTACAGGGCTTGGTAATCGAAATTTATTTATAGAACATTATGAACACCAAGTTGAAAATGCGGAAAAACCTTGTTTTGGTACACTTGCCGTTGTCCGCTGTACTGAATTGAGCTTAATAAATCAAACTCGAGGTTATCAGCAAGGTGATGAATATATAAAAGATGTATCAGAATTAATTACGCAAGCAATTGGAACCTATTCCGGCAGTACTAGTTATCGTCTGAATAGTTCTGACTTCGCGGTTCTATTGATGAACGTACCCTTGAAAGAAGCTGAAAGACTCGGTGAAGTACTTCAAAGTAAGTTCACAGAATTTCAACAACATGTTGAACTTACAAGTGTTGCCAATACAGGTATAGTGTCATTTGAAACGGGTAAACCGCTCAGTCCACTTTTGGCTCAGGTCGATACTGCGCTCAGCATGGCGCAAAGCAAAACAACGAATGGTTTCCATATTCAAAAAGAGAGCGATATTCTAGATAATGTTGCTGCTAGCTTTGGCAACCAAAATTGGCGACAAGTGATTGACGATGTTTTAAACAACAGCCGTATTCAATTGATGATACAAACGATCATGCCTACTAGCCGCAGTTCAAGAGCATATTCTGAGATTTTTGCTCGATTTAAAACCACTGAAGATCATATTTTACCAACAGCATCCTTCCTTGCGATGAGTGAAAAGTTAAATCAGCACGCACATGTTGACAGATTAGTCATTGAAGAAGCAATTAATGCAATTAAAACACGCAACTTAAATGATCAATTTTTTGGTTTAAATGTATCTGCCAAAAGCGCACATGACGAGCAGTTTTCAATTTGGTTGGAACGTCGCTTGCTAAAAGATAACGCAATTGCAGCGAAATTAATTTTTGAAGTGAGTGAATTTGGTTTACAGCAAAATGTTAAAGCATCTAAACGTTTTATAGACATGATCCACCGCGTAGGGGCACGTATTACTGTTGAACGATTTGGTGTTGGTTTAACGTCGTTTAAATTCTTCCGTGATCTTAAGCCCGATTTTATCAAAATGGATGCAAGCTATACACGTGGTTTAGAAGAAGACAAAAACAACCAATACTTCATGCGATTAATGGTTGATTTAGCACACCGAATTGGCGTTACCGTTCTTGCCGAAGGTGTTGAAAGCCAAGAAGAAAAGCACATAATTGAACAATTGTGTTTAGATGGCGCGCAAGGCTATTACATTGAAAAGCCAAAAGAGATTTAATCTCACGCAAAATCAAGAGCGTGTTTACCTATACTGTCTATTTCTGCAGCTGTTTGTTTGGCATTCAAACAAGACAGAGCGATTGTAGTGATTCTACATAAATGAGCGATAACGCAGTTTAAATGTCAAACAAGCGCCGCCTGTAATGTTCAATCCAGACCGTTATGCTCTTTGTTTTCACTTCTTGACTTAGCCCACTAGGCCTGCGAAGTAACGCCGAGATCAAAACGATTTGGACTTAAACAGAATTTAGACTGTGAAGATCAACTCGCTCTAATTAAATAAGGGACAAAATGTCCCTTATTCTTTTGCGTATATTAAACTTTCTATATTGAATGCGCATTGTTTAGCAGAATAAGTTGAGCTTTAATCCGAAAATTCGGATAATAAACGCCAAATCTAGCGCGTAAAATATATCAATGACCGAATATCTACTGTTACTTGTTGCAACTGTATTAGTAAACAACTTTGTACTAGTTCAATTTTTAGGCTTATGCCCTTTTATGGGTGTTTCTGGCAAACTTGATACTGCTATTGGCATGTCACTTGCCACTACGTTTGTTCTTACCCTCGCTTCGGTCACCAGTTACCTTGTTAATCAATATATTTTGGTGCCTTTAGAGCTGACCTTTTTACGCACTATGAGCTTTATTTTAGTAATTGCTGTGGTCGTACAATTCACTGAAATGGTGGTAAGAAAAACCAGCCCGACACTTTACCGCTTACTTGGTATTTTCTTACCATTAATAACAACTAACTGTGCAGTGCTTGGTGTTGCATTGCTTAACACACGTGAACAACATTCTTTTTTACAATCCGCAATCTATGGTTTTGGTGCCGCGGTTGGCTTTTCATTAGTGTTAATTTTATTTGCTGCAATGCGCGAGCGCTTAGCTGCTGCAGATGTACCAACACCATTTAAAGGTGCATCCATAGCAATGATCACTGCGGGCTTAATGTCGCTTGCATTTCTTGGCTTTACTGGATTGGTTAAACTGTAAATGACTTTATTCTACGCCCTACTTGCTCTTGGTGGCTTGGCTCTGTTATTTGGTGCTGTGCTTGGCTTTGCGGCTATTCGTTACAAAATTGAAGGTAACCCTATTGTAGATCAAATCGACGAAATACTGCCGCAAACGCAATGCGGCCAATGTGGTTATCCTGGCTGCCGTCCCTATGCAGAAGCCATTGCTAATGGTGATGATGTAAACAAATGTCCGCCGGGTGGTGAAGCTACAGTACAAAAGCTTGCTGATTTAATGGGGGTTGAAGCCAAACCTTTAGCTGGCGGTGAAGAAAAAGAGCCCATTAAAACAGTTGCTTACATTCGTGAAGACGAATGTATTGGTTGTACCAAATGTATTCAGGCCTGCCCTGTTGATGCCATTGTTGGTGCTACTCGCCAAATGCACACGGTATTAATAGATGAATGTACAGGTTGCGATCTGTGTGTTGAGCCCTGCCCAGTTGATTGCATAGACATGGTGCCAGTAAAAACTACAAGTAAAAACTGGAAATGGAACCTAGAAACCATTCCTGTTACAAATATCGAATAGAGGTTGTTGGTGGAATCTATTTTAGAACAAATTGAACGCGGTAAGCTTTGGAATATTCCTGGGGGAGTTCACCCTGCGACTAATAAAGCAAGTTCAACACAACAACCAATTAAGCGATTACCGCTACCAGAAAGCTTAATCATTCCGATTAAGCAGCATATTGGCGATAACGGCAAATTACTTGTAAACGTTGGTGACTATGTACTTAAAGGTCAGCCGTTGACAGAAGCTGCTGGTCACTGGAGTGTGCCAGTTCACGCGCCAACATCAGGTACCATCAGCGAAATAGCAATGAAACCCTCAACTCACCCAAGTGCATTACCTGAACCAAGTGTAGTGTTAACACCAGATGGTGAAGACACCTGGTGTGAGCTTGCCCCTTGGCCTGATTTCTACGCTAAATCTAACCAAGAAATCGTCGACCGTATTCAAAGTGCGGGGATCAGTGGTATGGGCGGTGCTGGCTTTCCCGCTTACATAAAAGCACAACCAAAAAACGAAATTGAGTTTTTAATTATCAATGGTGTTGAGTGTGAGCCTTACATCAGTGCAGATGACATGCTGATGCGTGAGCATGCAAACGAGTTAATTAAAGGCATAGAGGTGCTTCGCAAGCTTTACCAACCAACAAAAATCTTAATTGGTATTGAAGACGATAAGCCTGAAGCAATTGAAGCACTAAAAAAAGCGTGCGAAAACGACCATTACACCCAAGTATGTCCGGTACCTACCAAATACCCTTCTGGTGGTGAAAAACAGCTTATCCAAATACTGACATCAAAACATGTACCTCAAGGTGGCATTCCATCTGATATTGGCATGGTGGTGCATAACGTTGGAACCATATACGCTATATACCAAGCTATTTACCATGGTAAGCCATTAATTGAACGTGTTGTAACACTCACCGGTGAAACCATTGCAAACCCTTGTAATGTTTGGAGTTTACTTGGCACGCCAATTAAATTTTTACTAGAACAAACTGGTTTTCAACCACAAGAGTGGCAACGTGTGATTATGGGCGGCCCAATGATGGGCTTTACCTTACCCAGCGTGCGCTTGCCTATCATTAAAACCAGTAACTGTGTACTGGCGCCAAGTTCACAAGAAATGCCGATGCCTGGTGAGGAAAAAGCCTGTATACGCTGTAGCGCGTGTGCCGATGCCTGCCCTGCCAGTTTATTACCGCAACAATTACAATGGTTTGCAAAAAGTAAAGAGTACAACAAATTAGAAGAACATAACTTATTTGATTGTATTGAATGTGGTGCCTGCGCCTATGTCTGCCCGAGTGAAATTCCGCTAGTGCAATATTACCGTGTCGCCAAAGCAGAAATCCGCCAAGAGCGCGAAGATAAAATCAAAGCTGAGCGCGCCAAAGAGCGATTTGAAGCCCGTAACGAGCGTTTAAAACGAGAGCAAGAAGAACGTCAAAATCGCCACAAACGTGCTGCAAAACACACCACTGACGAAGCTAAATCGAAAGTTGAAGAAGCCTCTAAACGAGTTGCATCAAGTGATAAAAGTGCAGCGGTTGCCGCAGCGCTTGCCCGCGCTAAAGCCAAACGTACCGAAAATGGTGAGCCTGACAACACTGAAATGGCAAAACTGCGTGCAGAACGTAAAGCTCAGGCCCGTGCTTACAAAGAAGAAAAGCCAACAGCCACAAGTGGCGAGAATAAGAAAGATGCTGTTGCAGCTGCAATAGCGCGTGCTAAAGCGAAAAAAGCTGAGCAAGCTGAAGCGTCAAATGTAAATGATACTGCAAGTAACCCTCGTAAAGCCGCCGTTGCCTCAGCTATTGCGCGTGCTAAAGCGAAAAAAGCAGCTAAAGAAACGGAATCCCAAAATGCTGACATGCAAGCATCCGAGTCAGAACTACTAAGTGAAGATGATCCTCGCAGAGCGGCTGTTGCTGCTGCTATAGCCCGTGCTAAAGCGAAAAAAGCAGCCAAAGAAGCTGAATCACAAAACGACGATGCGCAAGCTGTCGAGCCAGAAACAGAAAATGCAAATGATCCGCGTAAAGCGGCAGTTGCTGCAGCCATTGCGCGTGCTAAAGCGAAAAAGGTTGCGAAAGAAGCTGAATCGCAAAGCGACGATACACAAGCCGTCGAACCGACAGCGCCAAGCGAAGACGACCCGCGTAAAGCCGCAGTTGCCGCAGCCATTGCCCGTGCTAAAGCGAAAAAGGTTGCGAAAGAAGCCGAATCGCAAAACGACGATACACAAGCCGTCGAACCGGCAGCGCCAAACGAAGACGACCCGCGTAAAGCCGCTGTTGCCGCAGCCATTGCTCGCGCTAAAGCAAAAAAGGCAGCTAAAGAAGCCGAGTCGCAAACTATTAATACTCAGGAAGACGAGTCATCAGTTCATAAGATCAATGGGGACATTGAAGGCCAAACAGAGCCTAAAGATGCGATTAACAACGATCATCCTGCACCGCTTGATGCAGAAGCGCGAAAAAAAGCCGCAATTGCAGCAGCGATAGCCAAGGCAAAAGCGAAGAAAGCAAAACAAGATAAAGGATCAGAATAACGTGCAATTATCCTTAACCAGTTCACCGCATCACCATAGTCATAAGTCACTCAGTGCGATTATGCTCAAGGTGTGTCTTGCTGCAAGTCTTGGCATTGTATGCCAAGTTTATTTTTTTGGTTTTGGTGTACTTATTCAGTTGCTGCTTGCTATTGCAACAGCAGTCGCGGCTGAAGCATTCGTACTCAAGCTCAGAAAACGCAATATAAAATCAGCACTTTCTGATTACAGCGCGGTGTTAACCGCCCTTTTACTCGCAATTAGTATTCCACCGTTAGCACCTTGGTGGGTGATTGTTATTGGTACCGCATTTGCCATTATTTTCGTAAAGCAACTCTACGGTGGCTTGGGTTTTAATTTATTTAATCCGGCAATGGCTGGTTATGTGCTGTTGCTTATTTCTTTTCCAGTACAAATGACAACCTGGTCACCTCCCATGGAGCTTGCTCTTAATCAACATTCCTTATTGGATGAAATTAGCGTTATTTTTACAGGTATTACGCAAAGTGGTTTCACAACGGAACAACTAAGACTTGGCGTAGACGGTGTATCAATGGCAACACCTCTCGACAGTCTTAAAACGGGTTTAAGTAATGGTTTGACCACATCTGAAAGCCTACAGAACCCTATATTTGGTGAGTTTGCAGGTATTGGCTGGCAATGGGTCAACTTTGCTTACTTACTAGGCGGGATTTACTTACTCCAGTCACGCGTTATTAACTGGCATATACCCGTGAGTTTTTTGGTTAGTTTGGCAATATGCGCAAGTATCGGTGTAATTTTTCACCCTGGGGTCAGCACTGGTCCTATTCTGCATTTATTCAGTGGTGCAACCATGTTAGCGGCGTTTTTTATCGCGACTGATCCTGTGTCTGCATCTACCACCAACAAGGGACGTTTAATTTATGGCGCTGCAATTGGTTTGCTTGTGTACATTATTCGTACTTACGGTGGCTATCCTGATGCTGTGGCTTTCTCAGTGCTGTTACTCAATATGGCTGTGCCATTAATTGATTATTACACGCAGCCAAAAGTGTATGGGGCGAGGGAGCAATAATGTTAACTAAATCAATCTCAAAGAACTCCCTTATTTTGGGGGCATTTGCAATCGCCAGTACTGCTTTGGTTACGCTCACCTACATTTTGACCAAACCGGCAATTGAACAAAACAAACAGCAAAAATTGATGACTACATTAAGTCAGGTGATTGATGGAAATGAATACACTAATACGCTGTATTTAGACTGTACTGAGATTGCTGAGGATTACTTAAATCATTCAGCACCAACTAAAGTATACCGTGCGAAGAAAGACGGTAAACCGGTTGCTGTCGTATTACAATCAACAGCACCTGATGGCTATAGCGGTAATATTGAAATTTTATCAGCCATCTATATTGATGGCACCATTGCTGGCGTACGCGTTATCGAACATAAAGAAACACCAGGGCTTGGTGACAAGGTAGAAATCCGCCGTTCAGATTGGATCAAAAGTTTTAATGGCAAGCGCCCTACATCAATTAAAGATACAACTTGGGCTGTTAAAAAAGATGGCGGTGAGTTTGATGCATTTACTGGTGCCACAATTACCCCAAGAGCTATAATAAGTGCTGTAAAACGTGCAAGCCTTTACACTCAAAACCAGCATCAAGACTTATTTAATAATGCTAATCTATGCGGAGTAAACAATGACTGAACAACTGCGCGATATTATTAATCAAGGCCTTTGGAAGAATAACCCTGCGCTGGTGCAACTGCTCGGTTTATGTCCGTTACTTGCTGTTTCTGCAACGATTACCAACGCACTTGGCCTTGGCCTTGCTACTCTTTTTGTATTGCTTGGCTCAAATGTTACGGTCGCAATCGTGCGCGAATGGGTACCGAAAGAAATCCGTATTCCTGTGTTTGTGATGATCATCGCCGCATTTGTGACAATGATCGAGTTATTAATGAATGCATTTAGTCACGAGCTTTACTTATCACTGGGTATTTTTATCCCTCTTATCGTTACTAATTGCGCTATTATTGGCCGTGCTGAAGCATTTGCCTCTAAAAATTCTGTGCCACTTGCCGCCTTTGATGGCTTGATGATGGGGCTAGGTTTTTTAATTGTGCTTGT
>NZ_JBFKMX010000147.1:0-8526 GCF_041629635.1 Pseudoalteromonas sp. | reverse complement strand
GATAAGTTTGTTACTTACAAGCTTAATTTTTAGCTATACCAATCTAGCCTATGCAAACAACAAACATGCGCTTGATAAACAAATTAATGAAATAGTAAAAAAACATAAAATACCCTCGATTGCATACGCAATCATAGAGCCGGGTAAGCCGCAATATATCAAGGTAATCGGTAAAGCCAATCAAAAACAGGCTCTACAAGCTACAACGTCCACACAATACCGAATTGGTTCCGTGAGTAAACTGCTGGTTGGGATTGCTGCATTGCAATTAGTTGAACAAAATAAACTGTCTTTTGACGATACACTCCAAACCTTATTACCTGATTTGGAATATCATAATCCCTGGGCCGATAGCCACCCAATTAATCTGATCCATTTATTGGAAAATACAGCAGGTTGGCGAGAAATATCGTTAAGCGAATTTGCTTATTCCAATAATCCTCCTATGTCATTAGAGCAGGTGCTGGCGATTAACCCCGAAAGCCGCACCTCTCGTTGGCCTGCCGGTACACGCCATGCTTACACCAACACAGCATCAACTGTTGTCGCACTGATCATCGAAAAAGTGACAGGGGTTGCTTTTGAAAGTTACGTTAAAGAACACATTCTCAAGTCACTTGCGATGGAAAATACAACCTATGAGGGTTTTGAATCAGAAGCGTTAGCAACAGGCTATCGTAAACATAAACCTGTCGCTTACAAACACATTCTGATGAAACCAGCGGGTGCGGTATCATCAACAATTACCGACATGGCAAAGCTGTTAACGCTATTTATAAAAAAAGACTCTACAGTATTAAGTGATGGCATGCTTAGCAGAATGGGATTCTCACATTCTACCAACGTGGGTAAATTTGATGCTGGTTACGGTATTACAAATTCAGCACGTTTTTATAAGGGTGTAAAATATCGCGGTCACGATGGCTCATTGCCTGGCTGGATGACTGAATTCGTTTACTCGCCAGAATTCAATGCCGGGTTTGTGTTATTATAAAACAGTGATAATGCTCGAGCAATTAGAGAAATTGGTTTTGCTATCAGTAAATCGTTAGAAAAATATACCGACACAAACGCGCATAAGCCTTCCCCTATCTCAGCAGCTTTAATAGAACAATCTGGCTATTATCAATATATCAATCCGCGCTTCCAAAACCGCTACTTTCTTGAGCGCCTTAGTGCATTTAATAAACTACACATAACACGTGATGGCGTCTCTTTTAAGCAAGTTTTTCCGCCTGGCTGGCAGCGTTCTCTTACATTAAATGGTCAAAGTGATTGGCAAAACAGCCATGGGAATGTAGTAATGAAGCAAGGTATTGATCCCATCGAAGGGCATGTTTTTCACTATGGCGATCGTGTATTTAAACCAGTTTCAGCGCTCAATGCATGGGCAGATAAACTCATTTTATTTATTTGGTTAATACTATTACTGGGTATGTGCTTTTACAGCATTATTTGGCCAATTCAAGTTAAGCGTAAAAAGCTTACAAACCAATTTGCTATATCACTTCGCAAAAACGTATCATCTGCCGCGCTAGCAAGCTTGCTGTTTTTAGTATTGATTGGATTAGGCTTAGCTGAACCAATTGCACGCTTAGGTACACCGAGTATTTTCTCAATCGGCATCCTGTTAAGCAGTTTAATGTTGCTGGTAACTTGTGCTTTAACGTTTCGCTGTTTATATCAGGTTCAATCGAAGCTAACGCATAAAACGTTTTTTATTATCTCACTGATTTTTATCTCTTTACAAAGCATCATTGTTATTTATTTAGCATGGCATGGTGCCATTGGACTGCGCACTTGGGCATAAGCCTTATTTAACTTGAATTTAGACTAAAAAATTAACTAACATCTTGTAATATAAATATTTTATTGTTTTAAACTTTCTAGCTTGATAGTTTTTCTTAGTACAAGGCAAATTTGAGCGCCAATAGCTCGTCTATTGCAAACTAATTTAACGCAGTAATAAGTTAAAGTTGCAGCTAGAGAGTAATTTATTATTCCGAGTTCAGGTTATATACATACCCATGTTTAATTTCACTTCTAAACATGGGTAAAAATTATTATTCACAATCTAACGATTGTTCAAAATGTGCTGGCAACAAGCAAAAGTTTCCAGCACTTTTCTAAACGACCTTACACCCTAATTTTTATGGCCCCTGTCTGTATAAAGTTCCGTTTCTAACAACGCTTTCAGTTTTCTAACATGTGTTGGGTGTCTCTCCTAATGAAATAAAACTCATAAAAATCAATGTGACAGAATAAAGGTACAAATGAAAATAACGCAATAACGATATTGAGATCGATTATCATTTAGATTACCATATGCGAAAATTTTTTAGTTACTTTCAATATTAGGTCTTTGTTATGAAATCTCGCGCATTTAAATTAAGTGCCCTATACCTTGCAACAACCTCTCTGCTAGCAACACCTGTTTTGGCAAATGATGAAACAGATGACAACATCGAAAAAATCGAGGTGTTAGGGAAAAACCACGCAAACTATTTGGCTGTTGAATCAGAAACGGCTTCTAAACTAGGTATTTCAATCAAAGAAACACCGCAATCTGTTCGCGTAATTACCCGAGCCCTTATGAACGACTTTTCACTTGATGATGTTAATCAAGTACTTGAAACCACGCCAGGTGTATCTGTTGAGAAAATTGAAACAGACCGTACTTACTACAAAGCACGTGGTTTTGATATCACCAACTTCCAAGTAGACGGCCTTGGTTTACCGCAAGAAAACGGCTCTCTTCAAGGCACGTTAGATACCGCCATTTACCAACGAATTGAAGTAGTTATGGGTGCGAACGGCATGATGACAGGTGCCGGTAACCCATCTGCCACTGTTAACTTTATTCGTAAACGTCCGACCGATGACTTACGTGCCGATGTATCAATTACTGCGGGTTCTTGGTCGAATATGCGTTTGGATGTTGACGTTTCTGGTCGTTTAAATGACTATGCAGCAGGACGTGCCGTAGTTGTTAAACAAAAACGTGATTCGTATCTTGACCGTTACAGTGTAGAACGTGATGTATTTTATGGTATTGCAGAGCTAAACCTTACTGATACCACAACGCTAACAACCAGCCTTACTTATCAACAAAATGATGCTGATAGCCCTCTTTGGGGTGCACTTGCATTGTATGATTCACAAGCTAACCCAACAAATTACGATACCTCAACCTCAACAGCAGCTGATTGGGCTTACTGGGATAACACGTCAGAACAAGCGTTTGTAGAGTTAGAACAACTTGTAGGTGATAACTGGAGCGTAATCGCACGTTATGCGCATACTCAAACCGAGCAAGATTCAAATCTATTTTATGTTTATGGTACGCCGGATGCTGAAACTGGTTTAGGTTTGACCGGCTATGCAAGTGACTACCAACTAACAGATCGCCTTAACTTGTTTGATGTGTATGCAAAAGGCAGTTTTGAGTTATTTGACCAAGAGCATTTAATTGCTGCAGGTGCGAGCATTGCTGATATGGCGTATGAAGATAGATCGCTTTATGACTACACCACTGGCAATGGTTTCCCACCTATGCCAGATCTGAATGAGTGGGATGGTGTTGCGCCTGTACCAGTATTAAAAGATGGTCTCAACGGCTCTCGTGTTGATAGTGAACAAGTATCTGAATACGTTTCTGCACGATTCTCAATTTCTGATGACTTAAAACTTATTGCTGGTATTCGCCACACAGCTTGGGAAACAGACGGTTTATCATACGGTAAAAACAAATCTCGCGATGTAAGCGACACGACCTCTCACTTAGGGTCAGTTTATCAAATTAACGATGACATTAATGTTTATGCATCGTACAGCGAAACATTTGCCCCGCAAGCAGAACAAGATATTAATGGTCAAACGCTTGACCCTATAAGTGGCGACACCAAAGAAATTGGTATTAAAACTGAGCTGTTTAACGATTTAATGATGTTAAACGTTGCATTATTTGATGCTGAGCAAGAAAACATTGCTGTTGCCGATACTGAAAACTCAACACCGGACAACACAGTCCACATTGCTGCACCGGGTATTCAATCACAAGGTTTTGAATTGGAACTCAGTGGTGAAATTGGCTATGGCGTGAGTGCAAACTTAGGTTATACCTACACCGACATTGATGTTTCAGATACGGTAAATGCGGGTAATACATCTGCTGAACTTGTTAAAAATTACACGCCTAAACAAGTATTCAAGCTTGCAGCTAAATACGATGCAGCATTTCTTGAAGGCTTAACCTTTGGTATGAATATGCGTTGGCAAGACGATATTAGCCGCGTACAAAAGCAAACACCTTATGTGGTGACTGAGCAAAGCGCCTATGCATTAGTTAACTTTATGGCGAGTTATGAGATCAACTCTCAACTTAGTCTAACTGCCAATGTAAACAATGTATTTGATAAAAAATACCTTAACTCATTGTACTGGGCTCAAGGTTACTACGGCGCACCTCGTAACTATGCGTTATCGCTTAATTGGTCGCTCTAACAAAGCTTAAAACGTAAAGGTCGCTTAATGCGGCCTTTTGTTGTTTTACAAACTAACGTCACTGAATTATGAAAAAGAAACTCCACCTTTGGCATCGCTATTTAGGCTTAGCAATAGCATTACCACTGATAATAATATCGCTCACAGGCAGTATTTTAGTCTTCAAGGAAGAGATAGATCACCTTATTATGCCGGAGCTTGCCACTGTAAACGCATCACCTGGCAGCCGTTTAAGTTACGATAGCCTTCACAATACCATTAAACAAAATCTACCAAATTATGAAGTGGGTAGCTGGGAAGTCTTCGATGATGGCAAAACAGCTGATCGGGTATATGTACTAAAACACGGCACAGATACCTGGTCTAAAATCTACTTAGATCAATACCAAGGTGTTGTCCGCTCCAACCCTCAAGCGGTCGATTTTTACCTCACCGATTGGCTATTAGACCTGCACTATAAGTTTTTAATTGGTGACACCGGGCTTTGGTTTACAGGCACTATTTCGCTTATTTTGATGTTTATGGGCATTTCAGGCCTCATTATTTATCGCCAGTTTTGGAAAAAGTTTTTTACCTTACGTGTAAAAGTTAAACGTATGGCCTTTTTCAGTGATTTACATAAATTAGTGGGCATTTGGTCAGCCCCTATTTTACTGATATTAGGTTTTACTGGTGTCTATTGGAATATTTCAGAAATTATACACCACGAATTTGAGCACGCGGATGAGCCACCACATTTAGTTCAAGGCGCTTTATATAACCCGCAATTATCTATCGACAACTTAATGGCAGCCGCTAAAACCCAAATGGGCGGTTTTAGCGCGACTTATTTAATGTTCCCTTATGAGCCCGACTTACCCATCACGTTTTTTGGCGAAGTTGCAAATACCAGCTTTGTTACAAGCGAATATGCTTCAACGGTGAGCTTTGATAAAGAAACAGGAAAACAACTGCCTAATTATGATATTCGCGAAGCACCGTTTTTTTTAGTTGCGGTAGATAGCTTTCGCAAACTGCATTTTGGCTATTTTGCAGGGTTACCGAGCCGTATTATTTGGTGTTTAATTGGTTTAACACCACTCATATTTGCGATTACCGGATGCTATTTATGGCTTAAACGCAGAAAACCCAAACGCCGAATGCAACATAAAAATGAGTACGTCACCTCGTAATTATGCGCGTTGTCGAATATTAATATATTCGGCAACGCAAAAGCATAAATAGCAATTAAATTCAGCAAGTTAAAAAACTTCATAAAAATTAAATAAATTTTTTATAAAAATAGATGTTGAATTATTGTGCAAACAGTCCCACTATTAATTTATAAGTAATTTTAAAGTTGTACCTTATGCTTCGTTTGTTGTTTGTAGTTACAGTGGTGTTTATGGCGCTTGGTCTAAGCCCTGCTACTGTTATTGCCAGCGATGTACAAGCATCCGTTATTAACTCTGATATTTCAGAAGATCTTAATCAGAATCAACTTGATTTAGATGATATTGCGTTAGAGTTAAATTCTAGCAACAACCTTATAGCAAACTATTTCCAACCAGCCCAAAAAGTAAGTTCTGTTGTCTTTTCGCCAAGCGCGGTTAAACCTATAAGAGCACCACCACTCCACTGCTAGTTTTTTCATATTTTGTCTTAAATCTAACAGTATTATTAAGGTGGTCGTTATGAACCAATTCACTTCATTTTCAACAAAACCGCTTCTTGATGGCGCAAGTTTATTTGCTCAAGTTCATTTAGACACTAGCGTGTCACTTTCAAGCCCCGCTTCATTTGTAATGCACGGTTTTCACCTTGAACCTCTGCAATATATCGATATAGATACCAATTTGGATGATGCCAACCGCATTTTAGAAAAAACTCATATGCGTACTAGTTTTGTAGTTGATAGCCAAAATCAATTAAAAGGGGTTATTTCAAAAGCACGTTTAGCCAGCAGCTATGTACTTAAAATAGCAAGCAAAAAAGGCTTAACACGTGCACAGCTTACAATTGGCGACATTATGATGAAATTAGAAGAGGTTGACACCGTTTCGGAAACAACACTCGCTAATGCCAAAGTAGGCGACGTGTTAAAAACCATGGAAAAAGCCAGTTACGAATATTTACTGGTAACAGGTGCTAATCAAAGTGAATTACGCGGTTATTTTGATTTAATCGATATTGCAAAAATCACTGGCTATTCACTTAATCAGGCTAAAAGCGCCAAGACCTTCAGCCAATTAGTTGATTCTCTGGTAAATCACAGCGAAATTTAAACGCCTGTTCCTTGCAAATAATAAAGCCCAGCTTAAGTTCTGGGCTTTTTATTGGTATTTAGTTACTTAAAACTTCTGCCTGCAATATCCACATTAAAGGTTTCAATGGCGCCGCGTTTTTGCATGGTTACAAACACGGTTTTGCCGTCTTTGCCACCAAACGCCACATTAGTTGGAAATTGCCCTTTTAGTTTTATTTCTCTTAGTAATTTACCTTTTGGAGAAACCACCGCAATAACACCTGCACCATAGCGTGCAATATATAAGTTACCCGCTTTATCTGTGCGCATACCATCAAGGCCAAAATCGTCAAATTCAATCAGCAGTTGTTTATTAGAAACATTGCCTTGGCCATCAAGATCATAACGCCATACTTTGCCTTGAATACTCTCATTTACATACAAGGTATTGTTATTTGGGCTTACTTCAACACCATTAGTGGTGCCCATATTCGACTCTAATAGACTCGTTTCGCCTTGTTGGTTTATACGCCATAAATTACCTGTGCTGGTTTGCCAGTTTGGGTCGCTCGCAAATAAAATACCGTTATCCATAATGGCGAGATCATTTGGTTGATTCATTTTTGCATTATGGGCAAACACCTTAACTTTGTCTGTGAGTTCGCCGCCTTGCGCTAAGTCTTTCGCGGTAATTGTCAGTACATTGTGATTAACGTAGTCAGCAATATACATGTTGCCTTTTTTATCAAAGCGAATGCCATTACCGATAGAGCCATTTTTAAGCGTAACAAGCGTCTCAACTTTATCTTTACCAAGAACTTTACCGATAGTGCCTTGGTGGTTGTAATTTACCGCATATAACACACCTTGCGAGTCAACTGCAGGGCCCTCTACGCCATTGGTAAACGCATTATCTTTCACCCAGTCACTGGTCTCGAATAACGTGTTACTGCTTGCATGGGAGGCAAATAATGCCAGAATTAGTGCACTTGCTATGTTTAATTTCATTGTTATTCCTTATTGTTCAGTGCAAGCAAGATAGAGATCTCGCATTGGATAAATACCCGCAATCACAACTTCATCTGTGAGTTTATATAAATCAAGCAACTGCTCGTCTAACCCGGTGCCCTTTATTTCACCTTTACAACTACTTATCACCTGTTGTGAAAGCCCAATAAATTGCGTTAGTGATACAAGCGTCGGCTTTAGCTCGCTTAATTTTTTACTTGATGAGAGAACTTCAAGCCCCATTTCAAGACCTTTTTGCCACTTTACTAATTGCTTATCTAATTGCGTAAGCGAGTCAGTATCACCTGCGGTATAGGCTAGCACCCAGTGTTTAATTTGGCGTACTTGCTCACTTTCGACATTTAAATAATCAACAAATAGATTTAGTGGCGCCTCTTGATGATATTCATCGTTTAAATATTTAATATGGTGGCGCGTATAGTAATGAGCAGGTTCAAGTAGTGCTGCCATAGTATTCAGAAGCGCTAAAGTAGTGGCTTTTTCTTGTTTACTAAGCGACTTAGAGAGCTGGCTTTCAAAGCCACTTTGTTGCTGCGATAAATGCGCTACCCCAATCACATTTGCAGCAAATTTATTGATAAAAGCCAAGCGCAAATACATGCTGTTTTCATCTGTATTTTCTTTATTTGACCACAAGCGCTCGCTTATCACATACAAACGCGGCCAAATGCGCAAATCAATATTGTCATCAGTCACCATTTCGCTCCAAATAGTCGCTTCAGCACCTAAAATATTCGCTGCATTTGAGCTTTTTAATGGTTGAGATAGCG
>NZ_JBFKMX010000146.1:0-8832 GCF_041629635.1 Pseudoalteromonas sp. | reverse complement strand
TGAATATTACAACAACGTTAGGCCACATCACTATAATGCTGGCCTAGCACCACATGAGTCTGAAGTAAGAAATAAAGATTCTAAAACTGTGGCCAAAATTAGTTGACCACTACACTTATAACTGTATCGATATACATAAAATTTAAAATAGTTATCGGGAGTGAATTACAAAAACTTCCAACGTCCGTTGTTCGCTCGCTAGTGTCATTCGTAAGTTTAGTGAGTTATTTTGCCTCGTTAAAACATATAAAAAGCAGCTGCAAAAACAAAATATAGGAGATTTAAAATATACTTTTACGATTGAGAGATAGAATATATAGCTAAAAAAAAGCCATTACTTTTAGTAATGGCTTTTTTACTTATTAATCTGTGATGATTCGCAGCATTCTACGAAGTGGTTCTGCAGCGCCCCAAAGTAGCTGGTCACCTACAGTAAATGCGCTGATATATTCAGGGCCCATCGATAATTTACGAATTCGACCTACTGGAATCGACAAGGTACCCGTAACATTAACAGGTGTCAGTTCTTTACTTGTAACATCACGCTCATTTGGTACAACTTTAACCCACTCATTATGTGACGCTAAAATTGACTCAATTTCTTCAACAGAAATGTCTTTTTTAAGTTTAATCGTCATTGCTTGCGAGTGACAACGCATCGCGCCAATACGCACACATAAACCATCTACAGGGATTGGTTGTTTATTGCTGCCAAGAATTTTGTTCGCTTCTACTTGCGCTTTCCATTCTTCTTTACTTTGACCTGACGGCATAGGCACATCAATCCATGGAATTAAGCTACCTGCTAATGGCACACCAAATTGATCGGTTGGTAATGAATCTGATTTAATTTTTTCAGAAACAAGTTTATCAACTTCTAAAATTGCAGAGGCAGGATCAAGTTTATCAGCAACTTCTTTATGAATTTCACCCATCTGTGTGATAAGTTCTTTCATATTGCGCGCGCCTGCACCTGATGCTGCTTGATATGTCATTGGGCTCACCCATTCAATCAAATCTTGCTCAAACAGACCACCAAGCGCTAATAACATAAGTGATACAGTACAGTTACCACCAACAAATGTTTTAACGCCCTGCTCTAACCCTTGCTTAATTACATCGAGGTTTACAGGGTCGAGAACAATAATACTGTCATCAGCCATACGAAGTGCAGAGGCAGCATCAATCCAGTAGCCATCCCAGCTTGCTTCACGTAAACCAGGGTACACTGCCTTAGTATAATCGCCGCCTTGGCAAGTTAAGATAATATCCATTTTTGCAAGTTCGTTAATGTCACTTGCATCAAGAAGTGGTTTTGCATCGCCTGCGATATCAGGGCCAAGCTGACCGGTTTGTGAGGTGGTAAAAAAGGTCGCATCAATTTTATTAAAATCACCTTCTTGTTGCATGCGCTCCATTAATACGGAGCCAACCATACCACGCCAACCGACTAAACCAACTTTTAACATAATTCAAATTCCTAAATAAAATGTAATAACTTTTTGATGCGTGAGAGTTATTAATGTTCTGCACTTGGGCAGAAATTCGAATCTATCATTTAGACTTCTAGAAATCTACCGTATAACTTGGATTGTTGAAAAAATATCATAAAAAAAAGCCCAACAATTGTTGAGCTTTTTGACTAGGTATATAAATACGCTAGGTTTAGTTGAAAGTCACTGGTTTTAGAGTCGGTTATTAAAACTCATATGAAAAATCTAAACTGATTTCCGTTGGCATTTCTTTTTGACGAATTAACACGTCATTTTGCTCAACTTCAAAGTCTTGACCTAGCACATTCTTAACTTTAAACGTAATTGTCGAGTTAAAGTTAGGATAATAACTATAAACAAAATCCAATGAATTAATTGGTTGCTCATAGGCATCATCAAAGTTATTAACACCTGCCGCTAAGATACGGTCACCGAATACGTTATAAATTACAGACGCTTGATGATTACCATTATGCGAATCATAGTTAAGCTGTAAGTTTGCTACGTATTTAGAGTGCCCCGTCATTCGACGTTCTAAATTTGTTAAATCACCACGTTGGCTCTCAAGAATGGTTACTTCAGAGTCACTCACTGTGATGTTACCTGATGTGAAGAACGCACCACCTAACATATCGGCGTGTAGTTCTGTCATCCACTCTGCTTCAATACCATAAACAACCGCGTTGTCTGCATTATCAAATTGCAGCGTGAAACGACCATCACTTTCTGTTAATAGTGCTTCAATAGGGCTGTCGATATCTTTGTAAAAAGCACCAATTGAGAAGTTATCACCACTTTCAAGATAGAACTCAACACGAGCATCAAAGTTATCAAGGTAACTGGATTCAAGATATGGATTACCTAAAGTTCGGTAATCTGTTAATGGATCTTGATACTGTACCGGAGTAAGTTCACGTAAATCAGGGCGTACAACTGTGTTACCGTAACCAAAGCGTACTTGATATGTATCTTGGCTATAAGTCATTGATAACGAGCCAAAATAATCATCTTCTAACACTGTTGCTTGTTCGATTGCTTCACTGCTTAGCTTATCAGCAAGCAATGATGGGTCGAATGCACTGCGTGAAAACGCTAATGCTACTTGGCGGAAATCCTCATAACGTACACCACCACTTAAGCGCCAGTTGTTGTTAATAGTGAAATCAAACGCACCAAAGTAAGCATCAATCATTTGTGCAGCAAGGTAATCATCAGCTGTTGGTTCTTGGAAAAGAATTTCAACGTCTGTGTTATTAACCATACTATCGTTACTAAAGTAACTGCCAATATTTAATGCTTCATCTTCACTTTGCGCTAACTCAAGTTGTTGTGTTTGTGCAAAACGGTAGTTGAAGAAATCGGTACGGTAATCACGCGTTTTTTCGATAAAGTAACCACCACCAGAGAGTTCTAAATCAGACCCTGCAAAGTAGAATACTTTATTAACATTAAGACCCCAGTTTTCGACTTGGTCTTCCATATCGACAAAACGATAAAGGTAAGGATTACCGCCGAGTGAACCGTTATAGAAGGTACGTTGATATTGACCATTTTGGTATTCATCGCGCACGGTTATTTCAAGTTCACCTGGGATCTCAGTGGTTGCTGTTGAATCAGTATAATGCCAATCTACACCGAAACCATCGAGTAAACCCCAAGTTAAGTTGTGTTGACCACGTACTTGAAGAATATCGAGTTGGCGCTCTTCAAACGATGTAGTGTGACTACGCTGAACCTGACCATCTTCGATACTTAACGACTTTGAAGGTTCTTGATAAATTGCAACTGATGCTTCATCTTCAGTATCGCGAAGTTGCATATAAGTTGCTGTTAAATCATGACCATCTAACTTATAACCTAAGTTAAATGACGTATTTAACTTAATATTATTCTTAGTGGATTGCTTGTTATTTTTAGCAGAGTAACAGGCAAAAGTATTCGTCGAACAATCACCCGTTGCAGCTGCATCAACTGCAGAAAGTACCGCTGAAAACTCTTCAGAATTTGACCATTCATTGTCGTATGCAACACTTGCTAAAAAGCCAAGTGAACCACCAAAGCCAAATAGATCATCAAAACGATCGCCGTAAACAGCTTTTACACCAAAATCTGGATTTAAACTTTCTTTTGTTAAACCATAATCACGTGGCAAAGCTTTAATTAAGTCTTTATTAAGTGCAATAGCAGCATCTTGACCAATATCACTGCCAAGTACTTTAGATTCAACATCACGAATATTACGAATAGAAATATCTGATAAGCCGTTTACATAGCGATTAAGTGCAGCGCGCACTGTACCAGGCATTGCACGTGTACCATCATCTGTGCCTAGCCAATCATCGCTACCACCTTCGTAGGTATAGCCTTTATCATTAGTGTCTTTATAGCTTGCACCAATATCAATTTTAAAAACACGTTCGTCAGGAATACTCTTAGTACGAATATTCACATCACCGCCACCAAACGCTGCTGGCATGTTTGGTGAATACGCTTTTTGTACTGATAGTGATTCAATGATACTTGATGGGAAAATATCAAGTGGAATTACGCTACGAGTTAAGTCTGGGCTAGGTACCGATGCACCATTTAAACGTACACTTGAATAACGCTCACCAAGACCTCGTACGTAGATAAACTTATCATTTACTAAGCTTAAACCTGTTACACGACGTAATGCAGAAGCTGCATCTGAGTCACCAGTACGTGAAATCTGTTCAGCACCCATGATGTCGGCAACGAAAGCTTGGTTTTTACGCTCTTCGATTACTGCACTTGCACTGCCTTTTAAACGGCTTGCTGTAGCAACAACTTCTTCAATTTCCTGTTGTACTTGTGCTTGTTCATTATCATCTGCAATTGAGGAAAATGACGAAAACGCACAAAGCACTGAAAGCGTAACTAAATTAGCTTTAAATTGCTTATTTGGTTTCATATTAAAATCCTCTAAACCGATAGTCTTATAAAAAGGTGTGGCATTTTGCCACACCAAAACTCACTATTTGGCTTAGATTATTGACCAGCGCGAGCTAGCGAAGCTTTAACAAACTCAGCCCAATCGCCAGTTGCACCTTCTTGAATTGCACCAACGTAGCCTGCGTTATCAAAGAATGAATTAACTTCGCTCATGTCTTTAGCAACAGCTGTTACTGCGTTGCCATCTTTATCCATCATTGCTGCTTTGGTAGATACACCGTCAGCTGCAAAGATGTTATCGAAGCTAGCAAAACCGATGTTTTGGTTATTGCTACCTGCAGCAAACCATGCAGCCATATCAAAACCTGCTAATTCACCTTCAAGTGCTGTGTTTACTTCTTCAAACTGAAGACCACATGCAAAGATTGCACTTTCGAACTTAATGTCTCCATTTTTAGCATTTGCGTGAACACCCGCAGCGCCAGACTTATCTTTTTCATTGTATAAGTCTAAACATGCAGCGCCTGATTCAGTTGAAGAGTTAGCGAATAAGATATTAGCCATGTGTGCTTTACCCCATTCTTTCATTTCCATACCTGCGCCAGTACGACGACCTTCTGCACCAGCAGAACCTGTACCAATTACAGTTGCGTTTGCAATGATTGGGTTAGAAACTGTTGTTACAAGACCTTGACCATCAGCAGAAAGTGGATCTTTCTTCGCGCCATCTGTTTCGAAACCGTGGTTACCATATTGCTTTGAGTGAACAAGGATGTATTGACCCATACCTTTCCAACCCTCATCCCAATCAACACCGTCATCACCAGTTTCAGTTACAACAATGTGCTTAAGGTTTACAGAACCACCAAATAGTTCGATACCGTCATCAAAACCATTATGTACGTGAACATAATCAATCGTTGTACCAGAACCAACAGCGTTAAGCGTTAAACCGTTAAGTTCATCACCTTCAACACCGTAGCCTGCATATTTAATAACAATGTGCTTTAAAATACCGCTGTTATCTTGAGGATCGTTACCACCATAGTATGAAACAATACCTTCTGCAGCGTGGTTACATAAATCTTGAGAAGCAGCTTCTGAAGAACAACGGATTGAATGACCACGGCCATTTACCTGAATTCCACCCCAGTCACCGATTTGAGCAGTTGTTGCATCGTCACCATCTACTTCTGCAATTGAAGTGAAAACGATTGGTTTATCAACTTCACCGATTGCTTCAATGTTTGCACCACGTGCAATACGGATAAAGCTTTCAGGCTTTGTAAACGCAATGGTAGCGCCTGCTTCAATTGAAAGCGTAGGGCCGTTATCATCGATTGTAGCGCCCGTTGACGTATCGACATCTTTACCGATGAATAATGCACCTTCAAATACGTGCGCACCGCCATTTTCAAGACGAGGAATAACGAAAGAGCTTGTGATATCTTTTGCGTTACTTGCGAAAGCTTGGCTATAAACACAGTTTACGCCTTCTGCTTCGCCTGTGAACTCAGCACCGTCTAGTGTGTAAGTTGCACATGAAATTTCTTCTACTGGTGTACCTGTGCTTGGGTTTGTTACAGAGTTGTCTACGCTGTTATCAATTGTTGTTGGTGTAATATTGATATCGCCACCGCCACAACCTGCAAGTGTTAATGCTGACGCAACCATGCTCACTTTAAATAAACCAGAAAGTTTCATTGTTTTCTCCGTTGATAGTTTTAAGCTTTTTCGCTTTTGTGTGCTTCTGCACTAATTTAGAATTGCGTATACGTTAGAGGGTTTATGTGTCAAATGGGTTACACTTAATTAACGTGTCGATGACAGTTTCTTGTCAGATTTTTTAAAATAGTGAATTTGAAGCTGTTGTATGGCTATTTTCGGAAGTTACTGATTTACAATGAAATAAGGGACCATGTAGGTCCCTTAGAGGTTGATTACAAATTTTATTTTATAAAACTATTACAGATACGCCTTGCTTAATGTGTCTTTATCAAGTTTTTCACGTTTCACATATTGCAACCATTGTGATGCTAAACGTTCGGCCTTTTTAAATTTCTTTGCTTGCTCAAATGCTAAAATAGCAGCATCAAAGTTTTCTAAATTATATTGCGCCATACCAAGCGCAATATACGCATTAGATTCTTGCTTCAATCCACCTTTATCTAGGGCTTCACGTGCTGAATCAGCAGCTTCATCAAACAGTTCTAAATTAAGATAAACTTCTGCTAAGCGGCGATCATACTCACCACTTTCTGTTTGTTTTGCCGCAGCAATAAAATATGGCACTGCTTTTTTATCTTCTCGTGCTTGCATATAGGCTTCAGCAACAAAAATAAGGTTTTTCGAAGATTTCTCAATGTTGCCTTGCTCAAAACCTAGCTCCATTGCATTTGCTGCTTTGTAAGCCAGACCTGAATACATATAGATTTGAGCAAGGTTTTTGAGTTTTGTACCGTCATTCAAAAAACCGCGTTGTTTTGCTGTTTCAATTAACGCAAGTTGCTTCTTATCTTGGCCAACCTCACCATACATACCCGCTAGTTGCACCCAATATTCTGGCTTATCGAAACGTAGAACCATCTCTTCAAGTACGCGTACTACGTCTTTTGGTTGGTTTAATGAATAGTAAGAAGCACGCAGTAATACATACCAATTCTCTTTAACATCTTTATTTTCAGCATCATGTAAATTAATTGCCGTATTAATAAATTGAACTGCACTTTTATAATCTTTGGCCTGGTAACTCGCGTTTGCTTTTAATTCGTAATAATTTGCTTGAGGTGGTTTCGTATTGAGCGATTCCCACTGATTTAAATAACTAATTACTTTGTCAAACTGACCTTCCGCCATGGCAAGTTGTGCCAACGAAAATATGGTATTTAATTTTAAGCTTTCTGGAATGGGGTCTTGTTTTACGACGTTTTCAAAAGCAGCCATAGCGTCGCTAACACGATTTTCATTGTAATAAATAAAACCGTAAAAGTTATACATCATCGCTATTTCATAGCTGTTCATACTTGACGATTTTTTCTTAACGATATCAAGCGCTTCAATACCCGCTGCAACATCTCCATCATCAGCAAGTTTTTGGGCACGTGCCAATTGTGAGTACACTTTATTACGAAGTGCAGGTACACGCTTTGTTTTCACTTCTTCAGCCTTAACAGAAGCAAATTCGGTATTAAAAATTGCATCGATTAGTGGCGCGCCAAATACACAGCTCACTAATGCAATACTAATTAAATTTCTTTTCAACATTGTAATTCAACCTAACTCTATTTATTTATACACACTTAACAGCGTTTAAAGTTCAGGGTTAAGGCAATGAAATCTTTCATTGCCTTAACCGATTAGCCATTAATTTGGAACGTAATCTTGTTTTGTACACCGGCTACTTCTACTGCTTCACCATTTACAACACGTGGTTTGTATTTAAACTTAAGTGCCGCATCCATGGCTGTACGATTAAATATCTCTTCTGGTTCTGCCTGTATTACCCGAGGAGCAGACACAGTACCTGACTTAGTTACTGTAAATTCAACAATCACATAACCTTCTATACCACGGCTTAACGCTCGACGTGGATAAACTGGTGATACCTTAACAATTGGAAGGTATTCACCATCACCCGAATCAAGTGCTAGGCCCGCTGCTAAATCAACATTGGTATCTACATTCGCAGAAAAATCAAAGTTACTAGCTGTTTGTGTTGTATCAGAACTACTCGCCTGTGGTGTCATTGGTGGTGGTGGCTCTTTTGGCTTTGGTGGCTTTTGCGGCTTACGTTCTTTTTTTTGTACTGACTCTTCCTGTTTGAGCCTGACAAAGTCTAAAACGTTACCTTGAACAGGTTCACTTGCCACACCATCACCACTTTGTATTAGTGCTTGCATGCCAAAAAATAACAATGCAGTAACTAAAATTGCGACTAAAGTGGAAATATAATAACGCATGTCTACGCTTCCTGAGCCGCAATTGATACGTCAAATACACCTGCAGAACGCGCTGCATCCATCACCTTAATTAGGGTGTCAGTAGTGGCTTTTTTATCTGCCTGGATTACAACGCTACCCTGAGGATTTTCAGCATGTAAACGTTCAATGTTTGCTTGTACAGCACGTACATCTACTTGGCGTTTATTGATCCAAATTTCGCCTTTGTCAGAAATCGCAACTAAGATGTTGGCACGTTCTTTTTTCACTGCTGTTGCAGCTTCAGGACGGTTCACATCAATACCTGCTTCTTTAACAAAAGTGGCTGTTACAATGAAGAAAATAAGCATGATAAATACAACATCCAACATTGGCGTCATATTGATCTCTTCGTTTTCTTCTTCTTGAAATACATTTGCTAATGGTGCTCTCATAACTAGCTCCTAAATTCTTAAAATTGGTGTTAGTGGTCTAAGACCAATTTATCG
>NZ_JBFKMX010000145.1:0-8912 GCF_041629635.1 Pseudoalteromonas sp. | reverse complement strand
GCCTGCATCGAGTGCGGCATCTGCCACCACTTTTTGAAAAAGATTTTGTTCCATTAAGCCAGAACACGAGAATGTAAGTAACGTGCCACCGGGTTTTAGAATTTGCATCGCAATCATATTAATGTCTTTATAACCACGACAGGCACCCGTTAGCTGTGCTTTGCTTTCGGCAAACTTTGGTGGATCCATTACGATGGTATCAAATTGCACGCCTTTCTCACGGTATTCACGAAGCAATTTAAAAACGTCTTGTTTGATAAAATCCACTTTAGATAAATCTAAATTGTTATGCTCAACATTTCGTTTTGCAATTGCTAATGCGCTTTCAGATACATCCACATTAGTCACTTTTTCACAGCCTGCTTTTAGTGCATATAAACTAAATGTACCTGTGTAGCTAAAACAGTTAAGCACGGTTTTATCTTTTGAAAAGCGGCCTAAAGCATTGCGGCTGTCACGCTGATCTAAATAAAAACCGGTTTTGTGACCGCCTAAAATATCCACTTCTAATGCCAGGCCATTTTCCAAAATTTTTACAGGCTCAGTTGGTGTATTACCGTGAAGTACGCCTGTAATTGGTTCAAGGCCTTCTTTCTTACGTACATCTACATCAGAGCGTTCGTACACATTACAACCTGGAAACAACTTAATAAGGGCTTGTACAATATCGCCTTTATGGCGTTCAGCACCTGCACTTAATAATTGACACACTAAATAGTTATCAAATTTATCGATGGTAACTCCCGGTAAACCATCCGATTCAGCTGCACACAGACGAAATCCGGTTAAGTCCCCTTCTTCAATGACGTAATCACGAAGACTCAGGGCTTGTTTTAGCCGATGATAGAAAAAGTCGGTATCGATCATCGTGTTTTCATCAAATGACCAAACACGTGCGCGAATTTGTGATTGCGGACTATACGCCGCAATCGCTAAGAATTTACCATCTGCATCATAAACACTTACGGTATCCCCTAAGCCTGGGTTGCCTTTGACTTTTTTAATGGCTTTAGAAAAAATCCAAGGGTGTTTTCGCTTTAGCGACTTTTCACGCCCTGGTTGAAGATAAATAACCCCAGACATACTGACTCCGGTTGTTGCAGCTAAAAAGGACGTTATTTTAGTTAACCTCGTAGGTGCTTACAAGTAGAATACACTTTTGCGAAGGACGATTGCTATGAACATACTTATAGCCAGTGATATTTTTGGTGAAACCGCATCCCATTTGGAACTTTGCGAACGCTTTAGTAAATACCATTCGGTTACTTCTATTTCTCCATACCAACAAAAGCCACCATTATTTGCAAGTGAATCGGATGCATATCACTATTTTTTAAAGGAGGGTGGTATGGGTAATTATCTCTCGCGATTTAATTATTTAGAATGCGCTAATGAGATTGAAGTTGTGCTTGGTTTCAGTGCTGGCGGCGCTGCTATTTGGGCAATCCAAGAAATATTAACGGCTTTATCACAAGGTGTGGCATTTTATCCAGGTCAAATACGCCATTATTTAGAGACTAACATAATTTGCCCATGGCAAATTGTCTTTGCAAAATTTGAGCACCACTTTGATCAAGAGGATGTGCTTAACATGCTTGTCAAAAATAAAAACTTATCATTGTACCGTGCGCCTTTTGAACATGGCTTTATTAATCCTCAGTCTGAAAATTTTGACGTAATAGGCCGAGACAATGCACTTAACTGTTTTTTAAATTTTAAAGCAACCGATAAAACAGCCAAATTAGAGGCTGAATTTGCAAAATATTATGAAAAATTTGGCAATCCGATAGTCTCCGACTAAGTTTGATTAAACAATCGTTTTAAATTGGTGTTGTTATGTCTGAGCGAACTTTAAAAGCCATTGTTGCTGGCAGGGTACAAGGCGTTTTTTATCGTGCATCGGTAAAACAAGTGGCTGATCAACTAGGTATCAGTGGATATGCGAAAAATTTAGCTAACGGTGAAGTTGAAGTTGAAGCAACAGGACAAGATCTAAAGTTGATTAAATTTACGGAGTTTTTAGAACAAGGTCCCAGCCAAGCAGAAGTTGAAAAAGTATCTTGGGATTACATCCAGACCAAACAGTTTGATGGGTTTCAGGTACAATAGCTAAAAAATTAGTACCTTTGCAATTCATTGATTATACTTCAGTTTATAAATTACAAAAAGAATACCTTGGTATGAAATTAAGTCTACTATATGTTTCTTGCGCTTTTGCATGCGCCCCTTCTTTTGCACAGTTATCAAAACAAGATATAGAAGTCATAGAAGTTTATGCTACTAAACGTGCCCAGCCTATTAAACAAGTAACGGTTACCCTTTCAGCTATTGACGGTGAAAAAATTGATAAAGAGCAATTAAAAGACGTTACCGCAATCGGTCATCTTATTCCTAATGTTAAAATTTCACAAAATGCAGCAGAGGGTACCACACCGGCAATAAATATCCGTGGTGTAGGATTAATCGATTACAACACATCTAATACCTCACCCATTGCTATATACCAAGATGATGTCACTGTAGGGGCTGCAAATAATCAATTAGTAAATTTATTTGATTTAGAAAGTATAGAGGTACTACGCGGGCCACAAGGCACATTATTTGGACGTAATAGCACCGGAGGTGCAATTTTAATTCGCAATAAACTTCCTGAGCTTAATACTTTGGATGGTTACATTAAAGTTGGTCGTGGTAATTTAAATTTTGGCCTACTTGAAGGGGTCGCCAATTTACCTATTAACAGCACTATGGCTACCCGTATTTCCGTTAGTAGCAAAGAGTATGATTATTCGACAAATAACTTGTTCCCAGGCGCTAAACAAGCGGGCATGGTGCAAACCGATTATCGAGTATCCTTACTGGGTCAGTGGGATAAGCTTGATATGCTGTTTAAGCTAAAAGGTAATGATTGGAATGGCACTGTAAACCCTGTTGGTTCTATTGGTATCTTTAAAGATCCCATCAATGGGGTACTGTGCAATTCAGCTGAACTAGGTTCAAATAACTGTTTTGATGCGTTTGGCTTTAATGACGGTAGTGAGCAGTTTTTTGATGTTATGGTTAATAATGAGCAAGCGCATGATACGGAAACTATTGGCGCATCATTAAATTTGAATTACCAATTTAATGACACTATTGAAGTCACCAGTATTACAGCATACAACTCACTTAATCGTGATCATGGTTTTAATTGTGATGGTAGTCCTGCACAATTGTGTGAAGGACATCTTGGCACAAAAGATGACGCTTTCAGCCAAGAATTTCGCCTGTCTAGTTTATTTGATATCGGTCATTTAATGGCAGGTTTTTATTACTTGCATGAAGATATAAAACAAGACAACTTTAATGATATTTTGCGTGATTTTAGAGGTATCATATCACCAAGCCTAACCACCACTTTCTATTACGACAATACCATTAATATTGAATCGACAGCACTTTTTGCGCAATTTGACTGGCAAGTAAGTAATCAATTTACGGTTGTGTTAGGTGCGCGTTATACTGATGAAACAACGCGCTACGAATCTCAAAGTGATTTGAATATTGTCTTAGACCTGACTGACTTAAGTGGTCAGATGATTGATTATTATAGTGTTTCAGGCAGTGAAAGTGATGACCAGGTATCAGGAAAGCTGGCACTTAATTATCAAACGTTAAATGGAATGCAAGTTTATTACTCGCTTTCAAATGGTTATAAAAGTGGTGGGTATTATGGCGGTTTTATTGCTACCGAAGAACAAGCAGAGTTAGCGGCATATGGTCCTGAATATTTGATTGCCAATGAATTGGGTCTGCGTACAGAGGTTTTTGATAACACATGGAAAATTTCTGCAGCAGCATTCCATTATGATTATCAAGATCAGCAAGTTTTTATGAACCAGGCCAGTGCTATTCCAAGTGCACCGCCATTACAGCTGCTTGAAAATGTTGCATCTTCAACGATTTATGGTGCTGAAATTGAAAATACTTGGTATTTGGGCAGTAATTTAGATGTGTCGTTTAACATTGGGTATTTACCCCATGCTGAATTTGATGAATATACTGATCCCCTCGGTAATAAGTTAACTGATCACCGTTTACCATTTACATCTGAATGGAATATTGCAACAAATGTAAATTATTCAATGAATATAAGTAACGGTGAGCTTGCCTTCTCAATAGGAAATGATTACCAATCTGAATATTACTTTGACCAAAATATGAACGAATCAGCAATGCAAGATGATGTTTTGCTTTGGCACGCAAATATTTCATATAGCATTGCTAGTTGGCATGTTAACCTGTGGGGCAAAAACTTAACAGATGAGCACTACAGTCATTTAAAATTCGACTTGAGTTCATTTTTAGGCATGTTAGAAGATTTTAAAGCGCAAGGCCGCCAATATGGTTTAAATCTTCGATATCAATTTTAAGCCTTATTCAGGAAGTGGTAGATGATAAAAACACTTGTTACTTATTTTGTATTCGTCTGTGTTTTACTATTAAGTAAGCAAGTGCTGGCCTCTACCATTTTATCTGAACATGTACTAACTACCAATTTACTTAATAACTCCTTGCAAATAGAATCTGAACAATCCCTCACTTTTCCATTAAGCTATGCAGAGGCAAATACTTGGCAATATAAAAAGCACGTAAAGAGACGGCCAAATATTTTCGGTGATGAAGTGTGGTATGTGGTGTCTTTTACTAATGATTTGCCTTCTGGTGATTATGTCATTGCCCCATCAAACTTCATGGTAGATGAGATCGAAGTCAGTTTATTTGATAAAGAGAACACGCAGCATTCCTTTTCTGGAGAAGACCATCCTATTACTACGCCATTTCATTTCGCTAACAAAGTGAAACTGATAAAAGGTGAGCACTATGTGTTGATTGTGCGAATTACCAGTGATTATTTCTATACAGCACCTAAATTGATATTGCATAACGAAAATGACTTTAACCAAAGTGCTATAATCAATGCGACCATCATGTTGTTGTGTTTTGGTATTGGTATTGCTTTAGGATTATATAATTTACTGATTTATTTTGTATCTCGCGAAAAAATGCATTTGCACTATGCATTATTTACTGCATCTTGGGTGTTCGCTTGGAGTCATTTTTTTCTCATTCCCCAGCAACTGCTCGGCTTTAATACGTCATCGCTTCACTGGCTTGGCTTTATACTTTTACCTTTGACTAATGCATTGTTCTTTATACCTTTTTTGAGATTGGATGAACGTTTCCCACAATTGTCAAAGGCTGCAATTTGGATTGGCTTAATTGCACTTATCGGCATCCCAGTAAGTCTTTTTGTACCGGGTTTTGGCTTTATATGGGCAACCATGGTCACGGGCATCATGATGGTAGTAGGCATGGCTGCTGGCTTACTAAGTTGGCAGTACGGCTTTAAACCCGCGCGTTACTTTATCTTGGCTTATCTTGCGATGTTACTACCTAATATGGTGGGTAATTTAAATAACTTAGGATTATTCCCCGATATTAACGCTAATTTTTATTTGTACGGGCTTATTGGTATAACTCTTGATGCATTGCTATTGGCATTTGCAGTGGCAGATAAATTGCGTCTTATTAACCAACAAAATTTAGACCTAAGCCAAAATCTTGAAATAAAAGTTAAAGAGCGCACGATAGCACTTGAAGTACTGACAGAAGAGCTGAAAGATGCAAATCTTTCTAAGTCACGTTTTTTGGCGAATATGAGCCACGAAATTCGCACCCCTATGACATCCATCTTAGGCTACATTGATGCTCTAAATAATGACGATTCTCTTTCAACTGAGGAGCAGCGTCATGGTTTAAAAGTGATACAGAAAAATAGTAAGCATTTATTGAGTTTGATTAATGATATTTTAGATGTATCTAAAATTGAGGCTAACAAGCTTACCATCGAGCAAGTACCAACTAATATATTCAAATTAATGTCAGAGGTTGGCTCCATTTTAGGACGTCAGGTTCGGGATAAAGGGCTTGAATTTCATATTGATTACCACTTTCCATTACCTAACCTCATTATGTCAGATCCTGTTCGTTTACGTCAGATTTTACTCAATTTAACAAGTAACTCGGTAAAATTTACTAAGAAGGGTAGTATTAGTATTAAAGTTGAAATGGAAGAGAATGATTTGAAAATTACCATTGTTGATACTGGCATCGGTATGGAGAAAGAAGCGCTCGATAAATTATTTAGTCCCTTCCATCAAGCTGATTTATCTACAACTAGAGAGTATGGCGGCACAGGACTGGGCCTTCACATATCCAAAAACCTGGTTGATCGTTTAGGCGGAAAAATGAACGTGATAAGTAAAATAGGTAAAGGTTCTAAGTTTAGTTTTATTTTACCATGTCATACCACCCCAGAGACACAATGGTTGGACTCTTATCAAGTTACCAAAGAAAATGAACCTAGTACCAAGCGCAATGCGGCAATTAAAAAACTTGAAGGCAAGATTTTATTAGCAGAAGATCACCCTGACAACCGAGTGTTGATTAAACGCATGCTTGAAAATTTAGGCTTTAGTATCGTTAGTGTAAATAATGGTAAAGAAGCTGTTGAGGCTTCGCTTAATGATGAGTTTGATATTATTTTACTTGATATTCAAATGCCTATCATGGATGGTTTAGAAGCACATGAGCTAATACGTGCAACCGGTGTGTCTTGCCCAGTTTTAGCGTTGACTGCAAATGCTATGACGGATGAAATAAAGCACTATTTATCTTTAGGGTTTGACGACCATATTGCCAAGCCGATCGACCAAGCAGAATTTTATGAGAAATTAAGTAAGTACTTAGATGTGCCAATAGAAGCCGCGGTCATACCTGAACAAGACTTACAAATCATGCGACTGCAATTTATCAATAATTTAACTGAACAAAAAATGCTTGCAGAACATTTGTTTACTTTAGGTGATAATCCAGAGTTGGCAAAATTATGCCATGCAATTTATGGCGCAGCGGGCATGTTTGGTTTTGCCGAGCTTGGCAATATGGCGAAATCATTAGAGCAGGCTTTGAAGAACGATTCACAAAAAGAAATTAGTACAGCGTATCAATCTTTTATGCGCTCAATAAAACAGATCCACGCATAATTAATTGCGCAATTGGTTAAGTGCGAGACTAGCTAGTTTGTTCTAGCTAAGTTTTGAAACAAAAAACCGCTAAGTAGCGGTTTTTTGTTTTTGTTTGGTAATTACATTACGCGCATACCTGGCTCTGAGCCGTCATCCGGGTTTAAGATGTATATCTCCTTTCCACCAGGGCCTGCAGCAAGTACCATACCTTCTGACATGCCAAAGCGCATCTTACGCGGCTTAAGGTTTGCAACCATCACCGTTAGTTTGCCTTCAATATCTTCAGGTTGATATGCTGATTTAATACCAGCAAATACTTGGCGCGTTTCGCCGCCTAAATCGAGTGTTAGTTTAAGTAGCTTATCTGCGCCTTCCACGTGTTCGGCCTTCGCAATTTTAGCAACGCGCAGGTCAACTTTTGCAAAGTCGTTAAACTCAATTTCGTCAGCAATTGGCTCTTTTGCCAATGGGCTACTTGAATCAATTGCTGGTTTTGCTGGTGCAAGGCTTTCTTTTGATTCTTCAAGCATAGCGTTTACTTTATCCATCTCTACACGCTGCATTAGCGCTTTAAACTTACTAATTTCATGACCAGTTAGAGCTGTATTAATGCTTTGCCATGTTAGTTCAGTATTTAAGAAAGTCTCTACTTGTTCTGTCATTGCTGGAAGCACAGGTTTTAAGTAAGTCATTAATAATTTGAATAAGTTAATACCCATTGAACACACAAGGTGTGCTTCGTTTTGAGTCTCTTCGTTCTTAATTAACACCCACGGTGCTTTAGCATCAATATATTGGTTTGCTTTATCCGCAAGCGCCATGATCTCACGAATGGCACGGCTGTACTCACGGTTTTCAAACGAGGTTGCAATGCTTTCTTGCGCGTTTACAAACTCATTGAGTAATTCAGGCTCTGCAATATCAGCGCTTAACTTGCCATCAAACTTCTTGGTGATAAAGCCTGCGCAACGGCTTGCAATATTAACTACTTTACCAACTAAATCAGAGTTAACTCGCTGGGCAAAATCATCCAGATTTAAGTCTAAATCGGTAATGCCAGAATTAAGTTTAGCCGCAAAGTAGTAACGTAAGTACTCAGGGTTATCAATATGATCTAAGTATGTACGCGCTTTAATAAAGGTACCTTTCGACTTAGACATTTTCGCGCCATTAACCGTAACAAAACCGTGAGCAAACACGTTATTAGGCTTTCTAAAGCCAGCACCTTCAAGCATTGCAGGCCAGAAAAGGCTGTGGAAGTAGACGATGTCTTTACCGATAAAGTGATAAAGCTCAGCTTCTGAATCAGTTGACCAAAATGCGTCAAAATCGAGGCCGGTTTTATCACATAAATTTTTAAAACTTGCCATGTAGCCAATAGGTGCATCTAACCATACATAAAAGTATTTACCTGGGGCGCCTGGAATCTCAAAACCAAAATAAGGTGCATCACGGCTAATATCCCATTGCTGCAGACCATCTTCAAACCATTCATTTAGTTTGTTTGCCATTTCACCTTGGATTGAGCCCGATGTTAGCCATGCTTTAAGCATGTCTTCAAATGCCGGTAAGTCGAAGAAGTAGTGCTCTGAATCTTTAAGTACAGGTGTTGAACCTGACATTACTGATTTTGGTGATTCTAATTCAGTAGGGCTGTAGGTTGCGCCGCACACATCACAGCTGTCGCCATTTTGATCTTCTGCTTTACAGCGAGGGCAGGTACCAGTTACGAAGCGGTCTGGTAAGAAAATACCTTTTTCTTCATCAAATAATTGCGAAATAGTACGCTTTTTGATGTAACCACCGTCATTTAAACGATTATAAATAAGCTCAGAAAACGTT
>NZ_JBFKMX010000144.1:0-8959 GCF_041629635.1 Pseudoalteromonas sp. | reverse complement strand
AGCTGAAATAACTCATTATATCGTTGGTTATTACAGCTCAGTTAGACCGCATCATTACAATGCTGGTTTAACACCGAATGAGTCAGAAAAAAGATACTGGCTTGAATACAAAACCGTGGCCAATATTAGTTGACCACTACAACACGTTTAAAAAGAATGAACGAGTGCGTCATGGATGACGCAAGATAAATGCAGGGAGGCAAGTGTGGGTTTTTAAATGCCGCTCTAAAGTAATGTCACCTGAGCGGCAAGGTGGCTATCTAAAAGCTTAACCCACCCTTTACCCAAACGAAATCGGTTTTCTGCCGGTTTTTTTATCTTTAGTTTTTGCACTTCTAGCGGTTGGCGTTTTATCCGCTTTTTTAGCTTTTGCAGGGACGGATTCTTCGCTGGAGTTGCTGCTTCAGCTATTTGCTGATATTCAACTGTGTCGTCATCTTGATTGGCGTTTTCAAATAAATCTGGGGCTTGCTAGTCTCTCAACGCTTTCGCTAGCAGATACTTTTGCGTTTTTATGGACAAATTTAATCAAAGTGATGGTCTTTAAAAGAACAATAATGCCAAGTGCTTTTGCAATTATTGTGTTTATTTTAATCAGTTAGATGGTTAGTGTTCATAGTTTTCCCATGCATCGTGTAAATCTTGCTCTATTTGAATCGCAATTTTCTTGAAATCTTCATAGTGGTCGTTGCTAAGGGAGATTTCATCTTTTAGTATGGCGGGGATCAGGCGGCAAGTTCTTTTAATCATCCACAGTAATTCATATTGCATGGCGTCAATTTCTTGTAATTCAGCATGATTATGATCAAAGCTACTATCATCTAACTCCTCAAGCCACTTCACTATTTCAGTACTACCTATGCCTGAACGTGTAATAATGTCGAAAATTTGTGAACTTGAATAAATAAGAGACTTACAGTGACGCTTCTTACTTATTTCATTGATTTGGTTTATGAAATCAGTTAAATCGGTACATAGTTTCTCGAGTTTTGTGCGTTGCACTGCGAGCCGTTTTGGGAGCGTAGGAAAGTCTTTTCGATTAAGCAGATCTGTAACCGCCAGGTTTGAACGGTGAATAATTGCGTATACGGCTTGATAGGACTCAAACAGAAAAGTATTTGAATTAACTTGAAGGTAGGGCATGATATCAGCCATATTCCTACCTAAAATTGAAAATTGGCGGCTGCGAATATGGTAAAGAATATCAGCTAAACCAATAATCTGGCCAGTGTAGCATAATTTTTCTTTGGTCAGTTCATTAGGGTATCCGGTGCCATCGCAACGCTCATGGTGTTGCATAATCCCTTTTGTAATATCACTGTCAAACACGTTAACACTTTCTACAATGAGCTTGCTGATAAAGGTATGACATTCAATTGAATGCCATTCGGAGTCATTAAAGTTACCTGTTTTTTTTAAGGTATCTGGTTGTACATGCAATAACCCAAGATCATGAAATAGCCCGGTTAAAAATGTGTTGTATATTTTTTTATATGGTAGGCCCATTTCACGCGCGATCATGGCTCCAAACCATGAGCAAAACAATGTTTGTTGATAAATATCTGGCATCTGCACTTTAAGCACCGTGAGTTTCTGCAGTAAAACTCTTGGTATTTGTATATCACAGCATAAATTTTGTAACACAGCTTCAAATTCTTCCCCGCTATGTATCATCGATAAATCGGGGTAACTTAAAATAAAGTTATGTATATCTTCTAATAAAGTTTGGCTAGTCAAGCTGCCTTCAATGCCAATGACATTATCTAGGGCTTTTTGCATTTTGTGACCTGTGAGAAAGCTAATAACTCGCCGTTCAATGCATGTGCCTCTTGGTACCAATAGAACACCAAACTCATTACAAATATCTTCCATAGCTGCAACTTTATGCTTTTTTGTACACTCAGAAAGATGTTCTACATAACTGTCGGCAACCTTTGGGTTGTAAGAATTATTAAAATTCTGCTGCTTTATCATTTGTGTAGGGGGAAATGTGACTTATAATATTCAAAGCTTAGTATAAGTTTTATGATATATAAATTTTATGTCTTTCAATCATAAAGCGTGTTACAAATGATCTAATTCACTATAGAAATTTAAACGAAGTATGTAGCAGTGATAACAAGGTGAACTTTAGAGTTAGGCTATATTTAAAAGTTTTGCTAAGTCGCATCGGCCTTCCATGACCTTGTTTTAGGTGTGTACTATAGGATAGATTTAATTTTAAGCTAGTTTAATCATCAATCGATATAGCCGATTAAAGCTGAACTATTACCCAAACGAGATTGGTTTTCTGCCGGTTTTTTTATCTTTAGTTTTTGCGCTTTTAGCGGCTGGTTTTTTATCTGTTTTTTTCGCTTTTGATGGCGACGGATTATTCGCTGGAGTTGCCGCTTTTGGTTCCTCAGTTACCGGCTGATATTCAGCTGCGTCATCTTGATAATCATCTTCAAATGACTCGCTTTCTTGGTAATCACTCTCAGTGCTTTCGCCTGAAAACTCTGCAACTTGGAATAGTTGGCCGTCGAATTCTACCGTGTCACCAGCGTATACTTTTTTGCGTTTTTGTAGGCAAATTTCACCATTAAGAGCAACATAGCCGTCGGCAATTAACATTTTTGCTTGGCCGCCAGACTCAACTAGGTCAAGTAGCTTTAATAAGTTACATAATTCAATCGGTTGCTCTTCAAGTTCTACAACAAAAGCTTGTGACATGGATAAATCTCTTAACTGGTTTCGCTGGCTATTGTATCAAACTTATAGGTGCGGTCGAGTTCGCTGATGCCTAATCCTGACTTTTTACGCACTTTAATTTGCACTGGTATACGTTCTTTCATCGCATCGATATGACTTATTACGCCAATAGTTTTGCCGCTGGCATGTAGGTTGTCGAGCGCATCAAGGGCGATATCGAGGGTTTCTTTATCGAGTGTGCCAAAACCTTCATCTAGAAACAGTGAATCAATACTCACTTTATGACTAACTAAATCGGAAAGCGCGAGTGCCAAAGCAAGGCTCACTAAAAAGCTTTCACCGCCAGATAGGGTGTTGGTATCGCGTACTTGCTCGCCTTGCCAAAGGTCGATAATTTGCATTTCTAACGACTGGTCTTCTTTGCGTTTTAATAGGTAGCGGCCAGTGAGCTTTTCAAGTTGTCGATTAGCAAGGTAAATCAAATTATCAAGCGTTAAACCTTGGGCAAATTTTCTAAATTTATCGCCTTTTTGAGAGCCAATTAAACCGTGTAAATAATGCCAGTCTTGATACTCGCGGTTAAGTAAATCGAGCTCGTGTTTTAAATCTTTAAGTTTGTCTTGTCGCGCTGCATTTTCATTAATTTGATTGCTCAATAACCCCAGTTGTTGGTTGGTTTGACCAAGGGTTTCATTTAGCTCGTCAAAGGTGCTTTGTAGCTGTTGGCTATTTAGGTTTAGCGTCTTAAATTCATGCGCTTGTTGGGCTTTCAATTCATTTGAAACAGTATTTATTTGCTCGCTATTAAGTGTAAGTGCAGCATCTAATTGGCGTTTAAGCTCAACTAATTTCTCAAATTCATCTGCTGATAAACGCGCTTGCTGCGCCTCATCAATGGTCGCATAAGGAGTTTTCTCCAGTAGTTTAGTGAGCTTGGTTTGCACCTCGTTTAATTGCACATTGGTATGATTAAGTTGTTCTCGCTTTTCGCTTAGCTGACCGTTGAGCTTGGTGAGCTCGGCATTAATTTGTTGGGCGTGTGTTTCAGCGGTTTTTGCTTCGGATTGAAGCGCTTCTAAGTATGCTTGTGATATCTGCTTTTCAGTTGCGGCCGATTTATCCCCAAATAGTTGCTGGCGTGTGTGTGCTTGCTCTGCAATTTTCTGCTGTGTGGTTTCGTGTTGATTTTTTAATTCACTTTGTTGCTTTGCATTTTCCATTTGCTGCTGTGATAAATGGTTGCGTGCCTGCTGTGCTAGAGCGAGTTGTTGTTGCACTTGTTGGTGTTTTTTATGCTGTGTTTTAAGTGTATTTAGCTGTTGTTTCTGTTCGTTAAACCAGTTGGCTACATCGACTTCTTGGCAGGAATACCCACTGCTATTAATTGTATATACAAGCTTTGTAAGTGCTGAGGTGTAAGCCTTTTGCTGCTCATTAAAGGCTGTTAATAGCTTTTGCTCTTTGGTAGTTAAGTTTTGTAATTGCTCAGTCGCGCTATTGAGTTTTTCAGCCAGTAATTGTATTTGATGGTTTAACTCGCGTTCTGCGTGTTGCGCCTCAGTTAACTGAGTATTTATTGCTTTAACTTGTTCATGGTTTTGTAACGCGGTTGAAAGGTGTTGCTCTGTTTCTGCAATAAACGTCAGTAAAGCGGTTTCATCGCTAATCGCAATTTGTTCAATCGCCCAAGTTGTGGCGATTGAATCTAGTTGCTGGGTTTTATTCGTGATTGCGGTATTTAATGCATCAATTTGTTGGGCGTTGCTGCTAAGTGCTGCGGAAAGCCCTATCACATTTTGTTGTAAATCACTTATCTCTTGTTTAAGCATTGCGATGTGCGTGTTTTCATCACCTGACGTGTTACCAGCCTCAAAATGACTTAAGTCGTGCTGAGCACTACCGCAAAGTGGGCAGGGGGTATCTTCTTCTAAATCTTGTCGTAGCAGAGCTAATTGGGCCTCTGCATCTTGTAAGCGAAGTGAGGTATCTAAACTTTGTTGCTGAGCTTTCAGTAGTGCATTTTGTGAAGCAAGCTGCGCTTTTAACTCAGGTTGGGCATTTTGTAAAACTTGAATCTGAGTTTTATCCGCAAATATTTCGTTTGTTATTTGTTGCCATTGAGTTTGCTGCTGTTTTGCAGTTTTGGCTTTATCTAGCGCCTGTTTAACTGAGTTTATTGTGTTTTCACACACATCAATATCACAGTTAACACCCAATTCACTTAGTTGTGTTTGTAACTGCGTAACTTGTAATTGGTGCTGTTCACGCTTTGTTTGCTCTTTTGCGATACCTGTTTGTTGCTCGCCAATTGCTTGGTTTAAGACGGTTTTGCTTTCGGCTAACTCGGTTAACTGGTTTTGTTGCTGTTGCAAAGACTGTGCGTTTAGTTGCAGTTTGGTGTGCTCATTAAGCCACTCTGCAAGCTGATGTTCAAATTGCTCTATATCGATGGTTTGATCAAAACTAGCGGCAAGTTGCTGCTTTTCAGCTTCAAGGTTATGAATGCTACTTTCACTTTGTTGCAGCGCTTCAGTCAATTTTTTTTCTTGTATATACAAGTTTTCTAGCTGCTGATTTAACTCGCTTAATTTGCTTTTGCTATGCGAAAGTTGGTTATCGAGTGGGATTACTTGGTTATCAATAAGCTCAAATAACTTTTTTTGCGCTTGTTTGGCAGTATCGAGTTTAGTGGCTAGTGAGTGAGTTAACTCAACTACCTTTACTTGCTCGTTTGCGCGAGAGTTTGCTTGTTGTTGATAACTTTCAATACTGGCGATTTGGTTTTGCTTGGCAGTGTTTAACGATGCGAGTTTATCTAAATCAACCGCGATCTTTTGTGCGGGCAGGGCCGTTTCAAGGCGCGTTAGCGCTGGCTGTTTCTCAGCAAGTTCATTTTCAAGTTGAATTTTTTGCTGTTGCAGTTTTTCTAAACGCTGTTGGTTTTGTGTAACTTGGTTATGCCAATCGCGTTTTGCTTGCAGGCTGGTAAGCTCGCTTTTTAAATTAGTTTGTTGTGTTTGTAGCTCACTAACTTGCTGGTTTATTTGATTTATGCGTTCTTCAGGTAACAGTTCGAGCGACTCTGTCTTGGTGCTTATCACATTAAGCGCATCGCGTGCTTCACCAAAGCGTTGGTGCACTAATTGTGAAATTTGGCCATAAATTTCGGTGCCGGTGAGTTCTTCTAATAACTCGGCGCGGTCGGCTTCTTTGGCTTGTAAAAATGCGGCGAATTGCCCCTGCGACAACATCATGGATTTTGTGAAGCGGGTAAAGTTAAGGCCAGTGAGTGACTCGATTAGCTTATCTTTCTTTTTAATTTGCGCCGCAATGGGTTTGTTGCTCGCCACTTCAACCAGCTCTACTTCTGCTGGTTGTAAGTTACCGTCAGGCTTATTACGGGCACGGCGCATTGACCAAAAAGCACGATACACACCTTGATTTACGGCAAATTCAACTTCAGCTAAACAGTAACTGGTGCCACGGGTCATTATTTCATTATTACTTGCGCTGATTGCACCAAGCCTTGGCGTGCTGTTATAAAGCGCTAAGCAAATGGCATCTAAAATAGTGGTTTTACCGGCGCCAGTTGGCCCAGTGATAGCAAAAATACCGCTTTCGGCGAATGGCGCTTTGTTAAAGTCGATTTTCCATTCACCTTTTAGCGAGTTTAAATTGGCAAAACGCAGCGACAATATTTTCATGACTGCGCTCCTTTTGCTGTATTAAGCAGTGAAATAAAGTGCTGGGTTAGGCGCTCTTTACGGGCAAGATCGTCATCTGTTGTAAACTCTTCAAGTGCGATGCGTTTCTCAAAAACCTCTAAAGGTGTTATTTCAGATAGATTCTCTTGCTTTTGTTGGCTAAGTTTAGCTACATGTTTACGCGCACGCTTTAGTTGTAATACTTCAACAGGCAGGTCTTTGGTGAGATCTAACACGGTATTTTGCAGGTCGCTAATATAGTCGTCGGTGGTAACTTCAATACTCAGCCAGGTTGTTGCAGTTTGCTCTGCAAATACGGTTAATGCGTTTTTAATTTCGGCGAGGTTGCCTTTTATGGTTTGCATTGCTTGAAAGCGCGGGATTTCAAGTTGGCTTATTTGCGAAACATTTTGCCCGTTAAACTCAACTAAGTTGACCGATTTTGCGTGTTTTAATTCATCAAAACTAAGGGCGATTGGCGAGCCGCTATAAAACACATTACCTTCTTTACCAACTTTTTGAGCGCCATGAATATGACCAAGGGCGATGTAATCGGCGTTTGGCAGTTGATGTGCGTTTATACCTGACAGGTGGCCGATATAAATATCGCGCACTGACTCTGAGCTAGATGCGCCTACCGCAGTTAAATGGCCCGTCATAACAATCGGTATTTCTTGCCCTGCTTTTAATGTTTGCGCGGCCTGAAAGGTGTTTTCAAAGTGTTGATAAATACCTTTGGCAAGATTGTCTTGTTTTTCTTTTATGCTTTCGTCGGCGCGACTGGTGATAATGTCTTTACTGCGTAAAAATGGAATGGCACAGACATAACCTAGTGTTTTTTCGGCTTTAGTTATAGCGACGATTTGCTCTGCTACATCTTCACTTGCTTGTGATACCACATGGCAGTTAAGCGCTTTTACTAAGCTTTTAATCTCGTTAAGAGTAGCTACCGAATCGTGATTGCCAGCGGTTACAATCAACTGACAATTAGCTGCTTGCATCGCCAAAATAAGCTCGCTGTAAAGGCTGCGCGCATAACTTGGTGGCGTGCCAGTATCAAAAATATCTCCTGCGATAATCACCGCATCCACTTGCTGCGCTTTAACTTGCTCTGCTAGCCATTTGATTAATAAATGGTGTTCTTTTTGCCGAGACTGATTAAAAAAGCTCTGGCCAAGATGCCAGTCAGATGTGTGAATAATGCGCATAAGAGTTCTTGATAGCAAAAAAACTCACTTTATCACTTTTTAATAAAACCCATAAAGGGCAACGAGCTGCATAAAGCATAATTTTTTAACTGCTGCTTTTAGCGCATAACATGTTGTTGCAGTGCGCTAAAAGCAGCAGTTAGATCTTCGCTTAATGGATGGTTATAATGCGTTTTTTATTTTGCTAACCAGTAAGAGAAATTCAGTATGTTCACGGCCATACAAAGCCAGTTTCAACGAATCGACGACAGTAAAGCGTTTCAAGCCTTTGTTATTTTTGTCATTGTGGTATCGGCACTGAGTGTTGGTGCGCATACTTATGCCTTGCCTGTGTGGATGGAAAATCTCTTACTGCTGTTAGATAAAGGCATTACAGTATTTTTTGCGGTAGAAATTGCAATTCGTTTTATTGCTTCAAAAGGGCCTAAAGCGTTTTTCTCTAAGGGTTGGAATATTTTTGACACCATAATTGTGATTGGTAGCTTATTACCTGTCGCGGGTTCAACGGTGTTTATTGCGCGTTTACTGCGTATTTTCCGTGTACTGCGTTTGGTTTCTATGGTGCCTGAGCTACGTATGCTGGTGAATGCGCTGATTAAAGCGATTCCGCGCATGGGTTACATCGCACTACTAATGTTTGTAATTTTCTACATTTATGCCGCTGTTGGTAGCATGATGTTCAGTGAAATTAACCCAACGCTTTGGCGCGATGTATCGATTTCAATGTTGACGCTGTTCCGTGTTGCAACCTTTGAAGACTGGACAGACGTAATGTACGAAACCATGGCGGTGCACCCGCTAAGTTGGATTTACTATTTGTCTTTTATCTTTTTAACTGCGTTTATTTTCTTAAATATGATGGTAGGTGTGGTGCTTGAAGTGATGACGCAAGAGCACGATAACTTTGTAAAAGAAAATACTGACGAATTAGATGAGCCAGCCACCAAAGCTGAAGTGCTTGAGTTAAAAGCGCAAATTGTTGAGCTAAATAAATTACTCAACGAACGGCTGAAGTAACCGTCATTCGGCACTTGCGCATCTCGCTAACCTCGTCAACACTTACTAAGGGTTGTCAGGTTGAGCGGGTGTGCAATGCAAAACAAACAAAGACGTATTTATCAGATACTCTATTTTGTTTGCGGCATTACATTGTGTGCATTAGCCTACTGGCTGTTCGGAGAGTTGGTTGGTGTTATTGTTACCTTGGCCGTTATCTTACTTTTTTTGTTATTTGTTTTTATCCACTCTCCAATGCTAATTCTAAGCAATCCTTCTCCCAAGTTACTGACTGAGATTGAAAAACAGCCTGTGTCGATACTCACTAATAATGCCTATGATGTTTTCTCTCTGCTATCT
>NZ_JBFKMX010000143.1:0-8966 GCF_041629635.1 Pseudoalteromonas sp. | reverse complement strand
GTACGGTTTTTCTCATCAATTGCTGCCCATAAAAAGCCTAATCCAAGTGGCAGCGCTGAAATGTAATAACCAATGTAACGAATTACACTTTGACCAACACTTGGCTTTTCGCCTGTTGTCGCGTCAAGCACCTTACTGTCCACAGCCATTTTCCCTGGGGTAGCTGCTTTATATACCCAGAACATCACCGTCAAAATAAAAGGTAAAATCTCATGGTTCATAAAATCATTAAATTCAAAAAAGTTAAACGGGCTCCATGACAAGTAATTTTCAAAAAAGGTGAATGCAAAAGCGGCAATTACCAATGAAAATAATATTCCATCAATGATAAGCGCTGCAAAACGTCTAAAAAAGCCTGCATATTCCACCTGTGCTGGTACTGTTTGATAGTGAAACTGTGTCATAGTGATTTCTCTTTGCTTCCTGGTTGATGACTTCATACTAGTTTGCAATGAGCAATAAATTGCCAAAAAGTGAATAACGGCTGAATTTGGTTGTTAACGGCAAAGTTGGCTGATTAATTTTAATGGTTTGGCTAACTGGCTGTGAATTGCATACAACAAGGGTTAAAGTTTCTTGGTTTGCTTGTTTTTTATACCAAAAAAATATTTTAAAGATGCTCTAGTTATAACTTCTGGTAACAAAATATTTACACTTGAGGGCTTAGAGTTTTTGCTCTCTGATGAACCCCCTTAAATAGGTACAAATGTTCCGAATCTTTCCCGTAAAGGCAATTTTACATGCCAGCTTTTATGTTTATTTTCATTTGTTTACATATGAAATTACAATTGACAGCGTTGTCTATTTTCTGTTTCTGTGACTCTTGTAAGTAGTTTGTTAACTATTTGCATTACTTCACAACAACATTAAGGCAATAGTTATGAAAGCAAAATTTAATAAAACAACACACGCTTTATTACTTTGCAGTACCTTTGCAGGCGCAGCGTTTGCGACGGATAAAGTATCGTTAGATACAGATAGCTCTGAGCGATTTATTGTTACATTAAAAGCAGATTCACTGAACATTGAACTGCCTGTAACTGCAGATACAAAACAATTACGCGAATTTAAACACAATCAATTGCAGTCAGTAGCAACTAGCGTTGGTGCTAAAACAATACACGTACTGCCAAGCACAAACTCTGTGGCTGTCGAACTCACTCAAGCAGAGCGAAATGCGTTACTACAACGTGCCGATGTGCAGTCAGTAGAGGTTGATCCAAAGCGCTACCTTCTTGCAGAAAGTACACCTTATGGCATTGGTATGGTGCAGGCGAATCAGGTAAGTGACAATTTAACCGGTAATCGCAAGGTGTGCATTATGGATACCGGTTACCAATTAGGTCACCCTGATTTACCATCTAATGGTATTACCGGTGATGATGGCTACGGCAGCAATAATACGGGCAATTGGTATAACGATGGCAATGGTCATGGTACCCATGTTGCAGGCACCATTGCGGCAATTGGCGGTAACGGGCAAGGTGTGGTTGGGGTAAACCCATCAAACCAGCTTGGCCTTCACATTGTTAAGGTATTTAACGATCAAGGAAATTGGGCGTATGGCTCCGACTTAATCCGAGCGATTGAGCAATGTCAGCAAGCGGGTGCTAATGTAACCAGTATGAGTTTAGGTGGTTCGGGTCAATCAAGCGCCGAGCGCCAAGCATTTGCAAATAGTTACGCGCAAGGTATGTTACACATTGCCGCAGCAGGTAATGACGGTAATAGTTCAATGAGCTATCCAGCGTCGTACGATGCCGTAGTATCAGTAGCGGCGGTTAATAGCAGTGAAAGCAAAGCGTCGTTCTCACAATATAACAGCCAAGTAGAAATTGCTGCGCCTGGGGTTAGTGTTAACTCAACCTGGATCAACAGTGGCTATAAAAGTATCAGTGGTACCTCAATGGCAACGCCCCATGTGTCAGGCGTTGCGGCACTTGTTTGGAGTCATTTCCCGAATTGTTCAAACCAACAAATTCGTGATGCTCTAAATGCAACGGCCAAAGATAAAGGAGCCACAGGGCGCGATACCTCTTACGGCTATGGCATAGTGCAAGCTAAAGCTGCGTATGAATATTTAGCTGGTAGTAGCTGTGGAGGAGGTACTGGAGATGCAAAGCCTGTAGCCAATTTTGCGGTACAAGTATCTGGTAAAACAGCGCAATTTAGTGATTGCTCAAGCGATGATAAAGGCATTACAAGTTATGCATGGCAATTTGGTGACGGTGCAAGTAGTGCAAGCCAAAATCCTAGTCACACCTACAGTGTTGCAGGTGATTACACGGTAAGCCTCACCGTTACCGATACAAAAGGGCAAACAAATAGCAAAACACAGCGCATTACAATTAGTGACGACAGCACGGGTGGCTGTAACGGGGTAGCTAATTGGTCAGCGGCAACTGCTTATAAAGTGGGTGATAAAGTCGCTTATCAAAGCAATCAATATGAAGCCACTTGGTGGTCAACGGGGGCGCAGCCAGATGTGTATACCAATGTTTGGAAACGCACAGGTGCATGCTCTGGTGGCGGTGGTGAAAATCAAGCACCGGTTGCTAACTTCTCATTTAATGCTACTGGCTTAGACGTGTCATTTGCACAAGCTGCAAGCGATGATAAAGGCGTTGTTAGCTATGCATGGGATTTTGGTGACAATACATCAAGTAGTGCAGCTAACCCAAGCCATAGTTATGCGCAAGCAGGCACTTATTCTGTAAGCTTAACAGTAGCGGATAGTGAAGGACTAACTAACACCAAAACACAGTCAATTACAGTGAGTAGTGATACGGGTGGTAATGGGTGTAATGGGGTAGTTGCATGGACGGCAAGTGCAATTTTCCTTGCCGGTGAGCAGGCATCTTACAATGGTCGCTTATACACAGCACAGTGGTGGACACAAGGTGCAAACCCAGAGCAAAACTCAGGCCCTTGGGATGTTTGGCAAGATGCTGGCGCATGTAAATAACATCACAAACGAGTCATAATGGTTCCATTCTCTATGGAACAAGGCAACCAATTGGTTGCCTTTTTTAATGGGTGCTTAAACTTATATTGATACGCCAAATTTGGCTTACTTGGTTGTCGAGTAAACTACAATAGAATTGTTCGTTGATAGTTGACATACGGCAGACATTTGCACTGTAATTAGCTAACTCAGCAAGAGGTGAAATAGTTTTATTTCGGGTATCAAAAGCAACATACTGCTTGTTTTTAGCGTAAATAATTTGGTTGTTTACTAGCTGCCAATTGCGCCATTGTAATAATGGGAAATCGTCAATCATTACCTCTTCTGTCTTTGAATCTAACGTTTTAAATAAACCATCTTGACTGAATTTAGTGTAATAAAGAGTACTTTGGTCAAAATAAAAACTATAACCACCATTAAACGTTATTTGCAAAGCGGTGTTTGATGAATCGCTAATTTGCCAAATATTCCACGCTTGTTGATGTTCAGCACTGACGTATAAGTTGTTATTTGTATCAAAACCAACAAAGTGAATCGCGCTAAAGTGATGTTTAATATGCTGCCATTTTGCGTTGTTAACATCATAAACATAAAGCTCATCGTTTATATTAGCGGCAATTTTAGATGCATCAACAGCCCACGCTAAATTAGATACATAGGTGATTTGCCCGTCAAAGGGCAGTATTTCTGAAGTATTAGCTGAATTAATTCTAATACTGAGCATGCCATTTAACGATTCAACATAAGCAATGCGTTCATCTATGGGTGAAGGGGTAAATTGCATTATTGTAGCTTGACGCTGAGTAAGTGCTGTAGGTGTGTTATCGTCAGTTTGTTTAGCAAGCTGATACAAGTTTGAGATAACTGAATAGTGCTCAGCATAGAGTGCATTATTGCTAGCAAAAATCCGATTAAAGGTATCAGAATAATCTAGCTGTGAGAGTGTTTTGTTTGTTGTGTCAAACTGATATAAGCCACTTTTTGCGGAAATTAATAAAGTTTGGTTATGCCACGTTAGGGATATAACACCATCTAAAAACGGAGCATTGTAACTTACAGATTGGTCATTTATGTCTAGCAATACTAAACTGTCTAGCTCGGTGGCATGGTAATTAATATAGGCAAGTGTGTGGTTATAGAGTGCAAAAATGCGATGCCCTAATGTATTGCCAACACTTTCTGGGTGAGTTAGTTGCTGCTGGCGGTGCGTTTGAGTATTCAACCCCATTAGTTTATAAGGTGACGAGTTACTTTCTCGGTAAGGGTAAATTAAGCGATTGTTATCACCGAGTGCAAGGTGCGAAATAACACTATTTCCGCAATCAAGTAATGTGGTAAGTTTTTTAGTCTGACGCTTAAATTCAACAACTTCACATTTTCTATCCGTTAAATCTATCAGCCTAGCTAAATAGATTGTATCGCCATGAGCGATAACATCAGTGTAGTATGCAGTGCTTTCAAATAATGGGCGTACACTGCCATCTTTTTGCACTGTAACCACTTGGATTAAGCCATCATTGGTTTTTTTATGTAATGCATAAAGGGTCTTTGATGTTTCATCGAAATAGGGATTAAACGTAATACCGAGCTGCTCTGTTAAAATTGCGCGTTCAGTTAGTTTTAACGCCTGAGTGGCAGGTTTTGGTTTTAGCAAAACAAAAATAGCAAATACAAAAAGTGCTGCAACAACACCAATTACCTTATTTAAACTGGATTTGGGCTTAGTCGATTTGGATATTGAAGGTGATTTATTGTTATTTGTGATAGGCGTTACAGCAAAGCGATAGCCAATTTTACTAACGGTTAAAATATAAATCGGCTGGGATGGGTTAGGCTCGATTAGTTTTCTAAGTTGGCTGATAGCGCGATTTACAGCCGCATCGCTTACTACTCTGCCTTGCCAAACATGTTCAATTAATTCATCTCGCGATAGTGCCCTCTGGCTATTACGGCAGAAAAAAATCAATAACTCAAATAGCTTCGGCTCGCATTCAACCGCCTTTCCTTCAACAGTTAAAGTGTTTTGTTGCGAATCTATTAAAATAGCATCGAAGCTAAATGAGGTTTCTATCATTATGATTTAATTAATTATTATAATTTCATTATCAAATTATCATAACTTAATTAAGCCACAATAACAGCCTTTGGTTAGTTTTAATCTCGCTTTTTATACCAACACAGAGATCAAAATAATGACAAAAATAACCCAGATACTCATACTAACGAGCTGCATCATTTCAGGCTGTGGCGGAAGTGATAGTAAAGGTGGTGAACCAATAGTTGAGCAAAATAACAACAATCCAGTATGCGGTATACGTGCCATTCCAGAGGGAGCTAATTGCCTAAAGTTTGAAGGGCGTGACAATTTAGTTTTTGGCGATACTAGCCATAATTATAAAGGACTCATTCTTACATTACATGGCGCACCGGGTTACATGGCAAAAGTTGCGGGTATTTTTGATGCGCCGATGTTAGCGCAAAAAGGCTATTTAGTAATAATTCCAGATGGTAATGGTAGCGCCTGGGAGTGGGATAGTAGCACTAATACCAACACCAGCGATGACACCCACTACATTTCAGATCTAATTGATTACGCTCATGCAAATTATACCATTGAGGGCGAAAAGGCTCGTATCTTTGGCTATTCTGCTGGTGGATTTATGGCGTATACCCTTGCATGCCAAATTCCAGAAAAATTAAATGGAATAGTTGCATTAGCAGGACAGTTCAGAGGTGATTTTAATGCTTGCACCACAAGTACAGCCGTTGCTATTCATCACCTGCATAGCCCAAGCGATACGGATGTACCGATTAATGGCCGCGCTAGTGGCAAAATAGCCAGTGTTGAAAATACAATAAACCACTGGCTGGCAATTAACGGCTGTGCACCACAATTTGAGCAAACAAATCACCCAGGGGTAACAACGAGCAGTAGTGGCACTGTCACCAATACGTGGCAAAATTGTGCAAGCCCAGTTGCATCTTCAAAACTCTTTTCTGTTCCTCATGAATCAGATTATTTAGCAGATAAACTGTATTTGATTTATCAACAAAGTATGGCTTTGGAGTAAGTTTATGCGTGTGTTACTCGTAGTTTTATTTAGCATATTTAGCTTTGCTTGCTCTGACTCTTCAACCCCATCGAAAACCTTTGAGCCCATCGGCGATAAGGTGAGTGAGCAAGTTGAGCCTAAAAGCAATGTGCAGGTACCTAATAACCAGAGCCTGAGTGCTTATCGTATTGCTATTACAGGAAACAGCCATGTTTCAGGGTTAGGTGGCGTGGTGTCATCTATCATTAAGCAAATGTCAGATGAAAAAACAGCTGAAAGCCAAATGATTGGCCATGGATTTTTAGATGTTAGCTTTAAAAGTACTAGTTCACTTGAAGCACTTGCAAACGACAACTGGTCTCACATTATTTTGCAAGGGCAGAAATATTCGCAGTCACGCACTACTAATTATTCAACAACTGGTGCCCAAAGATGGATTGCTAGAGCAAAAGACGCAGGAGTAACACCCATATTATTTCCAGAGCATCCCCAGCGTGGAGATGACACTGAGGCTAAGTATGTCTATGGTCTTCATCAAGTTATTACCGCTCAGCAAGCAAGTTGCATCGCGCCGGTCGGTTTGGTGTGGGATAGGGTACTTCAGTTAATGCCACAAATAGAGCTACATGCCACAGACGGCAACCATGCATCAGCCCTTGGCAAGTATCTAACGGCCTTGGTATTTGCAGAGGTGATTACGGGTCTACGCATTGATTCAGTGACTTTAGATCCTGTATCAGGTCTGTTGCCTGACGAACAATTGTTGATGGCCCAAGCAGTATCTGAAATCATCTTTCAGCATCCTGCTTGCCCATTTTAATGTAACAATCACTTAAAATTAGCGCTTGCGCTGATTTCCCTAAAGTGAAAGCACAAGGTCACCCTTGTGCTTTTTTTAATAAACCTGAACTCGGGTGAAGAAGTTAACTAACTAGCCCTGTTTCTTAACTCTGTAGAATCCAGCATAAAGTGCAGGTACAACACCTAAAGTTAAAACAGTACCCACCCCTAAGCCAAAGGCGATTACGCAAGCCATGCCATAAAACAAAGGATCTTTACCAATGATTAAAGGTAATAAACCCATAATCGTTGTAATCGTGGTCATTGCAATTGGGCGAAGGCGGGTTAAACAGGCATCAATAATGGCTTGATAGTTACTTTTCCCAGTTGCTTGTTCAATCGCGATGCGATCAATTAATACGATGGCATTATTGATAATGATCCCAGCAAGGCTATAAAGGCCAAGGGTCACAATAAAACCAAATGGCGCTTGCATCAGAAGCAAACCAATCACTGCACCAATAAACGACAGTGGAATGGTCAGAGAAATGACCATAGCTTTTCTGAACGAATTAAACTGTGCTACTAACAATATAATAATAAAACCAAGCACCATAGGCATATTGGCACTCAGTGCCTTTTGTCCTTCAGCGGATTCTTTAATCACACCATCGTATTCAATGGTGTGATTAACCGGCAAATCGTGTTTAAGCAGTTGAATTTGCTCATCCACAAGGGCTTTAAAATCTTCTGCAGAAAGCTTAGTGTTGCGTGCTTCTATGCTAATAGTGCGAAACATATCTTCATGATGAATAATTGAAAACTGATTAATAGGCTCAAAGTCGGCAACCTGAAACAATGGAATAGCGCGACCAGATTTTTCGGAATAGACATTTAACGTACGTAATCTATCTAAACTATTACGCTCATTTTCACCGGCGCGCAGCACAATTGGAATGATTTCATCTTGATCACGGAAGTTGGTAATCACACCGCCGCTAAAGTAGCTTTCAAGGGCTTGTGCAATTTCGCTTGAGGTAAGCCCTGCGCGTTTAGCACGGTGCTGATCCACTTTAACCGAGATTTTGGTAATCAAGTTTTCCCAATCAGTACGCACATTAATTGCATTGGGTGCAGCATGTAACACAGCCATAATTTCTTGTGCTTTTTGGTAAATGACTTCTTTATCAGGGCCTTTTACCTGCACCTTAAGAATCGAAGAATCCGATGGCCCTAAAAACATTTTACGCACGCGAGCGGATACATTAGGGAAACGTGCTTCAATTTGTGTATCCAGCTCTAATACCCGCATAGCAACATCGGTTTCTGGGGTTACATTAAGTACAATAAACCCTTTGTTTTCCGATGGGTCTTCAGGGTTAAGTGAGAGCACAAAACGCGGGCCGCTAAAACCAACATAACCAGAGAAGCTCTCAATGTAATCAAACTGCTCTTTGTTATTAAGCCACTTAAAGATTTCCTGCATCTGACGATTGGTTTCGCGCGATGAGGTGCCGCGCGGCAAGTCAATATTAACGAGTACTTGCGTACGGTCTGAATTTGGGAAAAATTGCTTAGCAACAAACTTCATTGATGCACCGGCACCAATTAGCAGCATAAACATCGCCGCTAAAAACAGTGATTTGTGTTTAAGCACCCAGTGAAGAAACTGCTCATACTTCGCATAGAATCGTGTCAATTTACCAAATTCACCCACCTCATTTGTGCTGGTTTTTGGCACTTTTATAAAGTAATAGCTCAAAATAGGCGTAACTGTGAGAGCCAATACCCAACTACTTAACAAGGTGATTAATATCACCAGCGAAATTGAGCGAGTGTATTCGCCAGCGACATGCTCAGCCAACATTAGAGGTAAAAAGAAGAAAATGGTGGTTGCTGATGAACTCAGTAACGGAATTGCCAGTTCTTTACATCCTTGCACCATGGCATTGTAGCGGTCGATGCCTTGCTCTAATCGGCGCTTAAAGTCTTCGGCAATAACAATGCCATTATCGACTAATAAGCCGAGCGAAATAATCAGGGTTGCCAAGCTCATGCGCTCAAGCTTAATGCCGCTATATTGCATTATGGCAAGGGTTACTAGCATTACGAGCGGCACAATAGCACCCACAATTAAGCCGGTGCGCAGCCCTAAAAATAGGATCACT